>CAYRCH010000082.1:0-10402 GCA_964422665.1 uncultured Sphingomonadaceae bacterium | reverse complement strand
GTGGGCGAGGAATTCAAGAGCGCGGTCGAGCGGATCAAGATCGGCCGGACGATGGAGGAGTCGCTGCAGGAAACGGCTGACCGGCTGGGCACGCCCGAGTTCCAGTTCTTCGTCATTACCTTGGCGATCCAGCGAGAGACGGGCGGCAATCTGGCCGAGACGCTTTCCAACCTCGCCGACGTACTTCGCAAACGCGCGCAGATGAAGCTCAAGATCAAGGCGATGAGCTCTGAATCGAAGGCTTCGGCCTATATCGTGGGCTCGCTGCCATTCATCGTCTTCGCCATGATCTACTGGATCAACCCCACTTATCTCGGCGGCTTTTTCACTGACGACCGGCTGATCGTGACAGGTTTGGGCGGAATGGTCTGGATGAGCATTGGCGCCTTCATCATGGCCAAGATGGTCAGCTTCGAAATCTGAGCGAGAGTAGGCAGTATCATGATAAATCCGACGCCAGGACCCACTCTACTCGGCTTCGACGTCGTCCTCGTAGGCTCGATTCTCGCCGGGGTCGCCGCCATGGCCACCGTGTTCGCGATCTATGCCGCGGTGACTGTGAAGGACCCGATGGCCAAGCGGGTAAAGGCGCTTAACGAGCGCCGCGAAGAACTGAAGGCCGGCATAATCAAGTCCGCCTCTCGCAAACGGCAAAGCGTCGTTCGCCGGACCGAGGCCACCGATCGCGTAAAAGGTACGCTTCAGAGCCTGAACGTCCTTCAGGCGAGCCAGATCGCCCAGGCCCAGCAGAAGCTGGCCCAGGCCGGTCATCGCAACAAGGAAATGGCGGTCTTCGTCATCCTTGCGCGGCTTGTTCTGCCCATCGTGCTTGGCGTGACCGCCGGCACCGCAATCTACTTGGTTGATATGTTTCCGGATTGGGGCAGCTTCAAGAAGTTTGCCGCCTTCGCCGGCGCCGTTATTGCGGGCTACAAGGGACCTGATGTCTTCCTGCAAAATCAGATCAGCAAGCGCACGGCGGAGATCCGCAAGGGTCTTCCCGATGCGCTGGACCTGCTGGTGATCTGCGCGGAAGCAGGCCTGACCGTCGATGCGGCATTCAATCGGGTCGCCAAGGAACTGGGCCGGGCGTACCCGGAACTGGGTGAGGAATTCGCGCTGACCGCGATCGAGCTTTCCTTCCTCAACGAGCGCAAGCAGGCTTTCGACAACCTCGCCTGGCGTGTCGACCTCGACGCCGTGCGCGGCGTGGTCACCACGATGATCCAGACCGAGCGTTACGGTACGCCGCTGGCATCCGCCCTACGTGTGCTTTCCGCGGAATTCCGCAACGAACGCATGATGCGCGCGGAAGAAAAGGCAGCGAGGTTGCCGGCGATCATGACCGTTCCGCTGATCCTTTTCATTCTGCCGGTGCTGTTCATCGTGATCCTCGGACCGGCGGCCTGTTCGATCAGCGACACCTTCATCAACCGCTGAGGGATGTAAGCGGTCAGGATATTCGGGCGTCCGCCACGCAGGTGGGCGCCCGCAATTCTCCGGTCACTTCTGTCTAGGCGCCGAAATTGCCGCTATCGATGCCCTCGGCATCGAGATCGCGGACCTCCTCCTTCACGCGGGCCAGCAACGAGCGGAATGCCTGGCGTTCTTCCTCACTGAAGGTCGAAAACAGGCGGCGCTCCATTTCCAGGGCCAAAGGCATGATCGCTCCATGCATTTCCCGGCCCGCATCGGTCAGCTCAAGAAGATGCGACCGGCCGTCCCGGTCGTTCGGCTTGCGTGCAGCAAGGCCCCGCTCTTCCAGCACCTTGCAGGCGCGGTTGACGGCGACCTTGTCCATCAGGGTGAACTCGGTGAGTTCGCGCTGCGTGAGCGTGCCGGCATCTCCGAGCACGGCCATGACCCGCCACTCCGGAACATTGAGACCGAAGCGCTCCCGGTATTCCTGCGATATGCGCCCACTAACGGCGTTCGATGTCACCGAAAGCTGGTATGGAAGGAAGTCTGCGAGGCGCGTGGACTGGTTCATGATCCCTCAACCCTAATTTCCTTGCCTACCCCTTGGCAAGCAGCAGTTTCGCGTTTGTGAGTGATTCACTCCGCTGAAATTGTCCCGTTGCGGAGCAAACGGCCGGCCACCGCCTCCAGCCGAAGTGCCGCCGCACGATCCCATTGTTCACGGGGCGTCACTATCGCCCCCTCGAGTACGGTGTCTATTGGGCTCGGTTTGCGCTTGGCGGGCAGCGACTTGGCCAAAGTCGAGACCAGCTTTCGCGCACGCTCGGAATTTTCATGGGTCGACGCCCCAGCAATGTCCGTGCTGCCCGCAGAATAGGAGCCATAGCCAGTGACCATTCCCACAAGCGAATATGGCAGCTCGGCTTCCCGAGCCAGCCGAGCCTCCGGCATCCCCGTCATGCCCACCACCTGGCCACCCCAGCTTCGATAGAGTTCGTTTTCCGCCCGGGTTGGGGATTGCGGTCCTTCAACCGCCACGTAACAGCTGCGCTCGTGCACGGAGCTGCCCACCTTCCTGGCGGCCTTGGCGGCATAGCCGGCAAGGCGATCGCAGACCGGTTCGGCAAGCGGCACATGAGCGACAATTCCCGGCCCGAAGAAGCTTCCCTCACGACTCGTGGTCCGGTCGATGAACTGGTCGACAATAGCGAAGTCGCCAGAGGCGAGATCCTCCGAAAGCGGCCAGACCTCAGACAGCGCCACGAGATCGGTAACCCCGCATCGCTTCATGACGTCGATATTTGCCCGATAGTTAACAGATGACGGCGGCAGCTGGTGCCCGTCGCCGTGGCGAGCCATGAAGACTATCTTCACCGGCCCGATGCGCCCGAGCCTGACCGGCCCCGATGGATCTCCGAAGGCACTGGCTACCGGAATCTGCTGGGCATCCTCAAGGCCGGGCAGGTCGTGCAGGCCCGAGCCGCCGATAACGCCCAAAGTCCATTCCGGCGCCATGATCGGAGCTCAGCGAGGCCCCATGCGGATCGCCCCGTCGAGACGGACGTGTTCGCCGTTGAAGTAACCGTTTTCGATCATGGTCAGCACCAAGGATGCATATTCTTCCGGGTGCCCCAGCCGCTTGGGGAATGGAATGGCCGCCGCCAGGCTTTCGCGCGCCGGTTCCGGCAGGCCTGCGAGAAGCGGCGTATCGAAAATGCCCGGCAATATCGTGTTCACGCGGATGCCCTCGCTCATGAGGTCACGGGCAATCGGCAGAGTCATCCCTACCACGCCGCCCTTGGACGCAGAATAGGCAACCTGACCGATCTGCCCGTCGACCGCAGCGACCGACGCCGTATTGACGATCGCGCCCCGCTCGCCATCCTTCAGTCCTTCTAGCGTCATCATTCCGGCGGCCGACTTGGCGATGCACTGAAAGGTGCCAACCAGGTTGACCTGAAGCGTCTTGACGAAGAGGCTGACCGGAAGGTGGCTGATCTCGCCGGTTTCCTTGTCCCGGCGCGTGGTCTTGCCGATTGTTCCGATACCGGCACAGTTCACCAGCACCCGTTCTTGCCCATGAGCCGCACGGGCTTTTTCGAAGCCGGCGTCGACGGAACCTTCGTCCGACACATCGACCTTGCAGTAAGCTCCGCCGATTTCCCCGGCAACTCGTTCACCGCGCTCTTCGTTGAGATCAAACAGGGCCACTTTCGCTCCCTTCGCAGCCAGCGCCCGCGCGCTCGCTTCGCCGAGACCCGAAGCGCCGCCCGTCACCACGGCGCTGATCGATGAATCCACTTTCATGTATGTGCCTTTCCGCTGCCTGCGCGCGACCTCGAAACCTTCGAGTTAAGCGCGTTGCCGATTGTGGCGGGCCTTAGCGCTGCCTTCCGGCGCAACCCAAGCGGAAAAGGAGCAAGCGAAGGAACCATCCGATATCACCTGTAACGAAATTGCAACAGACGCGGCCAGAATCATGCGCCGCAACATAATTTTAATTGAAACCAACTTTACCTTCACGCAGGTCAGTAACCGGCATCACGCTAACGGCTCGACCGTCTGTGCAATGAACAGCGACCGGCCATTTTCTCAGGGACACTCGCCGGGGTCAGCCGGCAAAAGATGGGAACCATATCCGTGAAGATCCAGACCCGTTTGAAGAACGCCACGGCGCCGATCGCGCTTTCGATCGCCCTGGTGGCGCAGCCGGTTTTCGCTCAGGACGAAAGCGAAGAGCCCGTTGTCGTCGATGATGAAAGTGCAGTGGAAGCTGCAGACGATGGCGGCGCGATTATTGTCACCGGTTCGCGCATTCGTCGCACGGAATTCAACAGCCCCGATCCTATCACCATCATCAGCCCTGAGCTGTCGCAGGCGCGTGGTCAGTTCAGCACCGCAGAAATGCTGCAGAGCTCGCCCATTGCTTCCGGTTCGGCACAGATCACGTCAGTGATTTCCGGCGCATTTGTCACAGACGGCGGTGTCGGCGCGGAAACGATTTCTTTGCGCGGCCTCGGCGCGAATCGTACATTGGTGCTGTTGAACGGTCGCCGTGCCGGTCCGGCCGGCACACGCGGCGCGGTTGCCGCATTCGATCTCAATGTTCTTCCGCAGTCGATCGTGGAACAGGTGGAAATCCTGAAGACCGGCGCTTCGTCCGTCTACGGTTCTGACGCTGTGGCGGGTGTGGTCAATCTCATCACCAAGAAGGACACCGATGGGATCGAACTCGATGCGTTCGCTTCCCTGCCCTTCGAGGGTGCGGGCGAACAGTACCGTCTGAGTGGAACCTGGGGCAAGGATTTCGGAAACGGGCACCTCCTCGCCTCACTCGATTACTCCCGCTACGAATTTCTCCAGCGCAAGGACCGCGATTATCTCTCTTGTCCGGAAGAGTGGATTTTCGACGAGCAGGGCAACCGCGCCGACATCATCGATCCGCGCACTGCCTCACCCCGCTGTAATGACACCCTTTGGGGCCACGTCTGGGCCTATGACTACAGCTTCCGCCAGGGCGGCATCTATCAGCCCGATTACGGCGACAATTTGGGGCAATATATCAACCCCAACATCCCCACCGGGCAGCCGGGCGAACCCACTTGGGGCCTTGGCGTTCCCCCGGGCTTCTTCAAGGTCAATCACAATACGGCCTACCCTCTCTCGCAGCAGGAGACGGCTGCTGCTCTCGGAGTTCAGAACACGTACCATCCCTTCATGGGGAATGAGACGCTGCAGCCGAAGGTCGAGCGTTACACTGCGTATCTCGACGGGGCTTACGAGCTGAGCGACAATCTCGAAGTCGGCGTCGAGCTGCTTTACAACAAGCGCAAGACCGAAACGCAAGGCTACCGTCAGTTCTACTATCTGACAGGCTTCACCGGCGACTTCGACCCGGTGGCGCCGGGCTTCGGCGATCCCTTCGCCGCCGGATGGACCGGCCCTTGGTTCATCAGCCCGACCGCAATTACCGATCATGCGGGTACTCGGATCGAAGTCGACTATTACCGCGCCTTGGGCTGGCTGGACGGTACCTTTGGCGGCGGGCTCGATGGCTGGGGCTACAATGGCTATGTCCAATTCAGCCGCTCCGACGGCCGGTATGAAAACGACATCATCTATGCGGATGCGGTCAACCTTCACGACTATCGCACCAGCTCGTGCGCCGGCACCACACTGGCTGTCGGCCAGCCGTGCATCGACATTGACTGGACGACGCCCGACTTCCTCCGCGGCAACCTGAGCGCGGCGGAACGCGAAATGCTGTTCGGCATCGATGTCGGTAACACGCGCTACGACCAGTGGGTCGGCGAGTTTTCGGTCTCTGGCCCACTGTTCGAACTTCCGGCGGGATCTGTGCAGACTGCCTTCGGGGTTTCCGGGCGTATCGATGAGATCAACGACGTGCCGGGCGAACAAACACGCGCCGGCAATAGCTGGGGACTGACCAGCGCGGGCATTACTGCCGGCAAGAGCAAGACCTGGGAAGCGTTTGGCGAGCTCGAAATTCCCGTGCTGCGCGACGTGCCGTTGATCCAGTCGTTCACCTTGTCCGGTTCGGGACGCGTGACAAACGTGACCGCGACCCGCGCTAGCGACGATTTCTCCGACAGCAATAACGGAAACTGGACCTACAGCATTGGCGCCAACTGGGAGGTGACCGACTGGCTGCAGTTCCGCGGCCGTTACGGCACGTCATTCCGCGCGCCGGCGCTGTTCGAATTGTTCCTGGCCGACCAGCGCTCCTTCCGCACACAGCGTCAGGTCGATCCCTGCATCGGCCTCGATAATGCCTTGGCCAACGGTTCCGTTTCCCAGCGTGTCTACGATAACTGCCGCGCCGGCATTGCCGGTGTGCAACCGGCCATGCCGGGCGATCACTCCGGTGCGGGTGTCAGCGCAGAGATCCTGACCGGCGGCGGCATTGGGCTGCTGGATCCGGAAACCTCGACTGCGAAGACCGCCAGTGTCATACTTCGGCCTCGGTTCGCATTCGCTCCGAACACCACGATCGATATTTCCGTCGATTATTTCGACATCGAGATCGAAGGTGAAATTGCATCGCTGACAGGCGCCCAGATCGTGTCGGGTTGCTATAATTCGGAATTCTTCCCGGATGAACCGCTGTGCAGCCTGTTCACGCGTGTGCCGGCCGGGGCCTCTGGCCAGTACAACGTTGAGTTTATCCAGGCCGCCTTCATCAACATCAACCGCCAGCGCAATGAGGGTATCGACCTCACCATCGACATGGCGCACGACATGGGACAGATGGGTTCGCTTCAGCTGCTTGCTCAGATGAACTGGCAGTTCCGGGACGAGGTGGAACTCTTCGACGGCAACCTTACCGACGATAACGGGGAAGTGGGCGAGCCGAAATGGGTTGGCGATTTCGCCCTGGTATGGCGCAATGCCGATGAAGATTTGCGAATTTTCTATGGCCTCGATGTGGTGGGTGCTGGCAACAACAACCAGGACTACCTCGATATCAATGGCGACCTGTGCCGGGTTTTCCGCGGATATAATGTGGACAATGCAGGGGTTGCACAGCCCGTCTGCGTGGATTTGACTGCTGATGCGACATTCTACCATTCCTTCTCCGTGCAGAAGGACTTCGGCAACATCACGCTCACTGCTGGTATCTCCAACCTGTTCGATACCAGCCCTCCGCGGGTGACCATCGCAGGCTCGAACTCGCTCAACAGCGGCGTCATCAGTACTGTCGGGCAAGTACCCTATGCATCGCAGTACGATTACTTCGGTCGTCGCGGCTTCGTGAGCCTCAAGGCCAAGTTCTGATCCATCGAGATCACGAACCAGAAATGGGCGGCGTGTTTGCGCCGCCCATTTTTTTTGTTAGCACCCGGCTTTGCCCTCTATAGATTGCGAATAACCCCGAGCCATGGTGAACATTTCCCTCGAGGCCGACACGCTCAACGAGGTGACCGAACGCTTCGGGCCCGCGCCGCTCACCAACCCGGTGTTTCTCAACTCGGTGCCGAAATCGGGAACGCACTTGCTGCGCAACATCCTGCGAATGTTCGTGCCTGTTGAGCAGCAATACCACGCGGCCTTTATCCAATGGCCTAATCTCCAGCAGAACCTCGCCGCCTTTTCCGTCGAGCGTCCGATGCTGAGCTGGGGTCACCTGCTTTTTTCCGATGCTTCGGCCATTGAAACTGCGCCGTGCCGCCGGATCATCCTTGTGCGCGATCCATATGACTGGGTTCTGGCGCGCGCGAGGTTCTTCGTGTCGGAGCAATTTTCCGCCAACCTCGATTACCTGAAGAACGGTGCGCTGGGCATGACGGACCTACTGAACCTGATGATCTTCGGCATCCACGGCAAGGCACCTTCCATGGCCGAGCAATACCGGTTCAATGCGCTGGGCTGGCTCCACACCGGAGCGATGCTGCTGCGTTATGAAGATCTCGCCGCGCATGCCAATGCGCTCGATGCGCCAGAGGCCAAAACCTATTTCAAGGAACTGCTCGACCACTGCCGCATCGCCATGCCAGGCAACTGGGCCGAACGTGTTGCCGCGGGTGCAGATCGCAAACAAAGCGCGACCGCCCGCGAAAAGCTGTCGCTGGGCGGCGTAGAGATTCCCGACACTCTGCCCGAAGGCCAAAAACAGCTGGTCGAGGCCGCAGCGCCGGGTTTGCGCACCGTACTGGGATACAGCTGACGGTCGGATGGAAGATCGGCGCGCGGAACAGGACCAAGAGTCTTTCCAGACTTTGCTCGATCGGGATCCGATGGCGGCCGCTCGCAGCGCACTCGCCCAGGTACAAGGTGACCCACGCGATCCGGCAAATCATCGCCGCCTTTCCCGGGCGCTCGAAAGAATGGGCAAGACGCGCGAGGCACGCATGGCGCGGGCTGAAGCGGTACATCTTTCGCGCCACGTTCCGGACATCGCCGAGGCGCATCAGGCGGTCCTGAATAACAGGGCGGCCGACGCCCTGGAGCGGCTGGGCCCTCATCTGGAAGCTCATCCAGAGGACCCGGTTGCACTCTTAGTCGCAGGCGAAGCGCTCGCGCGAACCGGCCGGATGGTGGACGCCGTTGCCAGCTTCGAGGCCGCTCTCGCCTTCATGCCCGAATACCGCGAAGCCCGGCTTGCCCTGGCGCGGGCGCATTATCAGCGCTTCGATCCTCGCGCCGCGCTTCGCGCGCTCGATCCGTTGCTGGAAACTGGCAGCAGCGACGTTGCCCTATTGCGCTGGCAGGCCGCGCTCCTAGCCGAAGCCGGCGAATATGCCGACGCCGAAGCTTTGCATCGTCGGCTATTGGAGTTGGAGCCGAGCGATCCTGCGCTCCTGGTCGGTTATGGCGACATCCTGCGAACGCTCGGCAGGCCTGGAGAAGCCGCAAACGCTTACCGCAAGGCGATTGCCGCCGCTCCTGCCATGGGTGCTCCATGGTGGAGCCTGGCGAGTCTTGGCGGCAATCATATGGAAGCGAGCGAGCGAGACGCTCTTCGGACAGCGCTGGGCCAGGCAAAAGCGCCGGAAGACCGAATGTACCTCGCCTTCGCGGAAGCGACGCTGGCCGATCGTGCGGGCGAATACGAGCAGGCTTTCGACCTTCTCACCGAAGCCAATCGGCTGCGCCGGTCGCAAATGGTCTATGACGGGGCGTCATTTGTCCGGCGAATGGAAGCAATCGCCAATGCGCTGGATGAGAATTTCTTTGCCGAGCGCAAAGAGTGGGGCAGTCAGGACAATGCGCCTATCTTCATCGTCGGCATGCCGCGCTCGGGATCGACGTTGATCGAACGGATCCTCGGCGGGCACAGCGCGATAAAGGCTGGCGGCGAAATGCCGATTATCACCTCGCTGTTGCGAGAAACCGCCGCGACGAAGGGGCTCGATCCCGAGCGCGAGATCGTCGACCTGTTGGGCGGTTTGCAGGAGAGAGAATGCGCCGCACTCGGCACCGAATACATCCGCCGGGCGCGGGATCGCTGCGGGAATGCGCGGCATTTTACCGACAAACTCCCGCACAACTGGGCCGAAATCGCATTCATTCGCCTGATTCTGCCCAGGGCCGCAATGATCGACATCCGGCGCGGCGCGCTCGACTGTATCGTGTCCAACTTCGTCCTGCTATTCCAGCCAGGACATCCGGCCAGCTACGATCTGCTTGAAATGGCAAGCTATTATTCTACTTATGTCAGGACGATGGAGTGGGCAGAGGGCGCAATGCCCGGAGCGGTTTATCACCTGAGCTACGAAGCCCTGGTCAATGACACTGAACGCGAGTTGCGCAGGATCTTCAACTACCTGGAACTCGACTTCCAGGCGTCCTGCATGGAACCTGGCAGTGACCAAGCAATCGCCACGGCCAGCGCGGAGCAGGCGCGTCAGCCCATCAATCGCGCCGGGATCGGCCGCTGGCGACGGTTCGAACCATGGCTCGGTCCATTGCGCGAACGGCTGGGCTCGCTCGCCGACGAGTAGTACCTACGCGACGCTGATCTCCAGCGCGCCATCGCCTTCGTCGACCTTCACCGTGCTGCCATCGGGGATCTCGCCCGCGAGCAGCATTTCCGCCAGCGGATCCTGCAAATAGCGCTGCACCGCGCGCTTCAGCGGACGCGCGCCATAGACCGGATCGTATCCCACGCGGCCGAGCCATTTCCTTGCACCATCGGTGAGGTCGAGCTCGATCTTGCGATCCTTGAGCAGCTTCTGCACCCGAGCCACCTGGATATCGACGATCGGCGCCATGTGTTCCTGCGCCAACCGGTGGAACAGGATGATCTCGTCCAGCCGGTTCAGGAATTCCGGCCGGAAATGCTGGCGCACAACCTCCATCACCTGCGGTTCGACATCGGCCACCTTCTGGTCGTCGGTGAGGCTGGAAAGGAACTGGCTGCCAAGGTTGCTGGTCAGGATGATCAGCGTGTTGGAGAAATCCACCACCCGGCCCTGCCCGTCGGTCAGCCGGCCGTCATCCAGCACCTGCAGCAGCACGTTGA
>CAYRCH010000081.1:1874-10452 GCA_964422665.1 uncultured Sphingomonadaceae bacterium | reverse complement strand
GCCCGGTCTCCGCGATATAGGCGATCTTGGAATCGAAGAACGGGCTTTCCCCCGATAGGCGCGAATAGACGAGGTCCGCACATTTGTGCGCCGCGCGGCGCCAGTCCGATGGCTCCACCTGCCAGCCGGCCCGCACCAGCTCATCCTGCAGCGAAACATCGTAGAGATAGCAGCCCACCGTCAGCCGCCCATCGGCGCCGGCCTGGACATAGCCGTGGACCAGCATTTCGGTGTTGCGGGCATTCCAGGTCGAAAATGCCGGCGCAGTGATCTGCGGATAGGTCGGCCGCGGGAGGGAATCCGGGCCGACGGGACGGAAGAGGCCGTTGAAGCGCAAATCGTTATAGACGACCCGCGCCAGTTCCATGCCGAGCGCCGCCGTGCCTTGGCTGTTGGCCGGCGTCGGGACATCGCGATTGGTGGCGAAGCTGGCAATGGCGATGCCGATATCCTGCCACGCGGAATCGTCAGTGACGGAACCGACCAGCCCTCCCTCGTCCTCTTCCGCGGCCGCAGGCGGCGGAACTTCCTGCGCGGCCAGCGGCGCGGCGGCAAGCAGGAGGGCGAATGGCATCAGTAGTTTCAGCATCACAATTTCCTATCGAAGCGCCATTGGGCGACCCGCTTCCACTTATCGTAGAACTGCGGCGGTAGATCGAACGGAGCGGCGAGTTGCACCGCACGAATGGCGCGCTCTGCATGGAGCTGCGCCTGAGGGCGATTGGAAGCATTGATTCCGCTCTGGCTGACGACAACCGGTCTTCCGTCGAGGCTGCCATCGGGCTTGAGCCGCCAACTCAATACCGTGACCAGCAGTTCCGCATCGACGCCCGACGGCGCGCTCCAGTGTGGCTTGAGCTGCTGGTTGATTGCCTGCGCAAGCGACGCCTGCTCCGCCGGCCCGAACGTCTCCGCCGGAGTGCCGCGCGATCGGCTCTGCCCGGCAGAGTCGCCGGCGAGGAAGTCATCTCCTATGCGGCTGCTGCCGCTGGTCGGACGCGGACTGGGCTGGGTGCGGGGGGGCGGCGAAGAAACCGCGCGCGGTGCGGTCGTCGGCCGGGCGGCGGGCTGGAGCCGGGGTTCCGGCTCCCGTTCGATAACCTCGGGCGGTGTCGTTTCGTCGGCCAGCGTTGGTGCGATCGATGCCTGGCTCTCGAGCGACGGGTTCGGCGCGGTCGAAGTGAGCGCAACCTCATCGGCCAGGCTGACCACCATCCGCTCCGGGACCGGGATCAGCCCCGGCTCCCGCGTCGCGTGCCAGATGAGCAGCAGGACCAGCGCGGCATGCGCGGCAATCGCGATGCCGAGCCCCCATTTCTCTTCACGGGCGAGGACGGCGCTCATCCTGCCGGACCTATGGCGATTCGACTGAACCGCTGGTGACCAGCGAAATCGAGGAAAAACCGGCGCGGTTCAGCTCGCCCATCACGGCCATCACTCTGCCGTAATCGAGCGTCTTGTCGGCACGCAGCGTGACCAGCGGCGGCTCACCCGCGCTGTTGCGCCCGATTGCAGCCAGGGTGTCGGCGAAATCGCCGGCAGGAACTTCATCCTCGTCGAGATAGATGCGCCCGTCATTGGCGATCGAGACGGTGATCTGGTCCGGCTCCTGCGCCAGTGCACCGGCGCGGCTTTCGGGCAGGTCCACCGGTACGCCCGCGGTGAGCAACGGCGCAGTGACCATGAATATGATCAGCAGCACCAGCATCACGTCCACGAACGGCGTAACGTTGATCTCTGCCATCGGCGCGCGGCGATGCGAGCGTCCGCTTCGGCCTGTGCGGAGAACGCCCATGGCCATTATTTCCGCTCCATCTCGCGGCTGATGTCGCCATGGACTCGGTCGGCAAAGCGGCGCAGCCGCGCTTCGAACAGGTTCACCTTGTTGCTGTAGCGGTTGTAGGCAATCACCGCCGGGATCGCCGCAAACAGGCCGATAGCAGTGGCGAACAGCGCTTCGGAAATGCCCGGCGCCACCACCGCCAGCGAAGAGTTCTGCTGCGCCCCGATCTGGAAGAAGCTGTTCATGATACCCCAGACCGTACCGAACAGCCCGACAAACGGGGCCACTGCACCGGTCGTCGCCAGGAAATTCAGCCGCTCGGCCAATGCGTCGCTTTCGGCTGCGATCCGGCCGTCCATCGCCGTGGCAATCCTCTGCCGCACGCCATCGGCATCGTAGCCGGGCTTGGCGGTCGAGCGCTGGAGTTCGGCCAGCCCTTCATTGGCGACCTTGGCGGAAATGCAGCTGCGGTTGGTCTTTTTCGATGCCAGTGCCGCCGGATCGGCGGAATCGAGGAATTCTTCCTCGAAAGCCGCATTGCGCCGGCTGATCCGCCCCAGCCGGAGCGAGAAGGAAACGATGATCATCCAGGTCCAGACACTGGCCAGCAGCAGGCCAACCATGACCAGCTGCACCACGATATCGGCATCGAGGAAGAGCTGGACCGGGTTCAGGCGAGTGTGCGCGGACACGCCGGATGCGGCGATCATGCTGTAAGTGCTCATGCGGCTCCTTCATCGGCCAGTAGGGGGGAAAAGGCCTCGCGCCACGCCTGGGGCTGGCGCCGCGGGCGGCCTTCGGGTGTTATGAAACCAACGCGCACATTCATTTCGGCAAGCAACAGGTCCTCCCTCCAGGCCTGCTGCAACAAACGCACGCTGGCTGCGCCGAGTTCCAGCGCGCGGCTGCGGATCGTGATTGCGTCATCCAGCCGGGCAGGCGCGAAATAGCGGATGGCGAGATCGGCCACGGCATAGACGCCCTCTCCAGCCTCCTGCGCGGCGCGCTGGTCAACACCAAGCACGCGCAGGAGGTCCGAACGCGCGCGCTCGAACCATTTCAGATAATTCGCGTGATAGACGACGCCCGACAGATCCGTATCCTCGAAATAGGCGCGCACCGGGAAGAGGTGCAGCGGCCCTTCGATGCGGCCGGAGGGCGGGTCCAGATGAGTCACCATTGCTGAACGGCGCCTTACCCGTCTCTGGAATCGGGGGAAAGGCCAATCGACGAGACGAGTCGGGTCAGCGACAGCCCGGACAGGATCCCGCTCAGTTTTCGGGGATCATGCGCCCCAGGGGCGCTCCGCCGCATATATGGACATGGAAATGCGGCACGATCTGGCCGGCATCGGGCCCGGTATTGGCGATCGCGCGGTTTCCGCTTTCCACGAGGCCTGCCGCGCGCGCGACTTCGCCCACCGCGCGGTAGAAACCAGCAATCTCGGCATCGCTGGCCTTCGCGGTGAAATCGTCGAGACTGACATATTCGCCCTTGGGGATCACAAGGATATGGGTCGGCGCCTGCGGGGCGATGTCATGGAAGGCGAAGGCCCAGTCGTCCTCGAATACCTTCTGGCAGGGAATCTCCCCCCGCAGGATCTTGGCAAAGATATTGTCCGGATCGTAGGGCCGGGTCGGGTCGACAGGTTCCATCAGCTTTTCCTCGCGGCTTTTTCCTCCAGCCCCGACGTGCCCTCACGCCGGTCCAGCTCGGCCAGCACATCGGCCAGCTTCACATCCCTGGCGCCAAGCAGGACAAGCAGGTGGAACAGCACATCGGCTGCCTCGCCGGTCAGTTCCTCCCGCGATCCGGCAAGGGCGGCTATAACCGCCTCGACCGCTTCCTCGCCCAGTTTGCGGGCCATCACCGGCACGCCGCGCGCATTGAGCTGCGCGACGTAGGACGTGTCGGGCGAAGCGCCGCGGCGCTCGGCAATCACCTGTTCGAGACGCTGGAGTGTGTCCATCGGCGCGGAATGGGGATGCGCGCGCGCGAGGTCAAGCTAGTCGTCGGAGCCGCGCCGCCTGGAAACGTTCCGTCCGACAATGACGCCCAGCAGGCCGAGGGCCACCAGCGCCAGGGTCGAAGGTTCCGAAACTTGCGCTGCGGCGGAGGCATATGCGGGGGCCGGAACGAGAATCAGGGCGGCGATGAGGGCGCGGTTCATGCGCGCTCCATGCGCCTTCCCTGCTGCACCGCAACAGCCGATCGGACGCTGTCCCAAGACGGGATGCGGCGCGGCGGACTTCTTGCAGTTTCAGCTCCTTGCGGGAAGCCCGGCCGCACGCAGCGCCGCATGGGCATCGGCGATCGAATAGGTCCCGAAATGGAAGATCGAGGCGGCCAGAACCGCGCTGGCATGGCCCTCGATAACGCCTTCGACCAGGTGATCGAGCGTACCGACCCCGCCGCTCGCGATCACCGGAATGGAAACCGCATCGGCGATGGTGCGGGTGAGCTTCAGGTCGTAGCCGCGCTGGGTCCCGTCGCCATCCATCGACGTGACCAGCAGTTCGCCCGCACCGAGCTCGGCCAGGCGGATCGCATGTTCAACAGCGTCGATGCCGGTCTCGCGCCGCCCGCCATGGGTGAAGATTTCCCAGTGGTCATGGACCCAGCGCGCGTCGACTGAGGCGACCACACATTGGCTGCCCATTCGCTCGGCGATGTCGGTCACCACTTCCGGCCGGGAGACGGCGGTGGAGTTGACCGCCACCTTGTCCGCGCCTGCGAGCAGGAGCGCGCGCGCATCCTCCACCGTGCGGACGCCGCCGCCGACGGTCAGCGGCATGAAGCAGACCTCGGCTGTGCGGCGGACTATATCGAGCAGTGTACCGCGCCCTTCATGGCTGGCGGAAATGTCGAGGAAGCACAGCTCGTCCGCCCCGGCCGCATCATAGGCCTGCGCCTGTTCGACCGGGTCGCCGGCATCCTTCAAGTCGACGAAGTTCACGCCCTTGACCACGCGGCCATTGGCGACGTCGAGACAGGGTATGACGCGGATGCGGACGGTCATTGCGCCCGCTCCGCCATGGCAATCGCGGTCGCAAGATCGAGCCGGCCTTCATAGATCGCGCGGCCGGTGATCACGCCTTCGATCCCGTCGGAGGCGTGGAGCGAAAGGAGGTGGATGTCGTCCAGGCCCTTGACCCCGCCGCTGGCGATCACGGGCAGATCGACCCGCCGGGCCAGTTCCACCGTGGCGTCAATATTCACGCCCTTCAGCAACCCGTCGCGCCCGATATCGGTGAACAGCAGGCTGGCGACGCCCGCATCCTCGAACCGGCGGGCGAGATCGGCCACCGGCACGTCGGACAGTTCGGCCCAACCCTCGGTCGCCACCATGCCGTCCCGCGCGTCCACCGCCACCACGATCCCGCCGGGGTATTCGCGGGCCATGTCTTTCACGAACTCCGGGTCCTTGAGCGCCGCCGAACCCATCACCACGCGGGCAACGCCGAGATCGAACCAGCCCGCCACTGCTTCGGGCGTACGGATGCCGCCGCCAAGCTGGACGTAGCCCGGAAATGCCGCGACGATCGCTTCGACTGCCTCGCGGTTCTCCGCGCGGCCCGCAAAGCTCCCGTCGAGATCGACCACATGGAGATGCTGCGCGCCCGCCTCGGCGAAGATCAGCGCCTGCTCCGCCGGGTTGTCGCCATAGACCGTGGCCCGGTCCATATCGCCTTCGGAGAGGCGCACGACCTGGCCGCCCTTGAGATCGATCGCGGGGAAGACGATCACGGCTGCCACTCCAGGAAGCGCGCCAGCAGCCGCAGCCCATAGGCCTGGCTCTTTTCCGGGTGGAACTGCACGCCGAGAATATTGTCCCGCGCGACCGCCGCGACGAGTCCACCGCCATGGTCGGTCATTGCCGCGACATCGCGTCCGTTTTCGGGCTGGAAGTGATAGGAATGGAGGAAATAAGCCTCGCCCGGCTCGATCAGCTCCGCCCCATCATGATGCGGCGTGGGTGAGACGTCGTTCCAGCCCATATGCGGCACCTTGATCGCGGGGTCGGTGCGTTCGATCAGTTTCACTTCGCCGGGGATCCAGCCGAGACCGGGCGTCGCGCCATATTCGAGCCCGCGCGTCGCCAGCAATTGCATGCCGACGCAAATGCCGAGGAACGGCACGCCGCGCTGCAACACGCGCTCCTCCAGCGCATCGACCATGCCTGGGATACCGCTCAGGCCCTGATAGCAGGCGCGGAACGAACCCACGCCGGGCAGAACGATCCGGCGAGCACCGCGCACCAGGCGGGGATCGTCGGTGACGGCCACATGCTCCGCCCCCGCCGCCCTCAGCGCATTATGCACCGAATGGAGGTTGCCAGCTCCATAGTCGATCAGTGCGAGTGCTTCCGCCATGGCTCAGCCGCCAAGCTGCCCCTTGGTCGAGGGCACCGCGCCGCCCTTGCGCGGATCGACCTCCACCGCGCTGCGCATCGCCCGGGCGAAGCCCTTGTAGATGGATTCGCACACATGATGGTTGTTTTGCCCATAAAGCAGCTCGACATGGAGCGTGATGCCGGCCGCCTGCGCTATCGAATGGAACCAGTGCTCGACCAGCTCGGTATCGAGCTCGCCCAGCTTCTCCTGCGTGAAAGCAGCCTTCCAGACCAGGAAGGGCCGCCCGGAAATATCCAGCGCCACGCGGCTCAGCGTCTCATCCATCGGCGAGTATGCGCTGCCGTAGCGGCCGATCCCGGCCTTGTCGCCGAGCGCCTCGGTAATCGCCTGGCCCAGCGCAATCGCGCTGTCTTCGGTCGTGTGATGCTGGTCGACATGAAGATCGCCCTCGACCTTCATCGTGACGTCGATCAGCGAATGGCGGCTGAACTGTTCGACCATGTGGTCGAGGAAACCGATCCCGGTCGAAATGTCGTATTTGCCCGTCCCGTCGAGATCGACCTCGACGAGAATCCTGGTTTCGCTGGTGTTGCGCTCTATTCGCCCGCTTCGCATGGATTTCGCCTAGAGGCGCAAAAGCCACGAATCAATCATTTGCAGGGCCCGGGGCCGCCTAAACCCTTGACCAGCCCACGCGCCCGCGCCACTCCTGCCCGCATGAGCGACAATACGCCCGATAGTTTGATACCTTACGATGAAATCGTGCAGGAAGCCCTGCGGGCCGTGGTCGGCCGGGTGCTGGGCGACGCACAGCGTTCGGGCGGGCAGTTGCCGGGCGACCACCATTTCTACATCACCTTCAAGACCGGCGCGCCGGGCGTTTCGCTGCCGCCGCACCTGCGCGAGCGCTTCCCGGACGAGATGACGATCGTGCTGCAGAACAAGTTCTGGGACCTCGAAGTCACCGAAACGGGCTTCTCGGTCGGGCTCAGCTTCAACCAGATCCCGGCCAAGCTTACCATTCCCTTCTCCGCCATCACCGTCTTCGTCGATCCGGCGGTTGATTTCGGGCTGCACTTCCAGGCCGCGGTGACCGATCTCGAGCCGGCCGAACATGACGATGCGGAAAACGACGCCCGGGAGGAACCGAAGCGGGAACGCCGGGCCGATCCGCCCATTGCCGATAGTGATGGCGGGTCGAATGTCGTGGAAGTCGATTTCGGCCGCAAGAAATAGCGTGCCGCGATTCCTCCGGCACGGGCAGCGGGGCAGGATCGATGGCTGACCAGCAAGACGACAGCGGGATCGCGGAAGCGCCAGGACGGCGCCGGCCTCGCCGCGCGCGCATGCGGCGGGTGCCGGGAATCAGCACCAATCCGGCCACCAACCTGCTGATCGCGGATGTCGTGCTGCGCGGGCTGACGCGGCTGGTGCGGCGCAACATCGAAAAGAGCATGCTGCGCGCCCAGTACGAACCGGAAGAGGCGAAGCGCATCCTCAACGGGCGGAGCATCGGCCAGACCATCACCAACCACACCGCATCGCGGATCGCCACCCGATCCCTGCCGGGGGCGGTGCTGATCACCGGCGGGCTGCTGGCCAAGGCGATGTTCGATCGCAGCCAGTCGAAACGCAAGGCTCTGAAGGAAGGGAGCGAGAAGCTCGAAGAGCAGGCCGACCAGGCAGAAAGCTGAGGCCAACCCCGATCAGCCCTTGATTTGCCCGCTGCGGCTGCGGCAAGGGCGCACATGGCCAGTACGCACGACCTTCCCCGCAAGGGACTGATGTTCATTCTCTCCTCGCCCTCGGGGGCGGGCAAGACCACCATTTCGCGCAGGCTGCTGGCGGCGGAAAGCCAGCTCAGCATGTCGGTCTCGGTGACCACGCGGCCGATGCGGCCGGGCGAAGTCGAGGGGAAGGACTATTACTTCGTCTCGCCCGAGCGGTTCGAGCAGATGGTGGCCGAAGAAGCGTTTCTCGAATGGGCGGAAGTGTTCGGCAATCGTTATGGCACGCCGCGAGCCGAGGTGGCGAGCCGGGTAGCCGAGGGGCAGGATTTCCTGTTCGACGTCGACTGGCAGGGCGCCCAGCAATTGTCGCAGCGCGCCGGCAAGGACGTGGTCTCGGTCTTCCTGCTGCCGCCGAGCATCGAGGAACTGGAGCAGCGCCTGCGCAATCGCGGCACCGACAGCGACGCGGTGATAAGCGGGCGGATGGAGCGGGCCCGGGCCGAGATCAGCCACTGGGACGGCTACGACTATGTCGTGGTCAATGACGATATCGAAAGCTGCTTCGAGAAGGTGAAGACCATCCTCGCCGCCGAAAGGCTGCGGCGGGAGCGGCAGCGCGGGCTGGTGGAGTTCGTCCGGGGTCTGATGCAGGGCGGCTAGCCGGCCCTCCGGGGGGTGTTGACACGTGAGACACGGTCCCGGGCGAAATG
>CAYRCH010000081.1:0-1774 GCA_964422665.1 uncultured Sphingomonadaceae bacterium | reverse complement strand
CACCAGCCGCGCGGCCATCCGCCGGGTCAAATGGATCAGCCCGGCTTTCGACGCCTGGTAGGGATAGGTCTCCCACGGATTGACCTTGCGCCCGTCGATCGAGGCGATGTGGATCACCTTGGCGGGCCGCCCGGCGCTCGCCGCCGCCTTCAGTAGCGGATGCAGTTTCTGCGTCAGGAAGAAGGGCGCCTTCAGATTGAGGTCCATCACCTTGTCCCAGCCGCTTTCGGGGAAATCGTCGAAGGGCGCGCCCCAGGCGGCGCCGGCATTGTTGACCAGGATGTCGAGCCGCTCCTCGCGCGCGGCGATCTCTCCTGCCAGCGCCTCGATCCCCTCCAGCGTCGAAAGGTCGGCTTCCAGCGTCACCGCGCGTTCTCCCAAGACGGCGCGCGCCTCTTCCAGCTCGGCCGGCTTCCTCGCGCAGATATAGACCCGCGCGCAGCCGGCGGCGATGAAGCCTTCGGCGATCATCAGGCCGATGCCGCGCGATCCGCCGGTCACCAGCGCGACGCGGCCTTCGAGCGAGAACAGGGAAGCAATGTCCATGGCCCGCACGCCTAGCACAGGCGCGCGGGAATGCACCAATCGCCCTGCGTCAGAAGTCGATCGACCAGCGGATCGCCGCGCCCTTGTCATCGGGCATTTGCGAGAAATGCCCCGGCTCGCGGCGGTAGAACAGGCTGGCCATGCCCCAGCCGCCCCATAGCGGCCCGCGCCAGCCCAGCTCGCCCATGATCTCGCGCCCGTCGGGGGCGAGGGAAAGCGTGCTGATGCCGTAAACGGGCGACATGGTGGCGTAATCGTAATCGACCGGCATGTTGAGCCGCAGCCCGCCGCTTTCGACGCGCAGCGGCTGCGCGATACGGAAGGCCAGCGCGCCATTTTCGGCGAACACGCCCCTGCGCTCTATGTCGAAGGACCAGGCCGAGCTGAAAATATCCGATCCGTCGATCAGCGGGCCCTGCGCCGCGCGGGTCATGCCCCCGCGCCAGCTTGCGCCGAGCCGCCAGTTCGGCGCGATGCTCCAGCCGGCACTGGCATCGACGAACATCGTGTTCGCCCCGCCGGTGGAGAAGGAATCGTGGAACCGCGCGCCGAGCACGGTGCGTTCCTCGTTCATCCAGGAAAATCCGATCGCCCCCTCGGCATTGCCGAAGCGGCGGTCGAGCGCGAGGCCGAAGCCGCGCACCGCATCTTCCGGCCGGTAGGAAATGCCGGTTTCGCCGAACAGCATCGGCGCGCCGGTGACCATTGTTCCCGTCTCGGCGCTGGCGGTGAGGCCCCAGGCGCCCATCTGCTTGCGGAAGGCGAGCGACACGTCGGTGCGGCGGAAGGCGCCGTCATCCCCGCCGGCCGAGCGGGCGATGAAGAAGGCCGGCCGTTCCTGCCCCTGCATCTGCGCGACGAGGCCGTCGGCGCTTTCGGCATAGGTGAAGCCGAAGCTTTCGGTGGGCGAGAGCTCCAGCGCCACCCGCGCGGCGAGCGTGCGCGCGCGTTCGGCATCCTCGTGGGTGAGGCGAAGCTGCCCGACCGTTTCGAAGCCGGTCCTGGTGCGGCTGTCGTCGACGGTGAAGGCCAGCGCGACCTTGCCGCCCGCCATGCTGAGCGTGCGGTGCCGCCCGCCGACCGCGCCGTGCAGCCGATCGGACAGGGCGGCATTGCGCATGTTGAGCCCCATCTCGTGGTGGAAGGCGCGGCGATAGCTGTCGAGCACGATGGTGCGCGCCGTGGCGGCCGCCAGCGCATCGCCCATGGCCGGCGAGCCGACGCCGGT
>CAYRCH010000080.1:0-10531 GCA_964422665.1 uncultured Sphingomonadaceae bacterium | reverse complement strand
CCACCGATCTCGTTGATCCGCCCGCCGATCGCCGCGCCGAACACGATGAAATAGAGTGAAGTTGTCAGCACCGGGGAAACGATCGAGCCGAAAGCCGTGCGGAATGCCCGCATCAGCTCGTTGTTGAAAATGGCGATGGCTCCGCGAAAATTCATTCCGCCGCCTCCAGTTCGCCGCTGGCGACGAGATTGACGAAGATGTCTTCCAGCGAGGATTCGGCAGTGTCGATTTCGGTGAAGACATGGCCGCCATTCACCAGTGCCCGTGTGAGATCTGCGACTTCGCGCTTGCCCTTTCCAGTCCCGTCGCCCCCACGATAGACGAGCAGCCGCCCGCCTTCCTCCAGGGACAATGGGAACGGCGAAAGATCGGTGGGGATTTCGGCGAGAGGCTCCGCCATCGTGAAGCGCGCTTCGGAGCTTCCAAGTTTGGCCATGATCGCGTGCTTGTCGTCCACCAGCAGGATGCGCCCCTTGTCGATCACACCTACACGGTCGGCCATTTCCTCGGCCTCTTCGATATAGTGCGTGGTCAGGATGATCGTCGTGCCGCGCTCGCGGAGTTCACCGATCTGCTTCCACATGTCGCGGCGAAGTTCGACATCGACACCCGCGGTCGGCTCATCGAGGAACAGGAGGTCCGGATCGTGGCTGAGCGCCTTGGCGATCATCACCCGCCGCTTCATCCCGCCCGACAAAGAGCGAATTTGCTCGTCGCGCTTGTCCCACAGCGACAGCGAGCGCAGCACTTCCTCGATCCTGCCCTTGTCGCGAGGACGCCCGAACATACCTCGCGAAAATGCAATCGACGGTTCGACCTTGGCGAACATGTCGAAGCTGAGTTCCTGCGGGACCAGACCGATCCGGCGCCGCGCGTCGCGCCAGTTCTTCCGGATGTCCTCGCCAAATGCCTGGATCGTGCCCCCTGTCGGGCGAACCAGCCCGCAGATCGCACCGATGAGAGTGGTTTTTCCGGCGCCGTTCGGGCCAAGTAGCGCGAAGATCTCCCCGCGCCGGATGGTCAGGTCGACATTGTCGAGCGCCTTGACCCCGCCCTTGTAGGTCTTCGACAGGCCGCGAATGTCGAGGATGGGATCGGTCACCGCGCTGAATTGGGCGACGCCTGGCAGCTTTGCAAGTCCGCCTCCGATGTTTTGTTCATGCGCAATGACACTGCCAGCCCGAACGACCATATATCGAAAATCAGACCAAGGAGAATCGCCATGAAGGGCTATCACGCCAACATCGAGGACCTCACCAAGGAGAACGAGAATTTCCGCCGGGTGCTCTACACGGGGCACAATTTGCAGCTGGTACTGATGACATTGCAGCCCGGGGAGGAGATCGGCGCAGAAGTCCATGACGATCGCGACCAGTTCTTCCGGTTCGAGAAGGGCCATGGCCAAGTCATGATCGACGACAATGTCTACGAGGTACAGAAGGAAGAGGCGGTGATCGTCCCGCAGGGCTCGCGGCACAATGTGAAATGCACCGGCGACAAGCCGCTACGTTTCTACACGATCTACGGCCCGCCCGAGCATATCGATGGCGTGGTCCATGCAACGAAGGCTGATGCCGACGCCAGCCACGAGCATTTCGACGGGAAGACGACGGAGTAGCTCCGCCGGTCAGGGCAGCAGCAGCGAAGAGTCCCCGTAGCTGTAGAAGCGGTACTTCTCTGCGATGGCGTGCGCATAGGCCGCGAGCATCCGCTCGCGCCCCATCAGCGCGCTGACCAGCATGAAAAGGGTCGACTTCGGCAGGTGGAAATTGGTCATCAGTCCGTCGATGGCCCGGAATCGGTAACCTGGCGTGATGAAGATCGCCGTGTCTCCGGCGAATGGGCGGATGATCCCGCCTTCATCCGCGGCGCTCTCGAGCAGACGAAGACTGGTCGTGCCCACGGCGATTACGCGCCCGCCGGACGCGCGCGCTGCGTTCAGGCGGGCCGCGGTCGCTTCGTCGATACGGCCCCATTCGGCATGCATCCTGTGCTCGTCCGTATCCGCGACCTTGACCGGCAGGAACGTGCCGGCACCGACATGTAGCGTGAGCGTCTCGCGCTTCACGCCGGCCGCATCCAGCGCCTCGATCAGCTCGGGCGTGAAATGCAGGGCCGCAGTCGGCGCGGCGACTGCGCCGTCCTCGCTTGCGAACATCGTCTGGTAATCCTGACGGTCCGACTCATCCGGCTGCCGCTTGCCGGCAATATAGGGCGGCAAGGGCATCCGCCCCGCCCGTTCTAGCAGCACTTCGACGGGCTCCTCCCCTTCGAAAGCCAGGGTGAAGCTGCCGTCTTCGTGCCTTTTCTCCGCGATGGCGATCACACCATTCTCGAATTCGATCCGGTCGCCCTCCTTGATCCGCTTGGCATTGCGAATGAAGGCCTGCCAGCGCCGGAGGTCGATCCGCTTGTGCAGCGTCGCGCCGATCCGCGCATCCCCCCTCCGTCCTTCGAGCTGGGCCGGGATAACGCGGGTATCGTTGAAGACCAGTACGTCGCCCGGACGCAGCACCTGTGGAAGGTCGCGGACCACCATGTCGGCAAAAGCAGCGTCCCGCCCTTCCACCACCAGCATGCGCGCGGAATCCCGCGGCCTTGCCGGACGCAGGGCGATCAGCTCTTGCGGGAGATCGAAATCGAAAAGGTCAACGCGCATGGCCGCCCCCTAGGCGGCGCGAAGCCGAAGGAAAAGATCAGTTGCTGGCCGAATTGTTGAGCATGTCGAGCGTGATCTCGGCCTCTTCCTCGATGGGCTCGGGCGCCGGCATCCGCTGCGGACGACCGTCTGCGGCTATCGAGGCCTGCAGAATGCGAGTGGGATCGGCCGGCGGCTCGCCCCGTTCGATCGCATCGACATGCTCCATGCCCGAGATGACGCGGCCGAAATTGGTGTAGCGCCGGTCGAGCGAGAAACGCGGATAGAACACGATGAAGAACTGGCTGTTCGCGCTGTTCTCTTCCTGGGCGCGCGCCATGGCAACGGTGCCGCGAAGGTGCGGCATGGGGTTGAACTCCGCCTCGAGGTCGGGAAGCTCCGAACCACCCTGCCCTGTGCCCGTGGGGTCGCCCGTCTGGGCCATGAACTCGTCGATCACGCGGTGGAAGATGACCCCGTCATAGAAGCCCTGCCGCGCCAGCGTCTTGATCCGCTCGACATGGTTCGGCGCCCAGCCCGGCATAAGCCGGATCGCGACACGCCCGCCATTGGACAGGTCGAGGTAAAGGATGTTCTCCAAGTCCTCGGCCGCATTGAAATTGACCGGCACGAAGGACCGCGTGGAAACGGTGGTCTCCGCCACGGCGTCCTGGGCCTCTTCAGCATCCTGCGCGAACGCGGGAGCCGCTGCAAATGTCAGTGAAGCTGCCAGCGCGCCGGCAATTAGGCGTTTAATCATCATGCTTCCGGCTTGGATCTCTCTATTCGAAACGCGCTCTAGCCGCCGATAGCTGCAACTGCAATGAACGCTTGAACGGCCGCTCAATAATCGCCTTTCCGGCCCACCCGCTTGACACGCTCTACCACCAGTTCGCGCACCTCGGGGCTGACGAAGGGCGCGATATCGCCGCCGAACATCGCGATCTCCTTGACCAGCTTGGAGGCGATCGGCTGCAGCGAAACGTCGGCCATCAGGAAGACCGTCTCGATCCCGGCATTGAGCTGCTGGTTCATGCCCGCCATCTGGTATTCGTACTCGAAATCCGCGACCGCGCGCAGCCCGCGAATGATGACGCTGGCCCCTTCCCGCTCGGCGAATTTCATCAGCAGCGCGTTGAACCCCTTCACTTCGATATTGGCGATGCCGAGCCGGTTCACTTCGGCCCGCACCATCTCCATGCGTTCTTCCGGGGTGAACATGGGGTCTTTGGAGGGATTGGTGGTGACGCCGATAATCAGCGTATCGACCAGCTTGGCACCGCGCCGGATTATGTCCGCATGGCCGAGTGTGATCGGGTCGAACGTGCCGGGATAGAGGCCGATCCGCTCGGTCACCGGTCCCGCTCCACGATATAGCGCGCGACTGCCCGCAGCAGGTCCGCTTCCGCCCCGTGGCCGGCGAGATGACCCACGGCCTGGTCGGCGAGCGCCCGTGCCTGCCCCCGCGCAGCGTCGACGCCCATCAGCGACACGAATGTGGCCTTGCCGGCGATCGCATCCTTGCGCAGCGCCTTTCCGGCCTTCTCCGCATCCCCTTCATGATCGAGCAGATCGTCCGCGATCTGGAACGCGAGGCCGATGTCCCGTGCATAGGAACGAAGGTGGCCGCGACCCTCAGGCGCGACATGGCCCAGCACCGCGCCCATTTCCACCGCGGCACCGAGCAGGGCCCCCGTCTTGAGCTGCTGCAGCCTCGTCACCGCGTGCAGATCGAACTCCTGCCCTTCGGCGACGATATCCATCACCTGCCCGCCGGCCATGCCGTTGAGGCCGCTGGCCGTCGCCAGCACCTGCACCAGCTCCGCCCGGACGAACGGATCGCCGCTCATCTCACGTGCCGAGAGTATTTCGAAAGCCAGCGCATGGAGTGAATCCCCGGCCAGCACTGCCGTCGCCTCGTCATAAGCGAGATGTACGGTCGGCTTGCCGTGACGCAGCTCGTCATCGTCCATGCAGGGCAGATCGTCATGGATCAGCGAATAGGCATGGATCGCCTCGACGGCGCAGGAAGCCCGCACGGCGGCGCGGCGGTCCACGCCATACATCTCGGCGGTTGCGGTGAGCAGCAACGGCCGCACGCGCTTGCCTCCGCCGATCGTGGTATAGCGCATCGCCTCGACCAGGCGAGCGCGGCTGTCATCCGGAACGGGCAGGAATTCGTCAAACGCAGCATCGATCTCGGACTGGATACGCGCGAAGCCAGTCTGGAGGATATCCTCGGCCAAAATCAGCCCCATTTCACACTCGATGCCAGCGACTGCGTTCAATCGGCATCGAACGGCTCCGTCCGCGCAGGTGCGCCGTCCGGCCCGGCGACGATCTTCTCGATCCGGGCCTGCGCCGCATCGAGACGTGCCTGGCAGTGCTTTCGCAGCGCCTCTCCGCGTTCATAGAGATCGATCGATTCGTCGAGCGGGACTTCGCCCCCTTCGAGCTTGCGGACGACTTCTTCCAACGCCCGCAAAGCGTCTTCGAAAGTCATCGCCCCGATATCCTGGCCCACATCGCCCATGGCCGCAGCTTTGGCGGGGATGGGTGCGCCGGTCAAGCGCAGCAGGGCTAGCGAGACTCGCCGCGCATCGTTAAGGGCCCAGCCCATGTCACAGATCACACCCGAAATCGTTGCCGAGCATGGGCTCAGCTCCGAGGAATACGAGCGTATTCTCCACGCGATGGGCCGCGAGCCCAACCTGATCGAACTGGGCATATTTTCGGTGATGTGGAGCGAGCATTGCTCGTACAAGAGCTCGCGCCTCCACCTGAAGAAGCTGCCGACCGAGGCGCCCTGGGTCATCTGCGGACCCGGTGAGAATGCGGGCGTCATCGACATCGGTGACGGGCAGGCGGCGATCTTCAAGATGGAGAGCCACAACCACCCCTCCTATATCGAGCCTTACCAGGGCGCCGCGACCGGTGTCGGCGGCATATTGCGCGACGTCTTCACCATGGGCGCGCGGCCGGTGGCGAATGCCAATGCGCTGCGCTTCGGCCGGCCCGACCACCCCAAGATGCAGCACCTCGTCAAAGGCGTGGTCGCCGGGATCGGCGGCTACGGCAATTGCGTGGGCGTGCCGACCGTAGCGGGCGAGACCAACTTCCACACAGCCTATGACGGCAACATCCTCGTCAATGCGATGACCGTGGGCGTCGCCGATGCCGACCGGATTTTCTATTCGGCCGCCACCGGCGTCGGCAATCCGATCGTCTATGTCGGCTCCAAGACTGGGCGTGACGGCATTCACGGCGCCACCATGGCCAGCACCGATTTCGAAGAAGACGCGGATGCCAAGCGCCCGACCGTGCAGGTCGGCGATCCGTTCACAGAGAAGCTGCTGATCGAGGCCTGCCTCGAACTGATGGCGACAGACGCCATCGTGGCGATACAGGACATGGGCGCCGCGGGTCTCACCTCCTCCAGCGTCGAGATGGCGACCAATGGCAAGGCCGGCATCCGGCTCGACATGAACAAGGTGCCGTGCCGCGAAGAGGGTATGACGCCCTACGAAATGATGCTCTCGGAAAGCCAGGAGCGGATGCTCATGGTGCTCAAGCCGGGCAAGGAAGCCATGGCCGAAGCGATCTTCCGCAAGTGGGAACTCGATTTCGCGGTGATCGGCGAAGTCACCGACACGCAGCACATGATCCTCGAGTTCAACGGCGAGGTGGTGTGCGACATCCCGCTGGGGCCGCTGGCCGCTGATGCGCCGGAATATGACCGGCCGCATATCTCGCGCGAGGAATATCGCGCCTGGGCGCAGGTGAAGCCGCTGGAAAGCGAGCCCGAGAGTTCGGATATCGGCGCAGACCTGCTCAAGCTCATCGGGTCACCCGACCTCGCCTCGCGCCGCTGGATTTCGGAACAGTATGACAGCCAGGTCGGCGCAGATACGCTCCAGACCGGCGGCGATGCCGGCGTGGTCCGCGTCCACGGAACCCGCAAGGCGCTCGCCATCACCACCGATTGCACGCCGCGCTATTGCTACGCGGACCCCTATGAAGGCGGCAAGCAGGCCATCGCGGAAGCATACCGCAACCTGTGCGCGGTCGGCGCGCGCCCGCTCGCGGTGACCAATTGTCTCAATTTCGGCAATCCCCAGCGGCCGGAAATCATGGCGCAGTTCGTCGGCTGCCTCGAAGGCATGGGTCAGGCTTGCCGCGTACTCGATTTCCCGATCGTGAGCGGGAACGTCAGCCTCTACAATGAAAGCAAGGCCACGGGCGGTGGCTCGGCCATCCTGCCCACCCCCGCCATTGGCGGCGTCGGTCTGATCGACGATTATGACAAAATGGCCACCGTGCCGTTCAAGGCAGAGGGCGAAGCGATCTACCTGGTCGGCGCCGAAGTTTGGGCCATTCCCGATCCGAAGCGCGGGCAGCTTGGCCAGTCGCTGTGGCTGCGCGAGATCCACGGCCGCGAGGAGGGCCTTCCTCCCCCGGTCGATCTTACACTTGAGCGCAATGCCGGGCTGCTCATCCGCGAGCTGATCGAAGCGGGGCTGGTGAGCGCGGTCCACGACGTATCGGATGGCGGCATTGCCGTGGCCCTCGCCGAAATGGCGATGGCCAGCGGGCTCGGGGCCGAGGTCGAGGCGCGGGAAGGATTTTCCCCCGCTTCCTGGTGGTTCGGCGAGGATCAGGGCCGCTATATCATCACAGTGCCCGATACCGACGCGCTCAATCGCCAGATGGCCAAGGGCACGAGGGACGAAGACACCGCATCGACCGGCTTCTTCCGGGTCGGCACGGTCGGCGGGGACAGCCTGCTCGGCGTGCAGGTGGCCCAGCTGCGCGAGGCCTCGGAGAGCTTCTTCCGCGACTGGATGGAGCGCTGAGCGCGCATGCCTCCGGGGCAAATTGCCCCTGTCCTACAAGCCGGCCCTGCTGCTATAATAGTTGCCGTTAGTCGGTCGTGATACGTCTTGAATCGAGCCGATCTGGAAGATCACAGCGCTGCGACACTATGTTGCGATAATTCCGGGACTTAAGTGATAAAGTCACAGGAATTGACCGACACACGTAGTGTAGAAGTCCAGAGCGCGGGAAGAGGGGGAATCATGGCCACGACTTCGCCCGCCTCCGCGCGCTATCTGGAACTGGACGGGCTTCGCGGTTTTGCCGTGATGGGCATATTGGCGATGAATATCGTCACCTTCGCCATGCCCGAGATGGCCTATATCAGCCCGGAGATTTTCGGCGGCGCCGAACCGGGCGACCTTGCCGCCTGGCTAGCCGCTTTCGTGCTGTTCGACGGGAAGATGCGGGGCCTGTTCTCGCTCCTTTTCGGCGCAAGCATGATGTTGATAATCGCCCGCACAGAACAGAGCGGCGCCGACCCGGCCAAGGTGCATTACAACCGGATGGGCTGGCTGACCGTGTTCGGCGTCGCTCATTTCTACTTCGTCTGGTGGGGCGACATATTGTTCCTCTACGCCGTCTCTGGCGCGATCGCGTTCCTGTTCCGGGACAAGGAGCCGCGCAATCTCATCATTCTCGCGGTCCTCATCTACATCGCCTACTTCCTGTTCATGGCGGCCGGCATGGGCAGCATCTACCTGCTCGAAGCGATGGCCCGGGCGCCCGGAGCCGGCGAGCAGGCGATCCTCGATTTCCAGGATGTGATGGACAGCTTCGGGGCGGATCCGGCTTCGATCGCCAGAGAAATCGCGCTCTATCAAGGGAGCTGGCCCAGCATTGTCGCGGCCAAGTTCGAGAACGACCTGTTCACGCCCCTTCTCACGCTCATCAACAATATCGGCGAAACGCTCGCCCTGATGTTGATTGGCATGGCAGGCTGCAAGAGCGGGTTCCTGCTCGGCGAGGCGAAGACTGCGACATACCGTAAATGGGCGATCTGGGGCATCGGGCTCGGCGGAGCGAGCTTCCTGGCGATCGGATTGTATCTGATGGGCACCGGCTTCGACCTGCTCGATGCCGTGAATGCGGCGCTGGCCTGGACCATCCCCGGACGTCTGCTGATGACCATCGGCTATGCCGCCGCCCTGATCCTGCTGATCCGCAGGTTTGCCGCCAGCGCCTTCGTCCTCCGCGTCGCCGCCGCCGGACGCGCGGCTTTCACTAACTATCTCGGCACATCGATCATGATGACCACGATCTTCTACGGCTACGGGCTCGGCCTGTTCGGAGAAATTGGCCGCTGGGAGCTCTACCTGTTCGTTGTCGGAGGCTGGCTGACCATGCTCGCATGGTCCAAACCCTGGCTCGACCGCTATCGCTTCGGTCCGCTGGAATGGCTCTGGCGCAGCCTGGCGCGCGGCGAAAAGCAGCCGATGCGGCGCTCCGGTGCCGCCGTATGAGTTTGCGCCTCGCCGCGTGGCTCGTGACGCGGCGAGGCGGTAGCGACTGATCAGAAGCGGATCGGAAGCCGGATGCTGAGCGACATGTCGGGGCTGTCGTCGGTCAGCCCCATGCCTACATTTGCGACCAGCGAAACCCGCGGGCCGAGGGTGAAAGTCGCGCCGAGGTTGACCAGGGCGACATTGGCCTGGCTTCCCACGACGTCGCGCTCATCCTGCCCCATGGGCGTCAAACTTGTGCGCTCCACAATGCGCTGCGTGTAGCTCATCGAAATGCTGGACTTGTCGTTGAGCGCATAGGCCAGACCCGCACCGAATTGCAGGGCGCTGCCCACATTGACCCGGCCCGGCTGGTCGCCCGGATTTTCGTCGATATCCGCGAAGTCACGGGCAAAGTTATGAAAATAGGTGGCGCTGCCGAAGATCACCATGGGGTCGAGCGTCTTGAGCAAGGAGACCCCGGCGGAAACGCCATAGACACCCGTGCCGGTCGAAAGGCTGGCTGGAACCTGCAGATTGCCTTCGCTGTTCTCGACTTCGTTGAACTCCACGCCAAACGGATGCCGGCCGGTGGGGAACTTGCCGCGCACTGCAATCACGATGTCGGGCCAGTTCGCGGTCTCGCGTTTCAGCCGGAAACTTGCCCCGACATTGAGATCCCCGATCCCGCTGTCGCGCACCGTATCCTCTATCAGCGCAGAGGCGGAACCCCCGGCTCCGCCGGAGCGGAAATTCGACGTCCGGAACAGATATGGAATTCCCACATCCATGAACAGCCGGTCGCTGACGCCATAGGTCAGTCGCGGCTCGATAGAGAAGATATCGGCCGTCACCTCGTCGATGCTGATCGTGCCGAGGAAAATCGTATCGAGCGCGAGAAAGCCGTCGAGATTGATCCGGGCGCTGTCGAAATGCGTGTAACCCATCCCGACCTCGAAACCGAGCCGGCTGCCGAAGCGGCCCTGCTGCTGCTCCGCGATTTCCTCCACGGCTTCGTTGGGTGCAGGTGCCTTGCGGTCCTCTTCCGCGGCGGCAACCTGTTCTTCACTGGCGGTCCCGGAGACTGGCTCCGATGCTCCGCCATCATCCTGCATCAGCCCGGCAAATGCGGGATCGCTTGGAACCGCACGCGCACGGCTTTCGACATAGCGCCCGCGTATCGTCGCTGCGTCATTGGGCTCGATCCGCATCGCATCGAGGCGCTCGAGACGGCTGAGCCGCTCCTCCAGCATTTCGACACGCTGGCGAGCCGCTTCTTCGCGCGCGCTGAGTTCTTCGACCTGGGCTCTCAGGGAATCGATCTCGTCCTGTGCGCCACCGAGTGGTCCGCTTTCCGCAACCTCCTCTTCGAAAACCTGTGCCGAGATGCTCGTCGGTGCAATCAGCCCAAGCATTGAACCGGCAAGCCCCGCGCCCGCCCAAATCTTTCGGTACTTCATATGCTAGCCTCCTGTGTGTGAGGCGGCTCCCCAGCGCCGCATGTTGAAGGTTCAAGGGTTAAGCAGGGTCCACAGCGTGGCCGGGTCGGGCACGCCGGTGGGCTCCAGATTCGATTTCC
>CAYRCH010000079.1:9310-10559 GCA_964422665.1 uncultured Sphingomonadaceae bacterium | reverse complement strand
TCGAAATCGCTCGCGCCGCGGTGATAGATCCAGTGGAACACCTGCTTGGCGCGCAGCTTGGCCTGCTTCGCGTCGAGCCCGGTCTCGGCAAACAGTTCCGCGATCCGCGCTTTCGGCAGGCCCATCAGGTCCACGCGCCCATCCTGGCGCGGCGTGATGTCGCGCGCGACGGGCACCGGATCGACCTGTCCGGGGATCGGCATGAGAGCAGTATCGGCCATGATGTGGCGCATATAGGATGGGCGGTGCTGCAACGCAAAATATCTCGCCCGGTCGTTTTCGGCCAGCGGCGGAAGGTGGGAAATGCGGGCCCTGCGGGGCCGCAGCTCTCCGTCGCAGCGCGTCGACGAGCCGTCCGTCGATCCCCAGCCACGGCTCGCCGCAACAAGTGTGACAGAAAAACATCAATGTTTTCGTTGTGTTAGGTTAATGAAACTCCCGTTCATGCAGATCATTCCAGCAATCCCATGCGGCGAAAAGCCGCAAGATTGAATGGAGTCATCAATGAAAAAGGGTCTCGCAATTCTCACCGCTGCCGGAATGGTCGCGGTCTCCTCGCCGGCACTGGCGCAGGACAATGAAGCTTTCACCGGCCCGCGCATCGAAGGGCTGGTTGGCTGGGACAGCAGCCGCCCGGGCAGCACCGAAGACATCGACAATGTCGACGAAATCGACCAGTCGATCGACGACATCGCCTATGGCGTCGGCGTCGGTTACGACTTCTCGGCCGGCGGCGCGGTGGTCGGCATCGAAGGCGAATGGATGGAATCCAACGCCAAGACCGAATTCGACACCACCGGCTTCACCACCTTCGGCGTCAGCAATATCGAGACCGGCCGCGACCTCTATGTCGGCGCCCGCGCCGGCGTGCTGCTTTCGCCGCGCACGCTGCTCTATGTGAAGGGCGGCTACACCAATGCCCGCTACAACGTGCTGGCCACTGACAACACCACCGACATCGAAACCGATATCGATGTCGACGGCTGGCGCGCGGGTGCGGGCGCCGAATTCGCCATCACGGACAACGCCTTCATCAAGGCCGAATATCGCTATTCGAACTACACCGAAGGCGAAGTCGAGGCGCCGAGCGGCCTCGAAAGCGACCGTTTCGACCTCGACCTTGACCGGCACCAGGTCATGGCCGGAGTCGGCGTTCGTTTCTGAGCATACTCCCCTCCCGCGTGCGGGAGGGGCCGGGGGTGGGAGTGACATGCGACACTCCCACCTTCCCACCCCGAACCCCTCCCGC
>CAYRCH010000079.1:3496-9210 GCA_964422665.1 uncultured Sphingomonadaceae bacterium | reverse complement strand
CTGTCCTTCGCCGCGAGCGGGGCGGCGAGGAGGAGGAGTGACAGCAAAAACGGGAAGAAGCGCATTTGACCCCTAGCATAGCGAAGCATGCGGCCGTCTCAATCGCCAGTGGCGGTCATTAACCCACTTTCGAACGATATTCGTCGGTTCTGCTGGATTTTGTCGCCCCCTGCCGCTTTGTTCTTGCGCAAGAGCGTATTGAGAGCGGCCGATTCGAAAAGGAGCGGATGGTGCATCACGGCCTGGCCCGGGGGAGGCCGGCATGAACCTGTTTGCCGATCACAACCTGCCTTTCATGGCAGCGTTGGGTTTCATGCTGCTGCTGGCGATCGTGCAGCTCGTGGGGGGTGGCCTATTCGATTTCGACGCGGACGCCGATTTGGACGCCGATGTCGACAATTCTCTGGGTGCGGCGGACGGACTGCTTTCCCTGATCGGTTTCGGCAAATTGCCGCTGGTGATGTGGCTGGCCCTGCTCCTGTTCCTGTTCGCGGGGACGGGTGTCGGCGTTCAGTCGCTAGCGAACGCTTTTCTCGGAGCACCTTTCGGGCCGCTGCTCGCGTCGGCGATTGCCGCGGGGCTGGCGCTCCCGCTGACCGGCGTCGTTTCCCGGCCGATTGCGCGGATACTGCCTGGCGATGAAACCAGCGCGGTAACACTCGATACGCTGGTGGGGCGCCGCGCGCGGATTTCTACCGGCAGGGCCCGTGCCGGCTACCCTGCTAGAGCCCAGGTGACTGACCATTTCGGCCAGCTTCACAATGTCATGGTCGAGCCGCATGATCGCTCTGCCGAATTGGCAGAGGGCGAGGAGATACTGCTTGTACGGCGCGAGCGGGACACATTTCTGGCTGTAGGGCTCGATGATCGCCGGCTGGCGCCTGCGGACTGACGAACTGATTGGGAGGGACGAGAATGCTCACGGATACGATGGTCAATTATCTGGTAGTTGGCGGTGGGGGTTTCCTCCTCCTGCTGATCTTCCTGATCGCGCTCACCAAACTCTATCGGCGGGCCAGCAAGGAAGTGGCTTTCGTTCGAACGGGTGTCGGCGGCGAGAAAGTGGTGATGAATGGCGGTGCGCTTGTGCTGCCGGTGTTCCACGAGACCATGCCGGTTAACATGAACACCGTGCGGCTCGCGGTGGAGCGCAAGAACCAGGACGCCCTGATCACGCTGGACCGGCTTCGTATCGATGTGAAGGCGGAGTTCTATGTCCGCGTGCGTCCCGATGCCAGTGCGATAGCCATGGCCGCTCAGACACTGGGGCAGCGGACCATGGTTCCCGATGCGCTCAAGGACTTGGTCGAAGGCAAGTTCGTCGACGCGCTGCGATCAGTCGCGGCCGGCATGAGCATGAATGAATTGCACGAACAGCGTGCCGACTTTGTGCAGAAGGTGCAGCAGGTTTCATCCAACGATCTGGCGATGAATGGTTTGGAGCTGGAATCGGTCTCGCTGACCGGTCTCGACCAGACGAGTATCGAGCATTTCAACGCGAACAACGCTTTCGACGCGGAGGGCCTCACCAAACTGACCGAACAGATCGAGGCCCGCAAGAAGCTGCGCAACGACATCGAAATGGATACGCGCGTGCAGATCGAGACCAAAAATCTCGAGGCCGACCAGCGGAGTTTTCAGATCAGCCGGGACAACGAATTCGCACGCCTTGAGCAGGAACGCGAAGTCGAGATGCGCCGGGCCGAGCAGTCCGCGGAAATCGCCCGCGAGCAGGCCGTTCGCAACCGGGAAGCGGAAGCCGCCCGGATCGAAGCCAAGAAGCAGGTCGACGCGCAGCAGATCGAGGCCGACAGGCTGGTGGAGGAAGCCCGTATCGACCAGATGCGAGCGCTCGAGATTGCCCGGCAGGAGCAGCAGATCGCTGTCCAGAACAAGAGCCGTGAGGAAAGCCAGGCCAAGGCCGAAGCCGACCAGGCGCGGGCGCTCGCCGTGGCGGCCGAAGAAGCCGTGGTGACCAGCCGCGAGACCGAGGTGGCCGAACGCGACAAGCGGATCGAGCTGATCGAAGCGGCGAAGGTTGCGGAACGCGATGCGATCAAGATCAAGGTCGAAGCCGAAGCCGAAAAGGATGCGGCGACCAACCGTGCCGAAGCGATGCGCCGCGAGGCCGATGGCGAGGCTGAGGCGGAGAAGCTGCGCGCAGAAGCGGCCCGGGTGCGGTTCGAGGTCGAGGCGGCGGGGCAGCGCGCAATCAACGAGGCGGCCAACATCCTTTCATCGAACCAAATCTCGCTGCAGACCAAGCTGGCATTGCTCAAGGTCCTGCCCGAGGTCGTGCGCGAAAGCGCCAAGCCGATGGAAGCCATCGAATCGATAAAGATCGTGCAGGTCGACGGGCTCACGAATGGCAAGGGCGGCGGTTCCGGCGCGGGTATGCCCGTGGGTGGCAGCGGCAATCTCGCGCAGGATGCTGTCAGCGCCGCACTGGCCTATCGCGCCCAGGCCCCCGTGCTTGACGGCTTGTTGAAGGAGCTCGGGCTCGACGGCAGTTCACTGGGCGGCCTGGTCAAAGGCGCCGCGGGGCCCCTGACAAATGGTGCGGGCGGCGAGTCCAGCAGTGAGCCCGTGCTCGACGATGACGAGGACGATGAGGCGGAATTCTTCGAACTGGATGAGGAAAGCGCCATTCCTCCGGCGAAGCCGCCGCGTGGCGGAGACGGAAAAGTGGCGGAGTAGATCCGACCCAGTCCGGGGTGTTTCAGCCCTCCGGATACTCCACCGCGATCACTTCCCATTCCTTCTCGCCGCCGGGGAGGCGCACGGTCCTGAGGTCGCCGATGGCCGCGCCGCGCAGCGCGCGGGCGATCGGGGCGCTCCAGCCGACCTTGCCGGCGGAGGCATCCTGCTCGTCGTCGCCGACGATGGTGAGCGTGCGCTGCTCGTCATCCTCGTCGGCCAGGGTGACGGTGGCGCCGAACCAGACGCGGGTCTTGTCCGGCTGCTCCGCGGGATCGACCACGCGGGCCTGCTTCATCTTCTTGGCGAGCTGGGCCAGCTCACGGTCGATCTCGCGCATCCGCTTGCGGCCGTAGATGTAGTCGCCATTCTCGCTGCGGTCGCCATTGCCCGCCGCCCAGCTGACCACGGCGACGATCTCCGGCCGCTCGGTGCCGAGCAGATGGTCGTAGCGCGCCTTGAGCGCGGCAAGCCCCTGCTGCGTGATGGGGCGGGTGCTGGGATTGTCCTGCGGCATGCGACCGCTGCGGTAGAGCGCCGGGGCGGCCCTGCGCAAGCGTCTCGCCCGGGCTAGCGCAGGAAAGTGCTCACCGCGCGCGGCTGCGCCTGGCCGGCAAGCTCGGGATACATGGTTTCATAGACCACGGCATTTTCGAGCACGCGCTGGACGTAGTTCTTGGTCTCGAAGATCGGGATGCTCTCGATCCAGGTCAGCCAGTCGATGCCGCCGCGGCGCGGATCGCCATTGGCGCGCAGCCACTTGTTCACATTGCCCGGACCGGCGTTGTAAGCGGCCACGGCAAGGGGGTAACTGCCGTTGTAATAGCTGAGCATGCGCCTGAAATAGCCGCTGCCCAGCCTGATATTGTACTGCGTATCTTCCAGCAGCGAGGCGGAGAGGTACTGGATGCCTTCCTTGCCTGCCTGTTCGCGCGCTGTGCCGGGCATGAGCTGCATGAAGCCGCGCGCCCCGGCATGGCTGATGCGGTAATCGTCGAACTCGCTCTCCTGCCGGGCGATCGCATGGACCATCGTCCAATACGCTCCGCGAGGCGTTTCCACGGTCGGGAAGCCGGTGCGCGAGAAATTGGCGAAGCCCTTTTCCGGAGCCACGCGGCCGACCACCACGGCGAGTTCCGGCAAGCGGAGCTGCTCGGCCAGTTCGCCGACCATCACGAGCTCGGCCTCGGTCTGGGCACGCTCGGTCAAGGCCATGTAATATTTGCGCTTTGTTTGCCATTTGTGGCCAGTGCTGGCGAGCGCGCGGACCGCCATCACCAGCGGGTCGGCATAGAAATTGCTGCGCTGCTGCGGGGTCGGCTGGGCCGCGGGAACGCCGGCATAGGACGGACGCGGGAGCTGCAGCCGCTCCAGCGCCAGCAGGCCGTAGAAATATTCGCCGTACTGTGCGGCCTGGGTGTAATAATCGCGCGCTTCGGCCTGCTGGCCGGCGGATTCCGCGGCGCGGCCGGCCCAATAGAAACCCTTGGAGCGGGTCTGCGGCGTGCGCGCGGCATTGCCGTAGCGATAGAACAGCGCGGCCGCCCCGTTCGGAAAGCCGCGCTCCCACATCGCCTTGGTCCCGCCCAGCCACATCAGCGAGGTGTAATCGTCGCGGATCGGGTAGCTGAGCGTGCTGATATCCGTATCGGGGGCAAAGGCGTCATCGATGCTGGCCGCGATCGCATAGGCCGAGGAGGGGCTTGCCTGACGCGCCACCAGCAGCAGCTCGTCGAGCCATTTCTCCTGGTCGTGCGGGAGCCGCGACAAGGGCGGGCGATTGGAGAGCAGAGTGATCGCCTCGCGCATCTGGCCCGCGCTCCGCAATTGACGCGAGCGGTTGTAAAGATAGCCGGGATCGGACAGCGCGGCTCCGTTCACCCGGTAGCCGGCCTGGTCGTGATCGATGCCCTGCGCTGCCTGCAGCCGGGCGAGGAAGACGGGGCGGCGAGCTTCCGAACTGCGGCTCATCACCCGGTTGGCCGCGGCGATGTCGCGCTGCCAGAGCAGGGCATCGATCCGCTCGTCATAGTCCTCGGTGGTGAACTTGGAGGCGAAGGTCGAGCCGAGATTGGCCTCGGCATTCGCGCTCAGCTGGCCCGCTCGCCATGCCTTGCGCGCCCATTCGGCCGCGGCGTCGGGTCGCGTGCGGGCCTGGGCGAGCGCGTAATGCGCCATACCTTCGGCCGTGATCGGCGCGTGGCGATCGAACAGGCGCATCAACTCGCGCTGATCCGCTCCCTGCTCGGCCAAGCGTGCTTCGGCAAACAGCTGCATCCGCTCGGCATCGGGAAAGCCGGGATAGGTCAGCAGGAAGTTGCTGTAGTCGGAAAAACGATATTCGCGGTTCTCGGTCAGGCGCTCCCACAGGTCGATAACCCCGGTCATGTGAGACGGGACCTGCGCCACCAGCGAAGCGCGCCCGGAATTGTCCTGCGCGCCCGCAGGCACGCCGCCTATCGCAAGAGCGGCAAGGACGGCAGCAATCGAACTCGTTTTCACCATGCTGGACATGATGCGTGGTCCCTCCTTATCAGGCGCTGAACGACTATCCCAAACGGCCGAAGAAATCCGGGCGTAATCTGCTCGAATCCATGCCGAAAAGTGTTAAGGGGGAAAATGTTTTCAGGTTCGATTCCGGCTCTGGTGAGTCCTTTTCGCGACGGGTCGTTCGACGAGGCGGCATTCCGCAAACTGGTCGACTGGCAGATCGAGCAGGGTTCGAGCGCGCTCGTCCCCTGTGGCACCACCGGCGAGGCGTCCACGCTGAGCAATGCGGAGCATCACCGCGTGATCGAGGTCTGCATCGAGCAGGCCGCGGGGCGGGTTCCGGTGATCGCGGGCTGCGGCAGCAACGATACCCAGAATGCGCTGCTGCACATGCGCTTTTCGAGCAAGGCGGGAGCGGCTGCCGGCCTGTGCGTCGCGCCCTATTACAACCGTCCTAGCCAGGCCGGGCTGATCGCGCATTTCAGCCATTTGGCCGAAAACAGCGACCTGCCGATCGTGCTCTACAA
>CAYRCH010000079.1:0-3396 GCA_964422665.1 uncultured Sphingomonadaceae bacterium | reverse complement strand
CTGGAGCATGCCGGGCTGGTCTAGGCAGGCGGAGGAGCGAGAGGGTTCGCCAGCCCTTTCCCTTTGCCCGCGCGCGTCCTACATGGCGCGCGATCATGGCCCGCCCCAAACCAGAGACTTTCGACAAGCAGAAGATCGTCGCCGACAACCGGCGGGCGAAGTTCGATTATGCGATCGAGGACAAGTTCGAGGCCGGGCTGCAATTGCAGGGCACCGAAGTGAAGGCTTTGCGCGCGGGCGAGGGGTCGATCGGTGAGAGCTATGCCGAGATCCGCAATGGCGAGGCATGGCTGGTCAACGCCAACATCCCGGAATTCAGCCACGGCAACAGGAACAATCACGAACCGAAGCGGCCGAGAAAGCTGCTGCTCCACCAGCGTGAAATCGGCAAGCTACTCGGCGCGGTGGAGCGCAAGGGAATGACACTGGTGCCGCTGTCGATCTATTTCAATTCACGGGGCAAGGCGAAGGTCGAGCTGGCATTGGCGAAGGGGCGGCAGGCGCGCGACAAGCGCGAATATATCAAGGATCGCGACTGGCAGCGCGACAAGGCGCGGATCATGCGTGACCGCGGTTAAGGCGCCGTTCGGCGCATAGCGGATAATGCGGCGCTTCCGCGCGGACATGAAAGTTGTATTGGAACGCCCGTAATGGTGCAACGGCTGGAAAACTGGATTCAGAAGAACATGCCGACCCGCGAGGGTATGGCCGAGAATCGCTGGCTGGCACCCATTGCGCATCGCTTCCTGTCGCCCGAGCTTTGGAGGTTCACCCGCCGTTCGGTGCCGCGCGGCGTCGCGCTGGGGCTGTTCGCCGGCTTTATTATCCCGGTCGGCCAGATATTCCTCGCCGCGTTCCTGGCGCTGCCCGCACGTGCCAACGTCCCGCTCGCCGCGCTTGTGACTTTCGTTACCAACCCCTTCACGCTGCCCTTCTGGCTGGTCGTGGCCAACAAGACCGGGGCCTTCGTGCTCAAGATCGATGCGGCCACGGGCGGCACCACCCATGTGGAAATCGACAGCGGCCAGTGGCAGAAATTCGGCTGGTTTCTCGAAACCGCGGGAGTAACGGCTTTCGGCTTCGTGCTGCTGTCGATCCTCACCGCTTCGGTCGGTTACGTGCTGGCCGGCTTCATCTGGCGCTTCATCGTGGCGCGCAAGCGGCGGCGCATCCGGCAAGCGCGCCGGCGCGCGGCGAATCCTGCCGAATGACGGCGATCGCGCAGCGCAGCCGCCTGGTCGAATGGGGCGCTATCGCGCTCGCCCTGGCAGCCAGCGCGGTGCTCGTGTGGTTCGTGGCCGACGATCCCCAGCTCGCCCTAGCTTACGCAGTCGGTCTTGGCGTACTGGCCGCAGCGGCCTGGGCAGGCGCCCGGCGCAGTCGTCCCGCGGAGATCGAAACACGGTCCGTGGCGGACTGGTCGGTGACGGTTGCGGCGATCGGGGAAACGCGCCGCGCAATTGCGATAACCGATCGCGCCAACCGCCTGGTCTGCGCGAACGAATCCTACGAGGGCTGGTTCGGCTCGGACAATGCGCCGCCGGTGCTCCCCGTCGACCGCCAGTCGCTTGATGAACTGAACCGGGCCGCGCGCAATGCCTGGCGCGATGGAGAGGCGGAAGTCGAGGCGATTGTCGGCGACAATGCCAGCTGGAGCGTGACGATCCACCGGGCCGGGCGGGGCGATGACCATTTGATCTGGCGTTTCGTCGAGATCGGACGGGCAGACCCGGCGCGGGACATTTCCAACTATTTGTCCGGGCCGTTCGGGGCCATGCTCTCCCACGCCGGCATCGAAGTGGCGCTGTGCGCGCCCAACGGGACCATCCTAGCATGCAATCCCGGCCTGGCACGCAGGGCGGTGGGGGACCCCAACGCCACCATGGCAGGGCAGGACTTCGTCTCGCTGCTGCGTTCCGACGAGCGTGAGCGGATCTATTTCGCCCGCGAAGGGCGCAAGGGTTCGCCGCAGACGCTCGTGCAGGTCCCGCTTGCCGATCCGGCGCTGCATCGCGGCCCCGGGGCCGCTTCGCATGCGCCCTCGCTCATGATGCTGCTCGATTCGGGCATCTGTATCGGCGGGTGGGGCGGGGAGCAGGAGCGCGGCATCCCCCAGCTCGAGGCATTGCTCGAACAGGTGCCGGTAGGCGTCGCAATGACCGATCGCGACGGCCACTTCCTCTTCGCAAATCCAGCCTTCAAGCGCGCGTCCGGGATCGAGCATGGCCGCCTGCCGCCCTATCCTTCGGACCTGGTGATCCGCGAAGACAAGACCGCCCTGTCCGATGCCGTCCGACGCTACGGGCAGGGGGCCAGTTCGAGCGGCGACATGGCGGTGCGGCTGCGGGTGAATCCGGACGAACCTGTCTCGCTGGGTATCGCGGGAGTGCGCGGGCTCGGCGAACCGGCAGTTCTGCTGAGCCTGGCGGACACGACCGAGGAAACGCGGCTCAAGCATCAGGTCGCGCAAGCGACAAAGATGCAGGCAATCGGCCAGCTTGCAGGCGGCGTGGCACATGATTTCAACAACGTGCTCACCGCGATCATCGGCTATTGCGACCTCATGTTGCTGCGCCACATTCCCGGCGACAGCGACTATGACGATATCCAGCAGATCAAGGCCAATTCCAGCCGCGCAGCTTCACTGACCCGGCAGTTGCTGGCCTTCTCGCGCCAGCAGACCCTGCAGCCCGAAGTCCTGCAGCTTCCAGACGTCATTTCGGAAGTCAGCCAGCTGCTCAAGCGGCTCCTTGGCGCCAAGATCACGCTGCGAGTCCATCACGATCGCGATCTCGGGCCGGTGCGGGCGGATCCCCGCCAATTGGAACAGGTGATAATTAACCTGGCTGTGAATGCCCGCGATGCCATCCAGGCAAAAGGTCCCCGCGACGGCGGCGGCACGCTGACATTTTCGACCAGGCGGGTGCGCAACACCGATATCCGCCGGATGCAGACGGAGATCATTCCGGAAGGCGACTATACCGTCCTGATCGCGGAAGATAATGGCGGCGGCATTCCGCCCGAGGCGCTGGCCAAGATATTCGAACCCTTCTTCACCACCAAGGAACAGGGCAAGGGCACCGGCCTAGGCCTTTCCACCGTTTACGGTATCGTGAAGCAATCGGGCGGGTTCATCTTTGCCGACAATGTGAACGGGGTGGATGGCAATGTGCGGGGCGCGCGCTTCACCATCTATCTTCCAGTTCACCAGATGATGCCGGGCGAGGAATTGGCGAGCGCGGCCGAAGAGGCGGAGAGCGAATGGTCGGGCGGCGGACGTATCTTGCTGGTGGAAGACGAGGATATGGTGCGGGCAGTGGCGGAACGGGCACTGACGCGAGCCGGCTATTCGGTGATGACCGCCAGCGATGGCGACGAGGGCCTGGAACTGATCAC
>CAYRCH010000078.1:6174-10745 GCA_964422665.1 uncultured Sphingomonadaceae bacterium | reverse complement strand
CCAGCGGGGAAGCGCCCCTGCCGCAGCGCATCGGCCAGCGCGCGCCCATCCTCCCCTGCCAGCCGGCGTTGGGCCAGCGACGGCGAGTTGCGGCGCTTGGCCAGCTTCTTGCCCTCCTCGTCCAGCAGCAGGGGGTGATGGTGCCACTGCGGCACCGGCAGGCCGAGCAGCGCCTGCAGCAGCCGGTGGATATGAGTCGCGGGAAACAGGTCCATCCCCCGCGTGACCAGCGTGACCCCGTCGGCCGCATCGTCCATCGTCACCGCCAGGTGATAGCTTGCCGGCGTCTCGGCATCCTTGCGCACCAGCACCACGTCGCCGAGCAGCTCGGGCCGCGCCTGCTGCGGCCCCGCCAGCGCGTCGGTCCACTCCAGCGGCCCGGCGACGTGCATTGCCCGCTCCACGTCGAGCCGCCACGCGGCCGCGCCCGTCACATCGCTCCGGCCGCGGCAGGTGCCGGGATAGATCGGGCCGTCCGGCCCGTATTCGCTCGCCGCCGCCGCAATGTCCGCCCGTGTGCAGGTGCAGGGATAGAGCAGGCCTTCGCCTCGCAGCCGATCAGCCGCCGCTGCATATTCCGCCACCCGCGTCGACTGCGCCGGCACTTCCTCCCATTCGAGCCCGAGCCAGGCCAGGTCGGCGCGGAATTCCTCCGCCAGCTCCCCGCGCGAGCGGGCGCCGTCGATATCCTCGATCCGCAGCAGGAACCGCCCGCCCGCTGCCCGCGCAAGGTCGTGCGACACGATCGCGGAATAGGCGTGGCCCAGATGGAGCGGCCCGTTGGGGCTGGGGGCGAAGCGGGTCACGATCATGATTGCGGCACCTTTACATCCCCCGGCGGGCGAAGCGGCAAAAATCGGTGTGGATTCAGGGGGTGTAACAGGCTTGACGCATTAGTCGGCGAATGCTCCCTTGCGACACGTCAGGAGGGGCCCAGGTGTTCAAGGCCGATCTGATCGAGCGTACTGCCCGGTTCCGCAGCGCGGGAGAGGATCCCGCGCGCAGCCTCGACAGCTGCCCGGCACTGGTGCTCAACGCCGACTATACGCCGCTGTCCTATTATCCGCTCAGCCTCTGGCCATGGCAGACCGCGATCAAGGCCGTGTTCCTGGAGCGGGTGGATATCGTCGCCAGCTACGAGCGGCAGGTCCATTCGCCGACGCTGGACATGAAGGTGCCGTCGGTTATCGCGCTTCGGCAATATGTCCGGCCAAGCGAGTTCCCGGCCTTCACCCGGTTCAACCTGTTCCTGCGCGACCGGTTTACCTGCCAGTATTGCGGCAGCACGAAGCACCTGACCTTCGACCATGTCATCCCCAGGAGGCTGGGCGGCAAGACCAGCTGGGAGAACATCCTCACCGCCTGCGCGCCGTGCAACATGAAGAAAGGCGGCCGCACGCCCAGGCAGGCGCGGATGGCGCCGCTGATGCACCCGATCCGGCCAACCAGCTGGCAGCTGCAGGAGCGCGGGAAAATGTTCCCGCCCAACTATCTGCACGAAACCTGGCGCGACTGGCTCTACTGGGACGTCGAGCTGGAAGAATAGGCCGCTATTGCTCGATCACCCGCGTCGCCGGGTGATGCTTGTCGAGATGCCTGCGGATGATCCTGAGGTTCCGTGTGTTGGAGCGGAACATGAAATCGAACAGATCCCCCGCCACCGGCACCGCGCCGATCGCGCTGTCGAACAGCACATTGCCCGCCATGCGCGCCAGCTTCCATTTCGGCATTCCGAGATTGCGCCCTTCCCAGACGATATAGGCGCCCATCGCGGCGGTCACGAAGTCCCCGATGACCGGGACCAGCCCGGCCACGGCGTCGAGCCCGACGGGCCGATTGATGCCGGGAATCACGAAGCTGCGCTCCAGCAGCTTCTCCATCGCTTCCACCCGTTGGCGGATCGAATGCGGATCGGTCCCCAGCGACAGGCCGGAAACATGCACCTTGCCATCGAACATATCGGCCATCGCGCGCTCCTCGGCTTTTATCTGGGGATGGTCGCGAGGGCGGGCAAGGGATGGAACGCCCAGCGGTTGACCGCGAAACCCGATATCTGGCCCCTCACCAGCGACCAGCGGACCGGCGGGCCAAAGGGAATGAACGCCTCCGCGGCCACCAGCTCCGCTTCCGCCTCGGCCAGCAGGGCCGCGCGTTCGGCCGGGTCCGGCGTATCCATCGCCTCGGAAACGCGCTCATCCGCGGCGGAGGAACAGATTCCGCGCCGCAACTGGCAGTTGAACTGGTTGAGGAACCAGCGGGCATCCGCATAACGCGCCGTCCGGTCGACCAGTGCGAGGTCCGCATCGCGTTCGCTCGATGCCCGGGACGGCACGACACCGATAGCAGCCAGGTCGGCGGCAATCCGCGCATAGAGCAGGTCCGAACCGCTGCTCGGCGGCAGATAGAGCGCTATTTCGGGAGATGCCTCGTCCTCGCGGTCGCTGCGCCAGGCAGCCACTCGTTCCGCCGCCACGGCCACCCGCTCTTCCATCGTCAGCGCCTGCCAGCGCTCGCCTATCGTACCCAGGTCGCCCGCAAGCCCGGGCGCGACCAGTCGGGTCGCCGGAACCCAGCCGCCCAAACTGAAATCGGCCAGCAGTTCGTCGCGGTCGATCGCCATCGACAGCGCCGCACGATTGGCCGGTTCGGCCAGGAATCCCCTCGGGCGGAGGAATTCGAGCCCGAACAGCCCCATCGCCGGCTCGAGCCGGATCGTCCCGCGCGAGAGCGGCCCGGTGTTGAGCAGCGGATAGGCATCGAGCCGCCCATTGAGCACGATATCGACCTGCCCCTCGTAGAACATCTCCACCGCTGCCGGGCCGGGCAGCACCGAAAGCTGGACCTGGCGCACCCATTGCTCCCAGTCTTCGGCCTGCGGCAGGCCGCGATCCGCCGGCGGTATGAAATCCAGCGTGGCGCCGCGCTCGGCGGGCTCCGCCGCCATCGGCCCCGTGCCCTGACCGTTCTTGGTTATGCCGAGCTCTGGCTGGGCAAGTATCTGCAGGAAGAATGGCGCAGGCGTGCGCAGTCGGATCTCGATCACGCGTCCGGCCATGGCGCGGACTTCCGAAATCACGGCGAGATCGACGCCAAGCGAAGTGCCGCGCAGCGACCGGATCACCGCCTGCATCTGCGTCCGCACGCTCTGCGAGGTCAGCTCGCTCCCGTCCGGCCAGTGTCCGTCGCGCAGGCGAAAAATGTAGCTTTGCCCATCCTCGGTCACGATCCACCGGTCTGCCAGCGCCGGAACGATATCTCCGTTTGCATCCAGCGTGACCAGCCCTTCGGCCGTAGCTGCCCGTAGGTGCTGGGCCGCGCCGGACAGCCGGATTCCCCGGTCGAACAGCGCCTCCTCATCGCCGATTATGGCGATGTCCACCGGCCCTTCATGCGAATTGCCGCAGCCCGCAGCCGCCAGCAGCAGCGCAGCCATGGCAAGCGGGCGGAATCGGGCGAGCATGGACAGGCCCTAGGGCCTGCGGCGAGCAGCATCAACTCCGCGCGGGCGAACCCTGCCGGCGAGTGCGGTGGTCAGATGGTGCGCAGCTTCGCGCTGGAGACGGCCGGCTTCGCCGGAATGAAGATGCGGCGCGAGACGACATTGGTCGCCATGTCGGGATTGGCCAGCGGCGCACGCGCCAGCGCCACATCGATTTCCTCGTCGAACGCGATGCCGCAGCGCTGGTCCTGCCGCCAGGCGACAACCCCGTGGACTTCGCCGATATTGCGCAGGGTCACGGTCACGATGCTGCCGCGCTGGAAGGGCGCATTGCCTTCGGCCATCATGCCGCCGGCCGAGAGGTTGCGCACGCGCAGGCGGTAAGGTGTGGTCTCGTCCATCGCGCACACCTCAGCCATCATGAAGAAGCTGTTACGGGAGATTTCGCGAGTGTCGACGTTGGTCATCTTGTCCTGTCACATCCAGTCATAGGGTGTCCCCGCACGCGCCGTTCGGACCCGTGCGATCGCCAGCACATGTAAGAAAAATGCCGCGCTTGTCGCGGCCGGAAACGGGGATGTCTCCGCTTGGCACACAGGCCCGGGTCAATTCCTAACCCGGCCCGTTCCCGCGGGAGCGCGGTCAGTCGTCGCGGGAAATTTTTTCCGAACGTTCATGCGCTTCCTGCGCCTCGACCGTCATCGTCGCTATCGGTCGCGCGATCAGCCGGTTGATCCCGATCGGCTCGCCGGTCACTTCGCACCAGCCATATTCGCCGCCCTCGATCCGGCGCAGCGCGGAATCGATCTTGGCGATCAGCTTGCGCTGCCGGTCGCGGGTGCGCAGCTCGATTCCCCAGTCGGTTTCGCTGGAGGCCCGGTCGTTGAGGTCGGGTTCGCGGATCGGCCCATCCTGCAGCGATTGCAGCGTGCCCTGCGAAGCGGAGAGGATCGATTTCTTCCATTCGAGCAGCAGGACCCGGAAATAGTCGAGCTGGCGCGGCGACATATATTCCTCGTCCTCGCTCGGCGTGTAATCCGGCGGGACGGCCCGGCGCGCCGCATTCAGAACATCAATATCGCCACTCGAAGCCGAAGCCATCTGGACACTCCATTCCCTGTCGGCCCGTCGG
>CAYRCH010000078.1:0-6074 GCA_964422665.1 uncultured Sphingomonadaceae bacterium | reverse complement strand
GCCTGCCGCAAGCGGGATGGTTAAGATTTTTCCGGGGCCGTTAACCATTTGTTGAACAGGATAATGTGTGATCGCTTCCGGAGCCGGCGGGGGTAGTTGCCGGCAGGGAATTGGGGGAAGACAAATGGAACTGAGGAAGATCGAAGGCCGCCGTCTCGCTGCAGCCACGGCCAGCGTCGAACTGGATGCCCTGATCGCGCGCTGCCTTGCCGCTGCCACCAGGGGCGATGCCAGCGCCTATTACGATTTGGGCGTGGCCTATTCGACCGGCAGCCACGGGGCGCCCTGCGACCTCATCGAAGCGCACAAATGGTTCAACCTCGCCGCCGCCGGCGGGAGCGAGGAAGCCGCCTGGTGCCGCGCCGATATTTCCGACGAAATGTCTGCCCGCGAAATCGCCGAAGCACAGCGGCGCGCCCGCGAATGGCTGGCCGGCGGGATGCGCAAGGCCGCCTGATCCGGCTCAGCCCGGCGCCGGCCCCTTGCGGAACGGCGTGTGCTGGCCGAGCAGGAGCCGATCGGTGCTGACGCCGCGGCGTTCGCGCTCGAGGAAGTCGGCCACCGCCTCGCGAAACCGCGGATCGGCAAGCCAGTGTGCCGACCAGGTTTCCACCGGCTCGTAACCGCGCGCCAGCTTGTGCCCGCCCTGGGCTCCCGCCTCGACCGTGGCCAGGCCGCGGGCGATCGCTTCCTCGATCGCCCGGTAATAGCAAAGCTCGAAATGCAGGAACGGCTTGTCGAGCACGCAGCCCCAGTAACGCCCGTATAGTGTGCGCTCCCCGATGAAGTTGAGCGCGCCGGCAATCGGCTTGCCGTCCATGAATGCCAGCAGCAACAGGATGCTCTCCGCCATCCGCTCGCCGATCAGGTCGAATGCCTCGCGGGTCAGATAAGGGGTGCCCCATTTGCGCGCGCCGGTGTCCTGGTAGAAGATCCAGAACGCATCCCAATGCTCGGGTCGCAGCTCCGGCCCGGTGAAGGCCCGGATGTCCACGCCATCCTGCGCGGCGGCGCGTTCCTTGCGGATCGCCTTGCGCTTGCGCGAGGAGAGCGCGCCGAGGAAGTCGTCGAAAGTTGCGTAGCCGCGGTTGACCCAGTGGAACTGGATGTCGCTCCGGATCAGCCAGCCGGCGTCCTCGAAAAATTTGCGCTGGGAAGGCTCGATGAAGGTGGCATGCGCGCTGGAGAGCCCGCTCTGGCGGCATAGCTCCTCGGCCGCGCGGATCAGCGGCGCGGCCAGCGCTTCGTCCGCCAGCAGCAGCCGCGGGCCGGTGGCCGGGGTGAAGGGCACCGCAATCTGCAGCTTGGGATAATAGCTGCCCCCGGCCCGCTCCCAGGCGTCCGCCCAGGCGTGGTCGAAGACATATTCTCCCTGGCTGTGCGTCTTGAGATATGACGGCATGGCGGCAAAGGGCGCCCCGCCCTCGCCGGCGATGACGATCGGGGCCGGGGTCCAGCCGGTACCGGGGCCGACGCTGCCCGAATCCTCGAGCGCGGTCAGGAACGCATTGGAAACAAAAGGATTTCTGCCGCCGGCCAGCGTATCCCACTCGGCCGCCGCGACCGAGCCGACCGAGGGAAGGATGCGCGCGGAAAAAGTTTCATCAGCCATATGGGCAAAGATAGTAAAATTACCCCGCCCCTGCGACCCCCGCGCCTTCCGCGATCGGCGCGTCGGCATATTTTGCAGCCCTCTCGCGCAGCTCCGGAGAACGCACTGTCCAGGTCAACAGGGGCAACCCGCGAGCACGCTGCGACGCTGCGAAAGCGCTTGGCAGGTCGCGGATATCATAGGCGATGAAATCCGGCCTTGAATGCCACAGCCAGGCGTGGCGGCGAAGCGAACCGAGGACCGTCCGGTCGTTTTCCTCGGTGACGACGAGCCCACGCACAATATGCGGCGCGTATCGAATGAACCATTTTGGCACCCTGGGATCGAAACTCATAACCGCGACTGGGCCATGGTAGCCCTCCAGAGCATGACGGACAGCCCGGCATAAAGGTGCAGGGCGGCGATCCCGGCGGGACTTGATCTCGACCAGCAATGGCACCCGGCCATCTACCAGCGCCAGCAGTTCGGCCAGGTGCGGGATCCGGTCGCCGTGATCGCTGCCGGCCAGCGTAATGGCCTGGAGCTCCGCCCGGCTGCGCGTCGCCACGTCGCCCGTTTCGCCGGTCAGCCGGTCGAGCTCCCAGTCATGGAACACCATGGCATCGCCATCGGCGCTTTTCTGGACGTCGCATTCGATGCCCATACCCGCACCGATTGCCGCTTCGAAAGCCGAGAGGGAATTCTCGGGCCGGCCCGCGCCGTGCAACCCGCGATGGGCATATGGCCGCTTGCCCAGCCACCCCGCCCTTGCCGGATCGGGGGCAGGCGCCAGCAGTGGGTCAAGCAGGGTGAAGGGCAATGATCGCATCCACCTCGACGGCAGCCCCCAGCGGCAGCGCCGGAACCCCGACCGCGCTGCGCGCATGCTTGCCGGCGTCACCGAAGATGTCGACCATCAGGTCGGAAGCGCCATTGCCGACCTTGGGCTGGTCGGTGAAGTCTTCCGCGGAATTGACGAACACGCCGAGCTTCACGATCCGGTCGACATGATCGAGCGGGATCATCGCCGCGCGCAGCTGCGCCAGGATCATCAGGCCGCAGGCCCGGGCGGCGGCAATGCCGCGATCCAGCCCGATATCTTCGCCCAGCCGCCCGGTTACGAGCTGGCCGTCGATAAAGGGAAGCTGCCCCGACACATAGGCCACGCCCTCCCACACCACGACCGGCACATAGGACGCGACCGGAGGCGAGGCTTCCGGCAAGTTGATCCCAAGCTGGATGAGTCGTTCCTGGACATTCATGCGCTTTCCTCCCGCAACCGGCCAAGCAGCCATGGCAGAGCCTCGGCCCAATTGTCGATCCGCGCATGGGCATGGCCCGCCCGGTGCGCACATTCAATATGCGGCGCCAGCAACGGTTCGCCGCAGAAATGCAAACGCGCGGTCTGGGGCACGCATTCCAGCGCCGACTGGTGGTGGCCCGCGATATCGTCAATGAAGACCGATGCGCTCGGCCGGTACTCCGCCATGATCGCTTCCAGCGCCGGACCCTTCGGCCCCTGATTGGTGAAGACCCGCACGTCGACGCCGAGTTTTGCGAGCTGGTCGGTGCGATGCTGCGCCCGGTGATCCTTCAAATTGGTCAGGACGACGACATCGGCCACTTCGGCAATTTCGCCGATGGCCTCGAGCGCGCCCTCGATCGGCTCCTGCCGGTCCATTTCGGTATCGAAGAACAGGTTGAGCAGCCGCCACATCTCCGCCTCTTCAAGCGCCTCGCCAGTTTGGCGGCAGCGCATGGAGCTGTAGAAATTCGCCCCATTCATATGGAAGTCGACCTCGTGCCGTTCCGCCAGGAAATCGCGGAAATGCCGCACCATGTGCAGCAGCACCTCGTCGCAGTCGCTCACCACCAGCGGCCGGCTCATGTGCCAAGCTCCCGGGCGGCTGCGCCAATGAGGGAAGGATCGACCTCGAGCGCGTCAGCCGCGGCCAGCAGGTCTGGCTCATGCGCAAGGAGGAAATCGAACACCGCCCGCAAGGTGGCCGGCTCGTCCAGGCTGGCGCGCAGATCATCCGGCTGCAAGCCGGTCAGCGCCAGAAACCGCTCCGCGCGCGCCTGATCTTGCAAAATCCACGCCAAAGCCTGCAGTGCCAACGGCACTGCTTGCGGATTTTCTGTGGGAGAGCTGTGGATAATTGCCATTTGGTAGCCAGCTATGTATGGTCTCTCTAATTACTCCGCAGGGGTGGAGAGAATTGAGGGGCACATGACCCAACGGATCCTCGTTGTCGAGGACAACGATCTGAACCGCAAGCTGTTCTGCGACGTTCTTCGCGCAAGCGGATTTTCAGTCGAAGCGGTGGAGGATGGCACGGCCGCCATCGAATGTGCCCACCAGTTCATACCGAATCTCGTCATCATGGACATCCAGCTCCCGAATATTTCCGGGCTTGACCTTATTGCGAGCCTGAAGCGCGACACGTTGTTGCGGGACATTCCAGTGCTGGCCGTCACGGCCTATGCCGGCAAGGGCGACGAAGACCGGATCCGTGAAGTCGGCGCCGAAGGCTATCTGGCAAAACCGGTTTCGATCGTACCGTTCATGACCACGGTGCGCGAACTTCTCGGGATCGTAGCGGCCCAGCCGAACCCTGCTCACGCTTGACAAGCGACCCGGCTCGCCCCTTTTGAGCCTCATTCCCCCACTAGGAGCCGCTCCCGATGGACCGAGGCGAGACCGACACACGTATCCGTAAGCTGATCGAACCCTTCAACAAGAAGGGCACAGAGATCGGCGAGGATACGACCTTTGCCGGCGATCTTGAATTCGACAGCCTGACGGTGATGGATTTCGTCGCCGCGATCGAGGACGAATTCGACATCATCATTAGCATGAATCAACAGGCCGAGATTGAAACCTATGGCCAGCTGGTCGACGCGGTTTGCCGGTTAACGGACGAATAGGACGAGGATGAGCGAAAGCATCAGCCAGGCCGAACGGCCGGCGATCATGGACGGTGACGGGCCCGACCTGTTTTCGAAATTCGATCCGCTGATCAAGCAGCGGGCGGACCTGCTTGCCGCGGGCTACGAGGACCCGTTCGGCCTGGTCATGGAAAAGGTGCTCTCGCCGACGCAGGCGATCTGCAACGGGCGCGAGACGATCCTGCTCGGCACCTACAATTACATGGGCATGACCTTCGATCCCGATGTGATCGAGGCGGGCAAGCGGGCGCTCGAGGAGTTCGGCAGCGGCACTACGGGCAGCCGCGTGCTCAACGGCACCTATCAGGGCCACCGCGAGGTCGAAGACGCACTGCGCGAATTCTACGCGATGGACCACGCGATGGTGTTCTCCACCGGCTACCAGGCCAATCTGGGGATCATCTCCACCATCGCCGGCAAGGGCGACTACATCGTGCTCGACATCGATAGCCATGCCTCGATCTACGATGGCTGCAAGATGGGCGACGCCGAAGTGGTGCCGTTCAAACACAACGACATCGAGGCGATGGAAAAGCGGCTGAAGCGCATTCCCGAAGGCGCGGGCAAGCTGGTTGTGCTGGAAGGTGTCTATTCCATGCTGGGCGATGTCGCCCCGCTGAAGGAAATGGTCCGCATCGCCAAGGAAAACGGTGCGATGGTGCTGGTCGACGAAGCGCATTCGATGGGCTTCATCGGTGAACACGGCCGCGGCGTCGCCGAGGCGCAGGATGTGATAGATGACGTTGACTTCATCATTGGTACATTCTCCAAGAGCGTGGGCACGGTTGGCGGGTTCTGCGTCTCCAACCACCCGAAATTCGAAGTGTTGCGGCTGGTCTGCCGCCCTTATGTCTTCACCGCCAGCCTTCCGCCGAGCGTCGTCGCCACCGCCGCGACCAGCATCCGCAAGCTGATGCACGGCTCCAACAAGCGCGCGCATCTGTGGGAGAATTCCAAGGTCCTCCATGCCGGCCTCAGGAAGCTCGGCTTCACTCTCGGCACCGAGGAACCGCAAAGCGCGATCATCGCCGTGATCATGCCAGACCTCGAACGGGGCGCGGGGATGTGGGAGGCGCTGCTGCACGAAGGGCTCTACGTGAACCTCGCCCGCCCGCCCGCGACGCCGGCGGGCATGACGCTGCTCCGCTGTTCGCTCTGCGCCGAGCATACCGGGGAGCAGGTCCAGACGATCCTTGGCATGTTCGAAGCGGCCGGGAAGAAGGTCGGGATCATCTGATTCGGCATCGGCCGCGGGAAGCCGCGAACTGCCGCCGTCAGGCGTAGGCCACCCAGCCGCGCCAGGTAAGGGCGGCATAGAAGCCGGTCACGTTCGCAAAGCCCGCCTCGCGCAATAGTTCCTCGTCTTCCTCCGGGCTCAGCAGCGTGAGCTGCTGCTCGACAGCGCGGCGCCAGTGCTCGGCATCGCCGGCCGGTGCACCTCCTGCCACGGCGAAGTTGCGATAACGATCGAGCCAGAGCGCGCGGACATCGGGCGCCTGCGGGAAGCTCGAATGGGCGGCGATGAAGGGGGCGC
>CAYRCH010000077.1:0-10884 GCA_964422665.1 uncultured Sphingomonadaceae bacterium | reverse complement strand
GGGGATGCGAGGCGGAATTCTGGCGTGCCTTGCTTGGCTGGGCCGACCGGAATGCGGGCGGCGAAATGTTCCTGCACCTCGCCCATATACCGCTGGACGGCGAACTCCACGGCGCGCTGCTTGAAGTGCTGGCGTGGGAAGGTCGGGAGGCGGCACTGGTTCGTCGAGAGCAGCGCGCGTTCCTGGAAACGAACCTGCCGCCCGATGCCTATCTGGAGCTGGCCCTGAAGCCGAAGCGACGCAGCGAACTGGCACGAAAGCAGCGGCGGCTCTCCGAACTGGGCTCGCTGACCGTAGCTCGAGAGATCGGCACCGACAGTATCGAGGAATGGGCCGACCGCTTCCTCGAACTGGAGCGCAGCGGCTGGAAAGGTCGCGCGCACTCCGCACTCGCCTGCGACAGCCGGACCGAAAGCCTGTTCCGCGAGGCGCTCCGCGGCGCAGCGAAGCGCGGTCGGCTGGAGCGGCTCGCGCTTTCTCTCGATGGCCGACCCATCGCCATGATGACCACCTTCCTGACGCCTCCTGGAGCATTCGGCTTCAAGACCGCTTTCGACGAGGAATTCGCCCGCTTCTCGCCGGGAGCGCTGCTGCAGCAGGAGACTCTGAGCCTGCTGGACCGGGACGATGTGCTTTGGTGCGACAGCTGCGCGACTGCGGATCACCCCCTGGTCGACCAGTTCTGGCGCGAGCGCCGCGCGATAGGACGGATCTCTGTGGCCATAGGTGGGCCGATCCGCCGTGCGAGTTTCGCGGCCATTGCCCGGGCCGAAAAGGGAGAGCGCCTGTGAACATGCAAACCCCGCCGCCGGCTTCGACTGCAAGAGTATTCGGCGAGGAGTCTCGTCGCCTGTTCGCTGCTTCCTATCCGGAGGCGCCGCAGAAATTCCGGCACAACTTGCCGGACAGCCCCTTGCTCAGCCTGGAGGCGATCGCGGCGCTCGCCGAGTCCCTGCCCACGAGCTCCGTGCACTACAATTGCGGAAGCCTGTCCATCGGCGGCGAAGGTGAACGGCAATCGGCCGCGGGATCCATCGGCGAAGCAATCCGCGAGGTGGGGACCAGCGGCAGCTGGGCCGTAATCAAGAATATCGAACAGGCACCCGAATATGCCGCGCTTCTGAGCGATATGCTGGCCGAACTCGGCCCGCTGATCGAACCGAAAACCGGAAAGGTGCTGCACCCCGAAGGATGGATCTTCGTCTCCAGCCCCGGCGCGGTGACACCGTTCCATTTCGATCCGGAGCACAACATTCTGATGCAGCTGCGGGGCGAGAAGGAAATGACGGTGTTCCCGGCGGGCGACCCCCGCTTTGCCAGCGACCCCGCCCATGAGGACTTTCACACCACCGGCGCCTATGAACTTCGATGGGAGGAAGCGCTTGCCGCTCACGGGCAAGCCTTCGTACTGGCTCCCGGCGATGCGCTGTTCGTGCCGGTCAAGGCGCCGCATTTCGTGCAAAATGGACCGGCACCTTCCATCTCGCTTTCGCTCACATGGCGCAGTTCATGGAGCTTCGGCGAAGCCGATGCGCGCGAATTCAACCGCGTCCTGCGGCGGCTCGGATTCGATCCTGCACCACCCCGGCGATGGCCGAAAAACAATCGCGTGAAGGCGCTCGGCTGGCGCGTGCTGCGGCGTCTCGGCGCCGGCCGACACGGCAAGTCGGCCTAGCCGTAGCGGCAGGTTTGCAGCGCGGTTGACCCGTGCGGACTGGCCGCCTTAATCCGCCGATATGAACGATCCCGATCCCCCGCGTCTGACTCCCGATGAGCTGGTCGCCGACCTTGTCGAGCTGCTCGAAATCCGGCCCGCCGGCGAAGTGGACGGGGCGGAGACTTTCGCCGGAAGGCGCAAGAAGGGCGGCGTCGGCCGCGTTTTCGGCGGGCAGGTGATCGCGCAGGCGCTGGGCGCCGCGGAACGGACCGTGGACAGCGAACGCCATGCCCATTCGCTGCATGCCTATTTCCTGCGCGGCGGCAGCGAGGATCATGAGATCGATTTCCGGGTCAGGCGCGATTTCGATGGCGGGAGCTTTTCCAACCGTCGAGTGGTTGCCAGCCAGCAGGGTCGGCCTATCCTGTCGCTGACCGCCAGCTTCCAGCGGGCGCAGGAGGGGCTCGGACACCAGGCGTCCGCAATGCCCGAAGTGCCCGATCCCGAAAGCCTGGAATCAGACGAAAGCGTGCGCCATCGCCTGGCGAAAGGGCTGGAAGGGCGCATCCGTCATTTCGCTATGCTCCAGTGGCCGATCGAGACGCGCTCGGTCGAAGGGCCGCAATGGCTAGCCGTCGGAAGCAGTCCGCCTGTCAGCCATGCCTGGTTCCGCGCAGCAGCACCGCTGCCCGACGACCCGCGCATCCATCGCGCAGTCCTCGCCTATGCCAGTGACATGCAACTGCTCGGCACGGCCACCCTGCCCCATGGCAAGAGCATGTGGCGCGGCGAACTGAAGCTTGCCAGCCTCGATCACGCACTGTGGTTCCACGCCCCTTTTCGGGCCGACGAATGGCTTCTCTACGCCACCGAGAGCCCTTGGTCGGGCAGCGCCCGCGGCTTCGCTCGTGGCGAGATATTCAGCCGCGACGGGCGGCTGGTCGCCAGCGTGGCCCAGGAGGGGATGATGCGCGAGGCGTGATCCGCCGGCTCAGTGTGCCAGCAGCAATGGCACCGGCGGATTGTTGAGCAGCGCATTGGTGACGCCGCCGAATACGATCTCGCTCAGCCGCGAACGGCCGTAAGCGCCGGAGACAACGTAGCCGGCTTGGCGCGCCCTCGCCGCCTCCAGCAAGGTTTCCGCGACCGATTGAGAGCCTTGCGGCAGCTCAACCATTTCGCAGGGAATCCCGTGGCGGGAGAGATATTCCGCCCCGTCCACGCTCGGCAGTTCCTCGCGCTTTCGCTGCTTCTCGGTCATTACCGTGGCGAGATAGACCGCACGAGCCTTTCCCAGCATTGGCAGTGCGCCCCGCAGGGCGCGCGACGACTCACCCGTGCCGTTCCACGCGACCAGCGCCGGTGCGGTGAGGTCGATCCCGCTCGCCGATGCGGGCACCGCCAGCACGGGCGTGCGCGAATGAATCGCCACCGAGGCAGCGATCGGCGACGACCCGCCGCCCATCCCGTCCGGCCGCTGCGTGCCAACCACCACCAGGTCGCTCAGCGTCGCGAATTCGAGCAGGTTCGCCCGGCTGTCGCCCAGCTCTTCGATCCAGCTCCAGCGGACATCTTCGCGGCCCATCCGCCCTTCCAGCTCTTCGCGCAGTTTCTGCGCCTGCTCGCGCAGCACAGGGACCATTTCCGCCGCCACGGCCCCATAGAAATCGCCGGGGGCGGCGAACTCGAAATTGATCGATTGCAGACAAGTGATGTGGCCATCGAAGGCGCGGCCAACGTCCAGCGCGGCTTGCAGCCGCGCCTTGAAAGCGGTGTCTGTGCCGACATGGAGAAGGATCGATTTCATCGCTGCTTGTCCCGAATAACTGTGTGCGACTTCTTGCACTTTATACCCCTGTTCCCGGGAGCGGGCTACCGCATTGATTGCCGTCAAGCGGTTCGCAACTGTCGCAATGGACGACTTCGCGTTTGATCCCAAGGAAGAGATTAATTCCGGCGTTCGATCGCCATTTAATTTTCCCTTCAATTTTCGAGAGTAAGCTGCTCGACAGGCATCGCCAGCGGGCAATGCCTGCTTGGCAGAATTTTGCGTCCAGACCCCCAGACTGGAAGGAAGCTTGGCACATGCCCGCATTGGGGCCTGCACATGGAACCGACCCGCTGTTCGCGAAATGCCGCTCGCGCAACGGTCTGATCGTCGAGCTCGAAGTGCTCGACATCTCGCCGCTCGGCTGCATGGTCGATCGCCGAACCTGGGCGGTCCGGCAGGAAGATCGCGTCCTGATCAAGTTTCCCGAACTGGCGTTCCTGGCGGCCACGGTGTTGTGGGTGGAAAGCGACAAGGCCGGGATGGTGTTCGAGCAGCCGCTATACGAGCCGGTGCTCGATCACATGATACGCCAGATCGCCGGCCGCAGGAACGCCCGCTGATCACCCTGCGGGATGGTAGAAATCCCATACTGCCTGAGCGACCGCTTCGCTGACACCCGGCGCACGTTTCAAATCCTCCAGCGCGGCCGCGCGTACCTTCCCCGCCGTGCCGAAATGCAGCAGCAGGGCTCGCTTGCGCGCCGGTCCGATGCCCGGGATCTCGTCAAGCGGCGAGGCGCTGATCGCCCGGCTCCGCTTCGCGCGGTGCGCCCCGATCGCATAGCGGTGCACTTCGTCGCGCAGCCGCTGCAACAGGAACAGCACCGGCGAGTTCACCGGCAACGTCTTCTCGCGCCCATCCGGGAAATGGAATATTTCGCGCCCTTCCCGGCCGTGATCCGGACCCTTGGCGATCGCGACCAGCGGCACGTCCTCGATCCCCAGCTCTTCCAGCGTATCGCGGACGGAGGACATCTGCCCCTTTCCGCCATCGATCAGCACGAGGTCGGGCCAGATCGCCTTGTCCCCACTGGTCTCGCGGTCAGGATCTTCCTTCATCGCCCGGGAAAAGCGCCGCTCCATCACTTCGCGCATCATCCCGAAATCGTCATTGGTCTGCGCGGTTCTGATATTGAACTTGCGATACTGGTTCGTCAGGAAGCCCTCCGGGCCAGCCACCACCATCGCGCCCACCGCCTTGGCGCCCTGGATGTGGCTGTTATCATAGATTTCCACGCGCTCCGGCGGTTCGGCCAGTTCCAGGAATTCGGCCATTTCGCGCCATGTCTTGGCCTTGGTTCCGCTTTCCGCGAGCCTGCGATCCAGCGCCTCGCCCGCATTGCGGCTCGCCTGCGCAATCAGCTTGCGCCGGTCACCGCGGCTCGGAACCGACACCGCCACCTTGCGCCCGGCCATTTCCGACAATGCTTCTTCGAGCAGGGCCTGCTCGGGCAGCGGGCGATCGACCAGCACCATCCGCGGCGGCGGCACTTCCTCGTAGAACTGCATCAGCACGTCGCCCAGCACCTCTTCCTCGGCCACCCCGCTGGTATGGCTGGGAAAGAAAGCCCGGTGGCCCCAGTTCTGCCCCCCCCGGATGAAGAAGGCCTGGATGCCGATCTGTCCGCCCTTGCTGGCCAGCGCGAACACGTCGGCATCGCCCACCCCGCTGGCATTGATCGCCTGGCTGCCCTGGATGAATGTCGCCGCCCGCAGCCGGTCGCGCAGGATCGCCGCGGTCTCGAAATCGAGATCCTCCGAGGCCTTTTTCATCTGCCGCTCGATCTCGGCCTGGACCGCGCCCGACTTGCCCGACAGGAAATCCTTCGCCTGTCTGACCAGCAAGCCGTAGCCCTCCTGGTCGATCCGGCCGACGCATGGCGCCGAGCAGCGGCGAATCTGGTAGAGTAGACACGGACGGTCGCGCCGGGCGAAGAAGCTGTCCGTGCAGCTGCGCAGCAGGAACAGCTTCTGCAGCGCATTGATCGTGGTGTTGACCGATCCGGCGCTGGCGAAGGGTCCATAATAATCGCCTTTCGCCCGCCGCGCGCCGCGATGTTTCATGATGCGCGGAAAATCGTGCTCCGCCTTCAGCAGGATGAAAGGGAAGCTCTTGTCGTCGCGAAGGAGCACGTTGAAAGGCGGACGGAACCGCTTGATCAGCTGCGCTTCGAGCAGCAGCGCCTCTGCCTCCGAATTGGTGGTGACGATTTCCATGCTGCGCGTCTGGGCGACCATGCGCTGCAGCCGGATCGGCAGGCGATCGACCTGCGTGTAGTTGGCCACCCGGTTCTTGAGCACCCGCGCCTTGCCGACATAGAGCACGTCGCCACGCGCATCGAGCATCCGGTAGACTCCGGGTACGGATTTCAGAACCTTCACAGTTTCGCGAATGGCCTTGGTCCCGGCCTCGAGGTCGGGCTGCGCACTGGCGACCGTATAGGTCGCGCGCTCCTCCAGGAAGCGCTCGGCGCCTCTCGGATCGTGCGGGGTTCCGGCGGGAGTTCGAGCCATGGGAGGCAGATAGGGTGTTGCGCCGCGCTTCTCAATTCGCGACCGGTCGGGAGTCAGGTGTGCCAGATTGGCAATCGTCGCCGCGAATCCGAATCAGGCCCTTCCGTCAACAAGGTTAATCCCCTAACTTATCCACAGACGCGGCCGGTTTTTCCGAGTCGCGCCAATCTCGGATCGCGTTGGGGGCAATCGCGCATGCTCGAAGATGTCGGGGCAAATCGCCACGGATGGCCTGAAGGCGGAACCAGGGGTTCCGAGTGCAGCCATATGGATGAGCATCCATCGGTGGTGCTGCGCGACATCTGCTCGCGGCCGCGGCCCTCCGGCCATGTCATCACTTTCGCCAACGAGAAAGGCGGGGTCGGCAAGTCCACTCTCGCCTTCCACACGCTGATCGCGCTGGCGAGCGAAGGCGCATCGGTCCTGGCGATCGATCTCGACCGGCGGCAGCAAACGCTGCACCGTACGCTCGAAGCACGCGAGGCCACCGCCCGCGCCCTGCATGCGAAACTCGCCTGCCCCACCCACTTCGTGCTCGAACGCCAGAGCGCAGCACAGCTAAGCCAGGAAATATTGCGCGTCGGCGCCGACTTCGACTTTGTCGTGATCGATGCCGCAGGGCACGATTCCCCGATCGCGCGCCGCGCCATCGCCATGGCCGACACGCTGGTGACCCCGATCAACAGCTCGCATGCCGATCTCGACCCGCTCGGCCGCTTCAGCCCGGTGACGATGAAGCTGCAACGCCCGGGCCAGTTCGGCGCGATGGTGCAGGCCCTGCAGGAAGAGCGCGAAAAGCGCGGGATGGACCGGATCGACTGGATCGTCGTCCGCAACCGCCTGCGCCACAGCGAAAGCCGGCAGAGCTCGCATATCGACCGCGCGCTGAAGCAGCTTTCGCGCATCGCCGGCTTCCGGCTCGGCCAGGGGCTGACCGAGCGGGTCGCCTACCGCGAGCTGCTGCCCTTCGGGCTCACCCATCTCGATCTCAGGAATATCCGCGGCCTTGCCCGGCTGCGCGCCCGCACCGGGGAAGAGCTTGGCGAAATGGTGCGCGATTTCGGCCTGCCCCGGATCGAACAGTCCAAGCCCGCCGCCCCCGGCCCGCGGCGCGCCCGCATGGGCGAACGCAGCGCCGCAAACTACCGCAACCGGCTGGAACACCATCTGGGCGTGGTCGGCTGACGTCGGCGCGCGGAAGCGGCCCGGTCAGAAGACCTTGCGGATTTCGAACTCGATGAACCGGCCCACCGGGTCGATCAGGAACGGCTGATAGGATAGCGGCACGTCGCCATTGCTGTCGGTCACGCGCTGGCGCGTGTCGAACAGATTATCGACCGCCAGCGATACCCGGACATTCTTGAGGATGGGCATGCTTTCGACGAGCTTCTCCTGCCGCCCGAGATCGGCGAATATCCGCAGGTCCACCGTCGCCAGGCTGCCGAACTCGAGGTCGGTGCTGCCCGGCAGCCCGCTGCCGTCCAGTCGTGTCGGTCCTGAATAATTCGCCGAAAGCCGCGTCCCGAAGCCATTGTAGAACAGGCCGGCGGAGAGCTGCGTCGTGTGGCGCGGCGTACCATTGCCGCCCAGCGCATCGCCGTCCAGCAGGTCGAGCACCGGCCCGCCGGGCGCGATCAGCACCGTGCTGTCGAGCTGGACCGTGTGGTTGATATTGGCGAACCAGCGGCCGCCATTGCCGCCCCGGCCGGGGCCGAACCCGCCAGGGCCGCCACCGCCCCCGCGCCCGCCGCCGGCGCGCGGCTGGTCCCCGCCGCCCTGCCCGGCAGAGGCGCCGGCAGGGCCCTCGCCGCTGCAGATCCGGTTGCGAAACTCGGCCACGCGTTCGGGATCGATCTCGCCCTGCTCGTTGCGGAACCGCGCCTGCGTTTCCTCGGGCAGCTCGGCGATCATTTCCTCGGGGGTCTTGGGCGCCTCACCGGCGGCCGGGGCAGCGCAGAACTGCTCGCGCATCTGCTGGAAGCGCTGGGGATCGAACCCTCCGGCGCCCGGCCCGCCAGAAGCGCCGGCGCCGGGGGTGCCGCGGGGGCTGCCGGTAGGAGGAGTGCCGCCCCCGCGGCTGGAAGGATCGGATCCACCACTCGAGGATTCGATCCTTCCGGAGAAGTTCAGGCCGAACTGCAGGCGCGAGCCCTTCTGCTCGGCCAGCGTGATCGGCCGGCGGTCGAGCGCAACGAGGCGCCCCGTCATGTCGCGCGTTACCCGATCCGGAAAGGCCGCTTCGATCGCCGGTGTGAGCACGGGGAAGCCCGCGGTCACATTTTCCGAATGATTGCGGAAATAGTTCACTTGCAGCCGGACGTCGTCGATCGGCTCCCAGCTTGCGCCGATGATCCAGTCGCGCTGCGTTTCCGCCAGCAGGTCGGGATTGCCGCCCGTGGTGACATTGACCAGCACCGTCTCGCCATTGACGAAGTCGAACACGGGCACGTTCGGCGTTTCGATCTCCGGGTTGCCCAGCTGGGTCAGCGACGGCGCAGCGTCGCGCATCACCCTCGTCGCATTGAACGTCAGCCGCTCGGTCACGCCCCAGGTCAGCCCCGCGCTCCAGTCGGTAAGCGTGCCGAAGTCGCTCAGATGATTGAGCCCGGCATTGAGGTTGAAAGTGAGATCGCCGATCGCCGCCCAGTGCTCGTCGCGCACGCTGGAAATCGGGATGCCGAGATTGATCCCGGCAGACAGGTCGCCGCGGGTCAGGTCGGTCACCAGCCCCGGATTGCGCGTATCCTGGCTCTCGATATTGTCCCAGGAATAGCCAGCATCGAGCGTCACGTTCAGCCCGCCCGCGGGGAGCCAGATTGGCTGGCCGATCATGGTAAGCAGCGTCTTGGCCTGGTGCGAGACCGTGCTGGCCTCGTCGAAGCCGGCATCGGCGATACCGGTGATGGCGCCATCGATCGGGAACAGGCCCGCTGCCGCGTCGGCCACCAGCGCGCTGGTATCCGCGCGGCGCGAGATCACCGATGTGCGCTCGGTCCGGCTCGCGTCGCTGGTCGCTGTCAGCTGCCAATCGCCCACCGGGGCATTGAGCGTCGCCGCTGCCGCGAGCGTATCGGTGCGGACATCCTGCGTCAGCGGATCGTCTTCGTTGAAGCTGCGCAGCAGGCTGTTGCCGTCGGGGTCTGTCAGCAGCACCGTATCGAGCCCGAACAGGCTCAGCGTGTCCTCGCGCTCCGCCGTGAGGTTCAGGCTGAGCGAGCTGCCGCCTTCTCCCAGCCGGGTCGACCAGTTGCCGGTGAATTCGAGACCCGAGCTGTCGGCCACCAGGCTGCGATAGGCGCCAGGATCGGGGTCGGTGGTAAGGTCGGGCTGGTCGGTCTGGATCACCCCGCGCTCGGCCTCGGTCAGCATGCTGACGTCGTTCCATTCGAGATTGAGGTTCAGCCGGCTCGGCCCGTCGATCCGGAGATAGGTCGCTTCCGCTTCCTTGCGCGAATAGCCCCCGCGATCGGGCTGGCCGAATTCGACTTCGACCTCCTTGCTGGAGAAGCCGTCCTTGAGGATGAAATTGACCACCCTTGCATCGGGCGGGAAGCCGAAACGTTGCGCCACTTCCTCGGGCAGGATCTCGATCTTGTCGACCGCCTCGGGCGGGTAGGAGCGCATCTCGCGGAAACTCGACACGCGCATGCCGTTGACGAGAAATACGGGCGGTCCGCCGCCTCTCCCGCGTGCGCTGCCGGTCTGCGGGCCCAGCGCCTGAATCAGGTCGGCCAGCGAGCCGGCACCGTAGGAAGCGATGTCCGCCTCATCCAGCACCTCGATCGGCGCTTGCGGCGCATCGACCCGCCCGGCGAAGCTTTCCGCGACCACCACGATCGTGTCGCCTTCATATTCCTCTTCGGTTTCGGTCTCCTGCGCGACTGCGGGAGAAGCCGCCAAGGCGGCGGCCAGTGCGAAGAGCGAAGCGGTATAAGGAGCGATGGGCCGCAATTTCTGATCCTCGGACAAAGTCAACTAGTAGTGTGCCGCTCCCCTATGTCTGGGTTTGGGTGCAGCGCACAAGCCGGTTTGCTGTAATAAAGTGTCGCAGATTTCTGCCGCCCGAACGAGATTTGCGACATCCCTTAAGAAACGGCCGGAATCGGTTAACTCCCCTGAAGGCTTCCCTTTTTGCGCCCTCGCCGCTATGGGGCGCCGCGATGAACAAACAGACCGGATATTCCCGCTAGATGGCCAAGGAAGAGCTTCTCGAAATGCGCGGCAAGGTGGTGGAGCTTCTGCCCAACGCCATGTTCCGCGTAGAGCTGGAAAATGGCCACGAAGTGCTCGGCCATACGGCCGGGAAAATGCGCAAGAACCGCATCCGCGTGCTGGTGGGTGACGAGGTGCTGTGCGAGCTCACGCCCTACGACCTGACCAAGGCGCGGATCACCTACCGCTTCATGCCCGGCCGGGGCGGCCCGGGCCCGCAATAAGCGGCCGCGCGGATGGGCGCGGCCTCCCCCACACCCACGCTGGTCCTTGCCTCGTCGAGCCCGCGGCGCCGCGAATTGCTGGCGCAGATCGGTGTCGAACCGGCACGGATCGTTTCCCCCGATATCGACGAAGAGCCGCACAAGGGCGAACTGCCGCGCCCCTATGCCCAGCGCATGGCGCGCGAGAAGGCGCTGGCCGTGCAGCGCCACCCGGGCGAGATCGTGCTGGCGGGCGACACCACCGTGGCGGCCGGGCGGCGGATCTTCCCGCAGGCGAATGACGCAGGCGAAGTGGCGCGTTTCCTCGAAGCCCTTTCCGGGCGGCGCCACCGGGTGTTTTCCGCCGTGGCCGTGGTGGACGGGGAAGGAGAGCTGCGGGAGCGCGTCTCGGCCAGCATCGTCCGCTTCCGCCGGCTCACCGCGCAGGAAATCGCCGCCTACGCCGCA
>CAYRCH010000076.1:2535-10888 GCA_964422665.1 uncultured Sphingomonadaceae bacterium | reverse complement strand
ATCATGTCGGTCTTTGCGGCGCTCTGGTGTGCGGACATTGGCGGCTCCAGGCAGATAACGAAACAACCCGTTAGCAAGGTAAGAACGCCAAGTTACCGACGAATTAATATCATTGAGTGCTCAACATTCGAGGTCCGAAGGAAGAACAGGCGCCGTTGTCCGGAATGGTGACGGTCCGCGGCAGTGCCTGTAAAGAGCTCTTGACAGCCGCCTCCTGCCTGTAAAGAGCTCTTTACAGGCAGGAGGCCGGGTTGGAAAATCGACTGAAGGTTATTCGCGAGGCGCGCGGCTGGAGCCAGGGCGAGCTGGCCCGGCGGCTCGGCGTCTCGCGCCAGACCATCAACGCCGTCGAAACCGACAAATACGATCCCAGCCTGCCGCTGGCGCTGCGCATGGCGAAGTTGTTCGGCGTGGCGGTGCCGGAAATATTTATCGACCATTGGGAACCGGAGGCAGAGTAATGGACATGACCCGCGAAAAGCCTGTGTCGAACTGGCGCAAGGTGGTGATTTCGGGCCTTGTGGGAGCGGCGATCGGCATCGCTGGCATGCTGGGCCTGTTCCGGCTTCATGATGCCGGCGGCTTGGGCGAAATCAGCCCGTCCGGCATGATCGCCTGCGTTGCGGGCGCAGTCTACATCCTGCTGGGATTGCAGGTGAGCCTGGGTTTGGCGCTGCCGGCGCTCGGCGCGAAAATGTTGAATGTCGAGGATGCCGAGGACCTGCAGGAGCAGCGGCGCATGCTCGCCTTCGCCGCCGGAGCGATGGTGGCATGGGGCGCCGCCCTGGTCGTTCTGGCCCTTGGCCGACCGGGAGGGATTATGCCCGCAACCACCGCATTGGCGGCGGTGCTCTCCCTGTTCGCGCTGTCGGTCTTGCTGACCGTCCTCATGTGGCGCCGCATGGACGAGCTTATGAAGGTCATGTCGCGTGAGTGCGGCAATTTGAGCTTCTACCTCGCGCTCGTGGCAGGAGGGGGGTGGGCCATGCTCGCCCACCTTGGTTTCACGGGGGCACCCGCTCCGCTTGACTGGCTGACGATGTTCACGGCGCTTCCCCTGCTGGCATCCTTCCTCGCGGTGGGACGTCGCGGTCTGCTGCTGCCGCGTTGACTGGATCCCGAAAAAGTTGAAGGGGCGCCCGGTTTCCCGGACGCCCCTCCCTAAACTCCGGCTGACCTGGGATCAGGAGCTGTAATACATGTCGAATTCGACCGGGCACGGGGTCGTTTCCGTGCGGATCGCCTCTTCCCACTTGAGTTCGGCATAGGCGTCGATCTGATCCTTGGAGAACACGTCGCCGGCGAGCAGGAACTCGTGGTCGGCTTCGAGCGCCTCGAGCGCTTCGCGCAGGGAGCCGCACACTGTCGGCACTTCCGCGAGCTCTGCAGGCGGCAGGTCGTACAGGTTCTTGTCCATCGCTTCGCCCGGGTGGATCTTGTTCTGGATCCCGTCGAGGCCGGCCATCAGGAGCGCCGAGAAGGCGAGGTAGGGATTGGCCAGCGGATCGGGGAAGCGGAACTCGACGCGCTTCGCCTTCTCGCCTGCACCATAGGGGATGCGGCAGGAGGCCGAGCGGTTGCGGGCCGAATAGGCCAGCAGCACCGGCGCCTCGAAGCCCGGCACCAGCCGCTTGTAGCTGTTGGTGGTCGGGTTGGTGAAGGCGTTGATCGCCTTGGCATGCTTGATGACGCCGCCGATGTAATAGAGGCAGGTGTCGCTGAGGCCGGCATAACCATTGCCGGCGAAGGTCGGCTTGCCGTCCTTCCAGATCGACATGTGGGTGTGCATGCCCGAGCCGTTATCGGCCTTGATCGGCTTCGGCATGAAAGTCGCCGTCTTGCCATAGGCATGGGCGACCTGGTGCACGACATATTTGTAGATCTGCACGCGGTCGGCCGTGGTCACCAGGTCGCCGAAGGTGATGCCGAGCTCGTGCTGAGCGGCGGCGACTTCGTGATGGTGCTTGTCCATCGGCAGGCCCATTTCGAGCATGGTCGTGACCATCTCGGCGCGGATATCCATGCAGCTGTCGACCGGCGGGACGGGGAAATAACCGCCCTTGGCGCGCGGGCGGTGGCCCATATTGCCGGCGTCATATTCGCGGCCGGTATTGGTCGGCAGCTCGATATCGTCGATCGCATAGCCCGAGCCGGCATAGCCATCCTCGAACTGGACGTCGTCGAACATGAAGAATTCGGGTTCCGGCCCGACATAGACCGCGTCGCCGATGCCGGTGGACTTGAGATAGGCTTCGGCACGCTTTGCCGTCGAGCGCGGATCTCGCGAATAATACTGGCCGTCGGACGGTTCGACGATGTCGCAGAACAGCACCATCATCGGAGTTGCGCTGAACGGATCGATATAGGGCTGCGAAAGGTCGGGCTTGAGGATCATGTCGGATTCGTTGATCGCCTTCCAGCCTTCGATCGACGAACCGTCGAACATCAGGCCGTCTTCCAGCGCATCTTCGTCCATCACGCCGGCGCACATCTGCAGGTGCTGCCACTTGCCCTTGGGATCGGTGAAGCGCAGGTCGACCCATTCGATCTCCTGATCCTTGATCTGCTTCACGACATCTTTTGCACTGGACATTGGTTTCATTCCTCCGAACAAATTGGTTGGTTCTTGATGTGCCTGCCAGGAGCGGCGGTGCCGGTTCCCGTTGGTGTTCTTCCGCCGGCCGCGTCCTTCAAGCGGTCCTGCTAGATCGCCTCGTCGTCGCGCTCGCCGGTGCGGATGCGCAATACGGTGTCGATGGTGGACACGAAGATCTTGCCGTCGCCGATGCGGCCGGTCTGTGCGGCAGCGGCGATCGCTTCCACCACCCGGTCGGCCTGGTCGTCGGATACGACGACGTCCAGCTTCACCTTGGGCAGGAAATCGACCACATATTCGGCGCCGCGATACAGTTCGGTATGGCCCTTCTGGCGGCCGAAGCCCTTGGCCTCGGTCACGGTGATGCCGGACACGCCGACATCGTGCAGCGCCTCCTTCACCTCATCCAGCTTGAATGGTTTGATGATTGCTTCAATCTTCTTCATCGGGCCCCCAACTTGCTCTCTCCCGGCATTGCCTATCGTGCGGGCGTTGCCCACCGGCCGCTTCCTTTTCAAGAATCATGCCAATGCGCCGCATGCGGAAATAGAGGATCGCGCCCGCGCAAGAAAGGGCGGATTCGCAACGATAGGTGCTGCGCCTGCGCTCGCCGGGCAATATTGCTGCGCGGCGTTCAGGGGCGATGGCGGATAATTGGACAGGATCGTGCCCAAATTCTAGGCAGTCGCAGGCAATTACAGGCGCAGCCCGGCGGTTTCGGGCAGGCCGGCCATCAGGTTCAGGCTCTGCACTGCCGCGCCGCTGGCGCCCTTGCCCAGATTGTCGAGCACGGCGACGAGCCGCGCCTGGCTGCCATCGGCATTGGCGAAGACGAACAGCTCCATGCCGTCATGCGGCTCACGCGAGGCGCGCAGCAGCAATTCGCCGTCTGCGGGGGCGAGGCCCATCCGCACCACGGGGCTCGCGGCGTAGAAATTGGCCAGCCATTCGCGCATTGCTTCGGGCGTGCCCGCGCCGGGCATTGCGGAAAGCGGCAGCGGCACTTCGACCACCATGCCCCGATGGGCGGGGATCACCGCGGGTGTGAACAGCGGCGGGACCGACAGGCCGCAGCGCTGCTGCATCTCCGGCACATGCTTGTGGCCGAGCGCGAGGGCATAGCCCCGCCAGGCAATGTCGCGGTCATTCTCGAAACGGGCGATCAGCGCCTTGCCGCCGCCCGAATATCCGGAGACGGCATTGCAGGTGTAGGGCCAGTCGGCCGGTAGCAGCCCGGCGCGAACCAGCGGTGCCACCAGCGCGATGAAGCCGGTCGAATAGCAGCCGGGATTGGAAACGAACCGGGCTTCGGCCACGGCATTATGCCCGCTGATCTCGGGAAAGCCGTAGACCCATCCCGGTGCGGTGCGGTGCGCCGTCGAGGCGTCGATAATCCGCACCGCCGAGCCTTCGGCCAGCGCTACCGCTTCGCGCGCGGCATCGTCGGGCAGGCACAATATGGCGAAATCGGCCTCGGCGAGTGCGGCGCGGCGGGCATCGGCGCTCTTGCGCTCTTCCTCGCCCAGCACGAGCAGCGCGAACTCGCTCCGCCCGGCCAGCCGGTCGGCGATTTCCAGCCCGGTCGTTCCCGCGGCGCCATCGATGAATATTGTGCTGGTCATGCGATCGTCCCCGGCTCAGCTCACCGCTTCGAGATGGTCGATATGAATATAGCCCGATGGCCCTTCCGGGCTGAGGCATCCCCAGGCCCAGGCGCCGGAAAGGTCGAGCACTTCGAAGCTCTCCCCTTCCTCCAGCCGGCGAACTTCCTCGGCCCCGTCCTGCGGTGCTGCCAGCATGCTGGCGCCTCCCGGCATGACGGCGCGCGGCTGAGGCACAACGTAATGCGGCACGAAATAGCGCCCGGCGAAGGCAATATGGGCAAGGTCGCCGCGGATCGGCAGGCGCGACGCATCGGGCCGCTGCACAGGGCCGGTAAGGGTGTAGGGACCCTGCATAGCACTATCGCCGCCCGTATGCGGTTCTTCGTTCAAATCCTTCGATCCCCATGGGAAGAGGGGCCGCTTAGACGGCGGATCGAGTGACGGCAAGGTCATGGCGCCGCCGTTCCCCCGCTAGGCGTAGCGCGCCCGCAGCATGTGGAACGCCGCCCTGAGGCCGAGCGCCTCGCCGCCCTTGGGGCGCCCGGGCCGCGCCGCCGGTCGCCAGGCGAAAGTGTCGAAATGCGCCCAGGCGATGCCATCGCCCACGAACTTGTCGAGAAACAGAGCCGCCACGCTGGCGCCGGCAAAGGCATTCCCATGGGCGTTGTTGGTATCGGCGATGGGGGACTTCAGCCATTCGCCATAGGGCTCGTGAAGCGGCAGACGCCACACCTCGTCGTCATGTTCGCGGCCGGCGGAGATCAGGGCGTCGGCGATCTCATCTTCGCGGGCGAACAGCGCCGGCAGATCGGGCCCGAGGGCTACTCTCGCCGCTCCGGTCAGGGTGGCGAAATCGATGATCAGGTCGGGTTTCGCCTCGCTTGCCAGCGCCAGCGCGTCGGCCAGGATCAGACGCCCCTCGGCATCGGTGTTACCGATTTCTACGGAGATTCCCTTGCGGCTTTTCAGCACGTCCCCGGGCCGGAAGGAATTGCCCGAAATGGCATTCTCCACCGCCGGCACCAGGCAGGTGAGATGCACGTCGAGACCCGCATCCATCACCAGATCCGCCAGGGCGAGAGCATGGGCCGCGCCGCCCATGTCCTTCTTCATCAGAGCCATCCCGCTGGCGGTCTTGATGTCGAGCCCCCCGGAATCGAAACTCACGCCCTTGCCCACGATCGCGAGCCGCGGCGACTTCGCCTTGCCCCACTCAAGCTGGATCATGCGCGGGGCATGCTGGCGCGAGGCGGCCCGGCCGACCGCGTGGACCATGGGAAATTCGCGTTCCAGCGCATCGCCGCGGGTCACGGTCACCTTGGCGCCATGCGCCTTGGCAATGCGCTCTGCCTCGGCTTCAAGCGCGGCTGGGCCCATATCTTCCGCCGGTGTGTTGACCAGATCCCGCACCAGCGCGACTGCCCGCGCCTCCGCCAGCGCGGGCGCAATGCGATTGGGTTCGCCGGTCAACAGGATGCGCGGGCCACCGCGCTCGGCGCGCTTCTCGTCCGATTTTGCGCGATAGCGATCGAAGCGGTACTGGGCCGTCTGCCAGCCATGGAGGGCCGGGCCGGGTTCTCCGCCCACCCGGCGGTACGTGCCGGCCGGGAGCTCTTCCGCGAGCTTGGCCATGCACCAGCTCGAAAGGCTCTCCGGATCCGCCACGCCGCCGACGGCGAACCATTTGTCGCCGTCGGGTACGATCGCGGTCTCATATCCGCCGCCGGAGAACTTCTGCGCCTCCAGCGCAGCGCGTTGCCCCGCGGAAAGCGATTTGATCCAGCCGGGAAAGCTTTCCTTGTTCAGAAGGTGGATGTCGATCGCGTCCTGCCCGCGATCGGGCTGGATCAACTCGTGTTTTTGGCTCATATTGCCCCTTAGGCCCAATCGTCCTCAGTTTTCGAGAGTGTTGTAGACAATGATCCACCGGGTAGCACCTTTCCTGCTGGCCGTGATGCTGGCAGCCTGCGGCGAAACGGGAAATCCGCAGATTCCGGGTGAGGGTGCGGCGCAGGACAATGGCAGTGCGGAAGAGGCTCAACCGGAAGAGGCCGAGGCAACACCGACCGCAGGTGCTCGCAGCGTCAGCGAAGAAAACGACGTCTGGGTGTTCGAATATTCCTATCCGGAAGCCGCCGGACGGATACCGGGCCTGGCCATGCTGCTCGACGACCGGCTGTCGAAATCGCAGGACGAGCTGAAAGAGCTGGCCATGTCCGCGCGGGCAGATGCGGACAGCAATGGTTTCCCGTTCAACCCCTATTCCGAGACGACCGAGTGGAAGGTGGTCACCGACCTGCCGCGCTGGCTGAGCCTGTCGGCGCAGATCTACAGTTACACGGGCGGGGCGCATGGCAATCACGGGTTCGATTCGCTCCTTTGGGACCGCGAAGCGGACGCCGACCGCGAGCCGAAGGACCTGTTCGTTTCACTGGAAGCGCTCGAAGGCGCCATGCGCGAGGATTACTGCCGGATATTGGACCGCCAGCGAGCGGAAAAGCGTGGCAGCGAGCCGCTCGATGCGGACAGCCCCTTTTCCGAATGCCCGCCCTTTTCAGACCTCACCATCATTCTCGGATCGTCCAACAATCGCAGTTTCGACCGGATCGGCTTCTTCGCCGCGCCCTATGTTGCGGGGCCCTATGCGGAAGGGAGCTACGAGGTGACCCTGCCGGTCACGAGAGCCGCGAAAGACGCCGTAAAGCCCGAATTCGCCGCCGCCTTCACCGCAACTCGATGAGCTGCGCGCGACGATACTCGCAATTCGCGCCGTCCCTCGCTACATGGGCCGGATGAACGAATATCAAGTGATCGAAAGCGAAGGGACCGTCTACCGCGACGGGACCATCAAGCTCCACGGGCCCGACGGGTTCGAAGGCATGCGCCGCGCAGGAAAGCTGGCGGCCGAAATTCTCGATGCGCTGACGGAAGTGGTCCAGCCAGGCGTGACGACCGAACATATCGACAATCTCGTGCGCGAAATGACGCTGGATGGCGGGGCTGTGCCCGCGACGCTGGGCTACCGGGGCTACCAGCACAGCTGCTGCACCTCGATCAACCATGTCGTGTGCCATGGCATTCCCTCGTCCAAGACGCTGAAGGACGGGGATATCGTCAATGTCGACGTCACCCCGCTGCTCGACGGCTGGCACGGCGATACCAGCCGCATGTATCTGGTCGGCGACGTTCCGCTGAAGGCGAAGAAGCTGGTCGAGACGACCTACGAATGCCTGATGATCGGCATCGAACAGGCGAAGCCGGGCGCGCGGCTTGGCGATATCGGCGCCGCGATCCAGGCCCATGCCGAAGCGCAGCGTTACGGCGTGGTACGCGAATTCTGCGGCCACGGGCTCGGGCGGCTGTTCCACGACGCACCCGAAGTGATCCATGCGGCGCGCGCCGGGACGGGGCCGGAGCTAAGGCCCGGCATGTTCTTCACCATCGAGCCGATGATCAATCTCGGCAAACCGCCGGTCAAATTGCTGAATGACGGCTGGACCGCGGTGACGCGCGATAAGAGCCTCTCGGCCCAGTTCGAACATTCGATCGGCATCACGGAGACCGGCTGCGAGATCTTCACCAAGAGCCCCAAGGGGCTGGACAAGCCGCCTTACAGCTAACCCTCCCGCGCTGCCCTGATCGCGGCGCCCGAGGCGAAAGGCGCAATCGCCACCAGCACCAGGCTGATCGCCCCGGTCAGCGCGATGCCGCTTTCGCCGCCGGTCGAAAGCGCGCCGGCGCCGAACACCAGCAGCGGGACGGCGAGCGGGATCAGCAGCAGGCCCGCAAGCGCGGTGCCTCCGCGCAGGGATGCGGTGAGCGCGGCAATGGTCACGCCGATCGCCGCCAGTCCGGGCGTGCCGGCCAGCAGGCCGATTTCCACCGTCGCCAGCGTTTCGCCGTCGATCCCCACGATTGCCGAGGCAGGGATTGCTGCCAGCATCAGCGCCGGGCCGAAGCTCAGCCAATGGGCCAGCACACGCATTGCCATCACCGCTTCTTCCGAAATTCCGCGAAGGCTCCACTGGTCGAAGAAGCCCTGCTCGATATCGGGCGCCACCAGCCGGTCGAGCGGCAGGATCGCCGCCAGCAGCGCCGCCACCCACAATACGCCCCCGCCGCTCTGGGCGAGCAGGTCTGGCCTCGGCCCGAC
>CAYRCH010000076.1:0-2435 GCA_964422665.1 uncultured Sphingomonadaceae bacterium | reverse complement strand
TCGGCGCTCTGGCCGAGCAGTCGGGCAAGCGCGGCGCGTTTCCGCTGGCCGGTGGAAAGATAGCGCACCGGCACATCGAGCAGCGAGGACAGGCCGAGCCGGTCCGCCCCCTGCGCCGCGCTGCCGTCGATCCGCTCCCAGAAGGCAAGCGCGCGGCCGAGCGGCAGATGCTCGTCCAGCGCAGGCCGCTCGTCCAGCAGTGCCAGCGCGCCCTGGCGCGAGACTTCACCCTCAAACGGACGCATCAGCCCGGCAATGATCCGGATTAGGCTGGTCTTGCCGGTGCCGTTGGGCCCCGTGAGATGCAATGCGCCCCCGGGTGAGAGCGCCACGTTGACGCCGGAGAACAGCAGCCGGTCGCCCCGGCGGCAGGCAATATCGCTGAGGTCGAGGCGGCTCCCTTCCATTGCGGGTCGGACTAGGGCAAAGCTGGCGGGCCGACAAGCGAGGGAGAGTGGCGATGGCCGTGCCCCAACTGACGCCGCAGGAACGCGATGCCGCACTGGCGCAGCTCCCCGGATGGAAGCTGCGCGATGACGCCCTGGCGATCGAGCAGCATTTCACATTCCGCGATTTCAACGAGGCCTTCGGCTTCATGACGCGCGTGGCGCTGCTCGCGGACAAGCAAGACCATCACCCAGAATGGTCGAATGTCTACAACCGGGTCTCGATCACGCTTACCACCCATGATGCCGGCGGGCTTTCGGCACGGGACGTGAAACTGGCCAGGGCGATTGCGGAGCTGTTTTGATGGGCAGCTGGGTTGCCTTGCTGCGCGGGGTCAATGTCGGGGGAAACAACAAGCTGCCTATGGCCACGCTGCGGAGCCTCGCAGAAGCCGAGGGCTGCGGGAACGTCCGCACCTACATCGCCAGCGGCAATCTCACTCTCACCAGCGATCTGGATGAGGCAGGGATCCGCGAACGGCTGGAGCAGGCGATTGAGCGCGAGTTCGGCAAGCGGATTGCCGTATTGGTGCGTAGTGGCGAAGAAATGGCGGACACGCTGATGCGCAATCCCTTTGCCGATCATCCCGGGAACAAGGTGGTGGCGATCTTTACTGACGATGAGCCCTCTGCGGAGGGGCTGCTCCATCAAGTGGACGAGGAAGTGGTCGCGGGCAAGCGCGAGATATTTGCCTGGTATCCCTCGGGTCAGGGGCGCTCGAAGCTCGGCATCCCGGGCGGAGCGAATGGCACTGCACGCAATATGAACACCGTGGCGAAGCTGGCCGAGATGGCTGCCGAGACGCTCTAGCGCTTTTCGGACGCGTCATGCGCCTGCGCGAGCAGCCGCGCCCGCTGCCGCAGTTTGCCCGGCGTCCATTTGGCGGCAAAGCGCATCTTTTTCGCGGTCTTGCCGATCACATGGTGGATCTCGCTGCTATGCACCGCGGCCCATGCGGCGTCCGCCACCGTTTCCACCGGCGTGAATTCCAATCCCGCCTCGATCACGGCGTCGCGGATCGGCGTGTTGCGGCTCTTGTTGGGCGGATGCATCAGCAGCGGGGTGTCGATGAAGCTGGGCATCAGCGAGCGGACGCGGATTCCCTCCACACTCCATTCGGCATCGAGGCTTTCCGTCAAGGAGCGCACGCCCGCCTTGGTGGCGCCGTACACGCTCTGGTTGGCCATGCCGTAAAGTGCCGCCGCGCTGGCCGTGTTTAGAAGGCAGCTGCCGGGCGCGCTGGCCTTGAGATGGGGATAGGCTGCCTTGGCGCCGTAGAACACGCCGCGAAGGTTCACATTGAGCAGCGCGTCCAGTTCTTCATGGGTGATTTCCGAAAGGGGTCCGCCTGCGGGCAGACCGGCATTGTTGGCGACCACATCGACCCGCCCTCCGGCTGCCACGGAGAAGCTGTGCAGCGCATTCTCCCACCCCTCCCGGTCGGTGACGTCGAAGCGGTGGGAGTAATGATATCCGCCCGGCAACAGCGCTTCCGTGCCCGCCATGCCGGCTTCGTCGAGATCGCCGAGGCCGACGAACCAGCCCTCGCGGCCGAATTTCTGGGCGATGGCGCGGCCGATCCCGCTGGCTCCGCCGGTGATGAAAATTGCGCGCCGCTGGCTCATGTCCATTCCCCTTGGCGAAGTGGACTAGCGCGGCGGCGCGCCCTTGTCAGCAGAGTCTGAAGGGTCGCCGGCCCGTCAGCCGCCGGCGGCCTCGGCCAGCCCCTTCACGAAGTCGTCTCCTTCCACGATCTGCGCCGAGGAAGGCGCCAGTGCATCGCCGATCGGTTCGGCCCGCCCGCCGACGCAGGTGGAGAGGAAATTCTCCGCCACGGCCATGAAGGAGATGCTGTTGGCCGGCTTGGCGAAGCCATGCCCCTCGTCCGGATAGAGGACATAGGTGACAGGAATCCCCGCCTTTTTCATCGCCTCGACGATCTGGTCGCTCTCCGACTGCTTCACGCGCGGATCGTTGGCGCCCTGCCC
>CAYRCH010000075.1:0-10932 GCA_964422665.1 uncultured Sphingomonadaceae bacterium | reverse complement strand
CCGGACATCGATAGCGCTCCGCCCCAGGCGCGATGCAGGTCGATCCGTTCGAAGCCCGCGGCAATCCCCGCCTCCGCGGGCAGTGTGAGGATGCGGTCCCCCTGCCTCAGCGCCTCGCGCGCTTCCCGCGAAAGCGGGATGAGCCCAGGAGCCATTACGATAAGCTGTTCGGCTGCCCCCGCCATTCGCGCCACCGCATGCGCATCGCCCGTGCAATGAAACCGCGCCCCGGCCCGCTCTGCGGCGTGCTGCAGTTCAATTTGAGGCGCCGTCAGCGAAGATGAGAGGCAAATCACAGAATTGCATCCCAGCGCCAGGGCGAATTCGAGCTGGCGCTCGGCGATATTCTTGCCTGCGAAGATGCGCGCCTCGCCCGGGCCCGGTCCCGGCATCATCGAAATCAGCGCAATGCGCAGCCCTTCCCGCATCGCCCATCTGTAGGCGCGCCAAGCATGGGTGCCAATGGCTTGCAGATCAGTTCAGCGCGTCGACAAACGCATCGATCTTGCGCAGGACCACCGGATCTCCCGGAGCGCCGTCGAGCGCTTCCTCCGCCAGTCCGATGAGATACTTGGCATGGAAGCTCGCTGCGATGGCTTTCAAACGCAGGGCGGCGATGATCCAGTTGCCATCGCATCGGGCGCGCTTCATCAGGTCGAGTTGCCGGGCCACGCTTTCTGAAAACGCGGCACGCAGTTCCGCAAGCAAAGCAGGATCATCGCCAGCCGCCGCCGCACAAGTCGCGTCAAACTCGGCATTTTCATGCACCATCCACAGGTCCATAGTGGCAAGGTGGTTAATGAGGCTTTATCCCAGCCCCCATCGTGGTAGTTTGTAGCTATGAGCAGAGGTCGCAAACTTGTCTCGGTAGAAGAGCGCGAGAACGGCGCCTCAGAACCCGAAACTCACACCGGCGAAGCGGAAACGCTTGCTGCCGAAAACGATATTCCGATTCTGGTGGAAGAGGCCTGGCCGGATGAGGCCGTCTCGGGCCGAAGGTTCGACTGGCTTGTTCCCGCATTCTTTATCTTGCTGGCGCTAGGGTGGACCGCCTACTTCGGCTACGCGCACCAGGCCGAGATGCAGGCGGGAGCGCTCCCTGTCCAATGGACCGAATGGGCCGCCCAATGGGCGCTGCCGATGGTACTCATTACCACTCTCTGGTTGCTCGCCATGCGTCATAGCCGCCGCGAAGCAGTGCGTTTCGGGGACGCCGCGCGCGCCCTGTCCACCGAATCCCGGTTGCTGGAGACACGGCTGACAGCAGTGAATCGCGAACTCAGCCTGGCGCGCGAATTCATCGCCGCACAATCGCGGGATCTGGAAGCACTCGGCCGGGTGGCTTCCGAGAGGTTGAGCCAGAACGCCGATCGCCTGCAGTCGCTCATCCATGACAATGGCGCTCAGGTGAATGCCATTGCCGATGTCAGCACAGTAGCGCTGGACAATATGGGCCGCCTGCGGGACGAGTTGCCCGTGATCGCCAATTCGGCCCGCGATGTGACCAGCCAGATCGGTAATGCGGGACGCACGGCGCAGGACAATGTCGAGGAGCTGGTGCGGGCGTTTGATCGCCTCAACCAGTTCGGCCAGGCGGCGGGCAAGGAAGTCACCGCACTGCAGGGCCGGGTAGACGCTGCGCTGATCGAGTTCGAAGCGCGAAGCACGAAAATGGCAGAAATCGCCACTTCACGTTTCGACGCACTGGACGAGCAGAGCGAGGGGTTTCGCGCGCAACTGGACAGCCGCGAGGTCGAGGCGCTCGCCGCCATGCGCCGCCGCGTGGAAACGATGGTTACCGAGCTCGACGACACCCATCGCGGACTGGTCGAACGCGAGGAAGAGGCTCTCAACGCCCTGGCGCGCCGGATCGGCGCCCTCCAAAACGACAGCAGTCTCGTGGCCGCTTCGCTAGCGGAGGGCCAGGATGCCGCCGCGCGCAAATGGCGCGAAACGATCGAAGCATTGCAGCAAAGAGTGCGCGATGCGATCGACGAGATCACCCGGATCGATAGCGCCGCGATGGACAGCGCTCACAAACGTCTCGCGGCAATCAAGGACGAAGCCGCACGCGTGGACCAGGTCATGCATGAACGGCTGGCCGCCTTCGAAGACCAGGTGGACCAGCGGCGAGCCGATGCCGAGAACAGGGAAACGGAAGCTGTCGAACAAATCGGAACGCGGCTGGCACGGCTCGATGAGCGTATTGGTGAACGGCTCCAAACCCACATCCAGCATGTCGATTCCATGGCATCCCGCAGCGATGCAGTTGCGGCCAAGATCGCCGAAATTGGCCAGGAAATGGCAAGAATTGTCGATCAGGGCAGCGAGCATGAGCAGCGCCTTTCGGCAGCGCTGGCCGCGCTTGAGACCACCATGGCTGAGAACCACCAGTCGATCGGGAATGCGCGCGAACAGGTCGTCCAACTGACCGACTCCTGTGTTCGCATGCTGGAAATCATTCGCGCCAGCGCCGAACACACCCGCAACGAACTCCCGCCGGCCATTGCCGAAGCCGAAGCGCGGCTCTCCGAAGTGGAGGTGCGCGGCAGGCAACTCAGCGGCATCATCGGCACCGCAAGTTCCGACAGCCAGAAGCTTTCCGAATATGTGATCGCCGTTCGCAGCGAGGGGCAGAATATTCTTGAGGACCTGCACACACTTCGTTCCGAGGCCGAAACTGGGCATGGCGAGCGGATTGCTCGGCTTGCCGAGCTTCGCGACGAGCTGCGCCAAATCGATGCCGACAGTTCTGCACTGACGGACAGCGCGCGCGAGAAACTGGTCGCGGCTATCGATACGCTGCGCAGCGCGACCAGCGCGACATATGAAAGCCTCGACACTGGGGCAGCAGAGCGTCTGGCCGAGATGGCCGACAAGATCTCCCGCGATACGGCAGATGTCATGAATGGAGTTCTCGACAGCCAGGTCGGTGAAGCCATTGCCAGGATCCAGGCTGCCGGAGAAGAAGCCGCAAAATCGAGCCGCGAAACGATGCGTCAGCTGCGCGACCAGCTCGCGAGAGTGGACGAGCTGGCGGGCAATCTTGAAAGCCGTGTCGCACGTGCACGCGAGCAAGCGGAAGAACAGCTCGACGGCGATTTCTCACGCCGGGTCGCCCTGATTACCGAAAGCCTCAATTCACAGTCCATCGATCTGACAAACGCCCTCTCAACCGAGGTGTCGGATACGGCCTGGGCGTCTTATCTGCGCGGCGATCGCGGCATCTTCACCCGGCGCGCAGTCCGCCTGCTGGACCGTCAGGAAGCCCGTGAGATTGCCGCGCTTTACGAAGGCGAGGCTGAGTTCCGCGAACATGTGAATCGCTACATCCATGATTTCGAAGCGATGTTGCGAACCATGCTTTCGACGCGCGATGGACACGCGCTGGCGGTCACGATGCTCTCGTCGGACATGGGCAAGCTGTATGTGGCACTGGCCCAGGCAATAGACCGGCTGCGGACCTAGGCGGGCGAACCTTCCGGCTGGCCGACGATCCGGTGATAAAGATCGATGTCCTCGACCGTGATCCAGCCATACTCGTAATTCGCGACATAGAGGCCGCACAGCACCACTGAGAGAAGCGTGGCGCGCAATGCGAGACGGCCGGGTCGAAAATTGGCCGGCGCACTGTCGGCCTGCCCGGGCACCTTCTCGATACCCATCTCGTCATGCGTTCGCACACCGAACGGAAGCAGAAAAATCGCACTCATCACCCAGAACAGGAAATAGATCGCCAGCACGGAAGTCCAGTTCATCGCGCGTGACCTCCGGCAAGCAGCACGCGAACTTGGGGCTTCTTCCCCGACCAGCGCTGCGCTGCGCGCCGAGCCGCAAGCCGTGCTGCCTCTATGATGCTTTCAGGATCCCTTGAACGTCCTTTCAAACGGCCCACAGCGTTTGCCACGTCGCCTTCAGCTTCCGCTAGGAACTCACCGAGATCCTCGTCCAGAGGCAGACCGATGGCCTCGACCCGGGCCGAACCATCCGGCTCGAGCAGCACGATCAGCAAACCGTCACGAGCCAGGCGACGACGCATCGTGATCGTCTCGCCATCGGCGGGAACAATGATGTCGCCATCCAGGACCAGTCGACCTGCGGGAACCTGCCCCACCCGCCCCGGCTGGCCGGGAGCGATCCGAACAATATCGCCGTTCTGCTGCACGATCGCGCGCGGAATGCCATTGCTGCGCCCGAGCCTGGCCTGCTCCTGCATGTGCCGCATTTCGCCGTGTACCGGCACGAGCACTTCCGGCCGCAGCCATGAATAAAGCGCTTCCAGTTCAGGACGGCCCGGATGGCCCGAGACATGGATGAAGCTCTGCCGATCGGTGATCATTTCGATTCCCCGCGCGGCCAGCTGATTCTGCACCCTCCCGATAGCGATTTCGTTTCCGGGTATCTGGCGAGTGGAGAACAATACGACGTCACCCTCGGACAGGCTGAGCGGATGATTGTCTTCCGCTATGCGGGCAAGTGCGGCTCGAGGCTCACCTTGGCCACCGGTGGCGATGATCAACACTTCCCCCCGCGGCAATGCCATTGCCGTGTCGAAATCCACGACTTCCGGGAAACGCGCAAGATAGCCGGTTTGCTGCGACACCTCGATCATCCGTTCAAGCGAACGTCCTGCAACACAAAGCTTGCGGCCAGTCTCGATTGCCACTTCGCCAAGGGTTTGAAGCCGCGCGACATTGCTGGCGAATGTCGTCACCAGAACTCGCTTGCCCTGGTGGCGTGCGACCTCCTCCATCAATCCCCGGTGCACCTCGCCCTCTGAACCAGAGGCCTTGGGGTTGAGCACATTGGTAGAATCGCACACCATCGCCAGGATGCCCTCGTCGCCAAGCGCAGTCAGTTCCTCCTCGGTCGTCGGCTCTCCGATGATCGGGTCCTCGTCGAGCTTCCAGTCGCCCGTGTGGAATACGCGCCCATAAGGCGTTTCGATCAGTAGGGCGTGTCCTTCCGCGATGGAGTGGGCGAGCGGAATGTAGGTTATTTCGAACGGGCCGAGCCTGAGCTTTCCGTGGTCCTTCTCAATGATGTTCAGCTTCACCTTTCCGGTGATGCCAGCCTCATCGAGCTTCCGGAGGACTAGCTCGGCCGTGAACGGCGTGGCGTAAAGCGGAACGCCAAAATCGGCAGCGAAATACGGCACAGCGCCGATGTGGTCTTCATGAGCATGGGTAAGGACAATGCCGGCGAGGCTGTCGAGCCGCTGCTCGATAAATTCCGGATCGGGGAAGATCAGTTCGGTGCCGGGATATTCATTCGAGCCGAAACTCATCCCGAGATCGACCATCACCCACTGGCCCTGGCAACCGTAGAGGTTAAGATTCATTCCGATTTCGCCCGACCCACCCAGGGCCAGGAAAAGCAGCTCATCCTCCGGCGTAAAGTTCTTTTTCAAGCGACACCCGCCTGACGGCCCAGAATGGCGAGGCCTTTCAGAGTCAATTCCGCATCGACATGATCAAACACGTCAGTGTTCTGGTCGAACAGGATTGCGAGTCCTCCCGTCGCGATGACCTTCGCCGGCCGGCCGATTTCCGCCTTCATCTTGGCCACAAGACCTTCCAGCATGGCGACGTAGCCCCAATAGACACCGATCAGCATCTGATCCTCGGTGTTGCGGCCGATCACGCTATCCGTTGCCGGAGCGCGGATTGCGATCCGCGGAAGCTTGGCAGTGTTCCCCACCAGCGCATCGAGCGAAAGGTTGATTCCCGGCGCAATAATGCCGCCCTTATATGCTCCATTGAAGTCCACGACTTCGAACTTCGTCGCGGTTCCGAAATCGACCACCACCATATCGCCGCCGAACAGTTCATGGGCGGCAATGCAGTTGAGTGCCCGGTCGGCTCCCAATGTGCTGGGCTGGTCGACGTCGATCTCGAACTGCCAGGCGGCCTTGCCCTCCCCGGCAAAAACGGGCTCCAGTCCGAAATATTTCTGCGCAAGAACCGTCAGATTGTGATCCGCACGCGGTACCACCGAGCCGATAACGATCCCTGTTATCTGGTCGCGGCTTACAGCCTCGGTCTGGAGCAGCTGATTCAGCCAGACGAAATATTCGTCCCCGGTCCGCCGGGGATCGCTTGCGATGCGCCAACGCGCGCGGATGTTCCCGCCCTCAACAAGGGCAAAAACGACATTGGTGTTGCCTACGTCGGCGACCAGCAGCATTTCTATTCCCCGCGTTCCAGCGCGATATCGCCAGCATAGACGATCTGGACCAGACCATCTGCCGTGCGCAGCCGCAATGCCCCGTTTTCATCCAGTCCGTCAAATGTCCCAAACAGACGATCGCCGCCGGGATCGCGGACCGATAACGGCGTACCGCGCGGATGGGCGGCGGCTTCCCATCGGGCAATAATCGGACCTATTCCTTCGGCGCGCCAATGGGCGATCTCGGCCGCGAGACTGTCGGCAAGTTGCTCTGCAAAGCGGTCGCGCGATAGCCCGCCAAGCGCCGCAGTCGCCTGCCCGTCAATGTCGGGAGCCGCGGACAGATTCACACCCACGCCGATTACGACGGATTGCCCTTCGCCTTCCAGCAGGATGCCGGCAAGCTTGGCGCCACCTAGCAGCAGGTCATTCGGCCATTTGAGGCGCAGCGCCCATTCATCGGCGACATGGGGCAAGCAGGCCCCCCTGACAGCAAGGCCGGCCACCAGTGCAAGACTTTGCAGGGGCGGATCTCCGGAGCCGCGGTGTACAACCGTCGAACCCATGAAATTGCCGTGACCATCGAGCCAGGTGCGGCCTTGCCGTCCGCGACCGGACGTCTGACGGTCGGCGACGATCCACAGACCTTCGTTCAGCGGCTCGCCAGAGCGCAGGCGGGCAATCAGGTCGGCATTGGTAGAGCCGGTTTCCGCGACGTATTGGATTGTGCGCGACAATCAGGCCGCAAACGTCAGAGAGGCCGCCGCGCCGTCTGCCAGGCTGCCCAGCCACAGGGTCAGGAGATATCCGAGCGGAGAGATCACGATGCCGCTGATGGCGAGCAGCGCCCAATGCGCCCGGTCACTGGTTCCCTGGATCGTCCCGGCCGGCTCATCGAAATACATCACCTTGACGATCTTGATGTAATAGAACGCGCCAATGACGCTCGCGGCGATGCCGATCACGGCCAGCGCCACCAGATCGGCCTGCACCGCGGCCTGGAACACCACGAACTTGGCCCAGAAGCCGAACAGCGGCGGAATGCCAGCAAGGCTGAACATCAACATCGCAAAGAAGAAGGCGAGCCAGGGGCTGGTACTCGAAATGCCGGCGAGGTCGGATATTCCTTCCAGCTGCTTCCCTTCGGCATCCCTCATCATAAGCACGGCCACGAAGCTGCCGACCGTCATCGCGACATAGATGGCGAGATAGACCAGCATTGCGCTCGCGCCTTCCGCGGTCGCAGCCGCAAGCCCGATCAGTATGAACCCGACATTGTTGATCGAACTATAGGCAAGCAGTCGCTTGATGTTGGACTGGCCGATCGCGCCCAGCGCACCGATCACGATAGAGGCAATTGCAGCGAAAATGACGATCTGCCGCCAGATGTCCACCTGCCCGCCAAGCGCTTCGAGCGCCACGCGCGCAGTCAGCGCCACCGCAGCGACCTTGGGAGCGCTGGCGAAGAACAGAGTGACCGGTGTTGGTGCGCCTTCGTACACATCCGGCGTCCACATATGGAATGGCACGGCGCTGATCTTGAATGCCAGCCCGGCCAGCACCAGGATCGCGCCAAACATCGCGCCGGTGCCAACGCCGCCATCGAGCGCGGCCGCTATGCCGTCGAACGATGTGGTGCCGGTGAAGCCATAGAGGAGGCTCATACCGAACAGCAGAATCCCGCTCGCCAATGCGCCCAGCACGAAATATTTCAGTCCCGCTTCCGCCGATCGGTCGTCATTGCGCAGGAAGGCGGCCAGCACATAGGCGGCCAGCGAATTGAGCTCGAGCCCGAGATAGAGTGTCAGCAGGTCACCCGCCGAGACCATGATGCTCATGCCGAGGACGGCCAGCAACACGAGTACCGGATACTCCCCGCGCATCGCGTTCAGCCGCTCGAAATAGGCTGGCGCAACGACAAGAGCGGCACCCGCTGCGGCATAGATCATCAACTTCGCCATCCCGGCGAAGGCATCCGCCCGGATCTGGCCGTAGAAGGCCACCGTGTCGGGACCGGCAGCGCCAGCACATACGGCCGGCGCGACCAGAAAGAATGCGGCGCCGAGAGCGAAACAGGAAGCGATACTGATGAAGCGGGATGCCCTGTCGCCGCCCCATGCGGCAACCAGCACCAGCAGCAAGGCGGAAGTGCCCAGCAGGATTTCCGGCGCGACCAGCCAGAGCGAAGCGGCGAGTTCCATCAATGAGCCCCCTCGGCTTCGGCATGGGGTTGCGGAGACGCTTCACCATCGTCGTGATGAACCTCCATCGCATTCGCGGCCGGACGACCCTGACCTGGGACCAGGTGCGCGTCACTCTCTGGTGCCGCGCGAAGCACGCGGGCCTCAAGCGTGGCGATGTCCTTGCGCATCGGCGCGAGGAAGCTCTCGGGATAGACGCCCATCCACAGTACCGCTGCTGCGATCGGGGCCAGCATCGCCCATTCCCGCGCATTGAGATCGGGCATTGCGGCGGCATCCGCGTTCTTCTGAACCCCGAAGGCAATGCGCCAGTAGAGATAGAGCATGTAGGCCGCGCCGAGAATGATGCCCGTGGCGCACACCGCCGCAACCCAGCTGTTGACCTGATAAATACCGATCAGGCTCAGGAACTCGCCAACAAAATTGCTTGTACCCGGCAAGCCGATGCTGGCCATGGTGAACAGCATGAAGAACACCGCATAATACGGCATGTTGATCGAGAGCCCGCCATAGCGATCGATTTCGCGCGTGTGCAGCCGGTCGTAAATCACGCCTACGCAGAGGAACAGCGCGCCCGAGACAAGGCCGTGGCCGAGCATGACCATCATCGCGCCCTCAAGCCCATGCACGTTGAACGCAAACAAGCCGACGGTCACGAGCGCCATGTGCGCGACCGACGAATAGGCGATAAGCTTCTTCATATCGTGCTGAACCAAGGCGATAAAACTGGTGATCACCACCGCGGCCATGGAAAGGCCCCACACGAGCCAGACGAACTGGTTCGAAGCTTCGGGAAACATCGGCAGGCTGAAGCGAATGAAGCCGTATCCGCCCATCTTCAGCAGCACCCCGGCCAGGATTACCGAACCGGCTGTCGGCGCCTGCACGTGGGCGGCGGGCAGCCAGGTATGAACCGGCCACATCGGCATCTTCACCGCGAAGCTGGCGAAGAATGCCAGCCACAGCCAGGTCTGCGCGCCGACCGGGAAATCATATGCCATCAGCGTGGGGATGTCGGTCGTGCCGGCCTCATTCACCATCCACAACATGGCGATCAGCATCAGCACCGATCCCAGCAACGTGTAGAGGAAGAACTTGTAGGCGGCGTAGATCCGGTCCTGCCCGCCCCATATACCGATGATCAGGTACATCGGGATCAGGCCGGCTTCGAAGAATATGTAGAAAAGGAACAAATCCTGCGCGCTGAAGACGCCGATCATCAGCGTTTCCATGAACAGGAACGCCGCCATGTACTCGCCAACGCGCTTCTGAATCGCGTCCCAGCTTGCAAGGATGCAGATCGGCATCAGGAACACGCTGAGCACGATCAGCAGCAGGGCGATGCCATCGACGCCGAGCGCATAGCTGAAAACCGCGAAGATCTCCGCGCGCTCGGTAAACTGCCATTGCGCTCCGCCAATATCGAAATTGACCCAGAGCAGGATACCCAGTGCCAGGTCGGCCAGCGTCGCGACAAGCGCGATGACGCGCGCCTGCTGGGCGCCGACCATGAGGCAGGCGACTGCCGCCAGAAGCGGAATCGCCAACATCACCGACAGGATCGGGAAACCGTCCATCAGAAAAGAACCCACGTGATGGCCGCGACCAGCCCGATCAGCATGACCAGCGCGTAACTGTAGAGATAACCCGACTGAACCCTTTTCGCGAGCACAGCGCCCCACCCCGTTGCAGCGGCCGCTCCGTCGGGGCCAAAACGGTCGATCATACCGATATCGACCTTCTGCCAGAAGATCCCCCCCAACCAGAATGACGGCTTCACAAAGAGGAGGTTGTAGAGCTCGTCGAACATCCACTTGCGGTAGACAAAGTGATAGATCGGACCGAGTTGCTCGGCCACCTTGGCCGGGAAGCTGGTGTTGCGAATATAGCCGTACCAGGCGATCGCAAACCCGATCAGCATAACGAATGTGGCCGTCAGCTTCACCCAATAGGGCACGGCATGGAGCGCGTGGATCAGTGGCTCATTGTAGTAGATCGACCCGCCCCAGAAGCTTTCGCTGTCGATGAAATATCCGGTGAAGACGTAACCCGCGAAAATCGCACCGATGGTCAACACGCCGAGCGGGATCAGCATCGTCAGCGGGCTTTCGTGCGGGTGATAGCCGCCCGTCCCGGTCTGGTGATCCGGATCGGTAACGGCATGCGCTGCGTCATGCCCAGCATCTTCCTGTCGGGGCGGATTATGTTCCTCGGGCGTATCGTGACCGTGGCCAACCGCATGCTGGATATGCTCGCTCTCGATCCAGCGCGGTTTGCCGAAGAATGTCAGGAAGACGAGACGCCAGCTGTAGAAGCTGGTCAGCAGCGCAGCGCCAGCGCCCGCCCAGAAGGCGAACGTGCCGAGTTCCGTGCCCCTTGCATAGGCTGCTTCGAGGATCGCATCCTTCGAATAGAAGCCTGCAAAGCCGAATACGTAGAGGACGCCGACACCGGTAATCGCGAGCGTTCCGGCCATCATCGCCCAATAGGTGAAGGGGATGTGCTTACGCAGCCCGCCATAATAGCGCATGTCCTGCTCGTGATGCATGGCGTGGATCACCGA
>CAYRCH010000074.1:0-11026 GCA_964422665.1 uncultured Sphingomonadaceae bacterium | reverse complement strand
GCCCGAAAGTCCTTTCCTACACACCCGCTTTTGTGGCTTATCCTGCCGGATGAACCGCCTCGCCCCTCCCCGCGCCCTCCCTCACGGTCTGGCTGCCATTCGCGGTGCGCGCCTCGGCCGCCGGTTCGTTCTTGTCGTCCGCCCCTGCTTCGCGGCATGCCAAGAAGGGCCGCCGCTTCCATGGCGATGGCCCGGCATGGCGCTGCCTGGAAAAACGGCCATGGCCAGTGCGAACATTGGGACCATTCGCCGCAGATTGACGCATCCGCCCGTCCGGCATGACACATTTGCCGCCCGCCGGACGCTTCTGCCCGCGCCGCCTGACACATCCGGCCGCCGCCTGACGCTTTCGCCCCTTCGCCTGACGCTTTTGGCCCGCAAATTGACGCATTTCGGCCGATTTCGGCCAGGACCGTGTCTCGTATGTCAACACCCTGTGCTAGGCATGCGGCCATGAGTACCAAAGCCAAGATCCTCTCCGGCGGCAATCCGCAGGTCCCCAAGGGCTATGGCGAGAAGCCCGTCGCCGACTTTCTCGACGCGGTGCCCGACAGCGGGCCGGGCGGATGGAAGCATGCCGCGTGCCGGCGGATCGATGAAGTGGTCTCGCAGGAAGTGCCCGGCGTGATGAAGGCGGTGAAGTGGAACTCGCCGCTCTATGGCTGTGCGGAGGATCATTATTTCCTCTCCTTCCACTGCTTCGACAAATACGTGAAAGTCACTTTCTTCCGCGGCGCGGAGCTCGACCCGCCGCCGAAGGAGACGTCCAGATATCCCGCGATCCGCTACCACCATGTCCGCGAGGGCGACGAGCTGGGGGAGCAGTTCGCAGACTGGGTCCGGCAGGCCGCTTCGCTCCCCGGCGAGAAGATGTGAGCATGTTCGTCGCCGGCTACTGGTGGAAGGTCCATCCGGGCAAGAAGGCGCAGTTCCGCGCCGCCTGGCGCCGGGGGACGGAGCTGATCGCGCAGAAGTACGGCTCGCTCGGCTCGCGGCTGCACTGGGACGGGGAGAACGGGCGCTTCGTCGGCGTCGCCGAATGGCCCGACCGGGCGACCTGGCAGGCGGCCTTCGATGCGAAGATGGTGTATGACGAGCCGGAGACGCGCGCCGCCTTCGTCGATGCGATCGCCGAGGCGGGGGAGGAGCCGCTGCTCCTGCTCGAAGTGACCGACGATTTGCTGGAACGCGGCGGCCGCGGGGCGTGACGGCGCGTCCGCCCAGGCTAGCGGGCCGTCAGGTCGGCATCGGGCAGGGCGGCCAGCTCGGCGGCGGTCATCGCGGTGACGAGGTCGATATCGTTGCCATCGGGGCGGGTGGTCAGCCCGTCGAGCGGGATGAGCACGAAGCGGTCGGGATTGCTGTCCTCGATCTCGATCAGCAGTCCGGTCACCGCGCCCGAAGCGTCGCGGCGCACCTGCTCGACATCGCCGAGCTCGGTGCCGTCGGTGGCCAGCAGGTCGGCATCGAGCAACTGCCGCTCGGTGAGCCCCAGCGCGGCTTCGGCATCGCCGGAGGCCGCGGCGCTGGCCCGGGCATCGCGCTCGACCTGGTCTTCCAGCCGGTCGGCGTCGCGTTCGGCCTGCGAGTCGCAAGCGGCGAGTGCTGCGAGGGCAAGGCCGGTAGTGGCGAGAAAGAGGGGGCGCATGGGGTGGTCCTTTCAGATCGGTGAGCCTATCGGGGAACCAACCCCCGGCAGGCGCGCTCGTTCCGTGCGATGGCCCTTTCGCAGGCTGGCCGGCCAGCCGGGTCACCCAATGCATCGAAGCGCAGGAGAAGCTATTTCATGGAATTCCAGTTCAATACCGACAGCAGCGTGATGGGCACCGAGAATGTGGCCGAGCGGATCGAGGCGCAGCTGCGCGACAAGCTCGCCCGGTTCGAGGAGCGGCTGACCCGGCTCGAGGTCCATGTGACCGACAGCAATGCGCGCAAGGGCGGAGACGACGACAAGAGCTGCCGGATCGAGGCGCGCCCGCGCGGCGGCGACCCGGTGGTGGTGACGGCGCAGGCGGGCGATGTCGACCTCGCCGCGCGCCAGGCAGGGGAAAAAATGGTCTCGCTGCTCGAAAGCCATTTCGGCAAGGCCGACCGGCACCACCGCTAGGGAGAACCATGGCCGATCTTTATCTCAAGGCGCTGGAATCGGAGCGCAAGGCGCTGTGGGCGACCTGCCGGCTCAAGGGGCTGGCGAAGGACACGCCCCAGCGGCGCCGGATCGCAGAGCTGGACGAGGCGATTGCCGCGCACAAGGCCCGTGGATCGAAACGCCCATCCCGCTGCGACTAGCCGCGCTCCGGATCAGGTCCGGGGCTCGGCTAGTCTCGCTCCCCTCCCGCTTGCGGGAGGGGCTGGGGGTGGGAGCGTATATCGCTGCCTGCCGTGGTGCGCGCCGTTTCTCGCGCTACCGCTTCGCTGCCTGAGCGCGGGCCAGCTTCACCAGCGCCTGGTCGAGCGCCTGCAGGAATCGGGAGCGGTCGGTCTTCGAGAATGGCGCGGGGCCGCCCATGATCCCGTCGGCGCCGGCGCGAAGGTCGGCCATGATCGCCCGGGTGGCGATCGCGCCGCCGATGGAACCGTGGGTGAAGGGCTTGCCGTTATGGCCGATGACCACCGCGCCCGCCTTCAGGCAGCGGTCGGCCAGCAATATGTCGCCGGTGATCACCACCGACCGCGCATCGGCGCGCTCCGCGATCCAGTCATCCGCGGCGTCGAAATCGCCCGGAACCACCACCCGCGTCACCAGCGCGCTGTCGGGCACGCGGAACGGGGAGTTGCTGACCACGCTCACTGGCACCTGGTGGCGGAAGGCGACGCGGTACACTTCCTCTTTCACGGGGCAGGCATCGGCGTCGACCATGATGCGGACGGGGATTTGTTCTTCGGCCATCGGCAGGGCGGTGCACGAAGCCGGGGCGGATGGCCATAGCCGGCGGTCCGCCCGCCTGCGGTTTCGGGGCCAGGCCTGACCGAAGGTTAACGCGCTGGTGAGGTTTTGCTGGCATGTCAGAGGCTGGGCCGCATCGGGTCGCGGCGGTATTTGAGGGGTGACTGGATGCACCGACTGCAGGAAGCCTTTGCCACTGAAGAGGGCGAAAAGGCCTTCACCGGCCAGCTGCGCGCCATGTTCGAGGCCGGCGATCTCGACGGCGCCGAGGCGTTGCTTGCCGCCGAGCTGGAAACGATGGACACCGACATTGCGCGCATGTGCCTCGACCTTCCGCGCGAGGCGGTGGTGCTGTCCGGCTGGGAAGACCTGGCCGAGATGATCACCTCGCACGAGGGCGAGCCCGTCACCGGCGCGACAATGGCGATCGCCAATGAGCAGGACCTCGCATTCGAGAAGGGCAAGCTGCACGAACCCTATGTGATGATGGGCCTCTACACGGACGAGGCCTATCCCTTCTCGAGCGCCGCGGCGGAGGAACTCATCGCCGAGTGCAAGTCCGAGGAAGGCCCGGCCTGGGCGGGGCTCGACGAGGATGTGGAACTCTACCTGGAGATCGAGGGTTTCGGGCCGCTCAACACCGCGCTGATCTTCCACAAGCAGCGGCACTTCTTCCGCGACGACAATCCCGACCGGGCGCCGATGCGCTATATCGATTACGTGATCGGCTGCTGGTGGCGCGCGCTTCGTTTTCAGCAGGCGGTTGCCGCGCAATATGCGCAGCATGGCCTACCGGGCGGAATCCCGGTGGTGACGGGAATGGTCGAGATGCGCCCCGAAGTGATCTGCGTGCACAGCAGCGGCGCGCGCGCCGCGCCGGTTGAGCGCCGGGTCGAGGCACCCGCCATGGCCGGCCTTTCCGCAGCCGATTTCATCCAGCGCCGGCCGGTGGAGGAGGAAGTGGTGCGGGAGTTCAGCGGGTCCGACCTGCGCCGCCGGATTGCCGCCTCCGCCGAAGAGGAAGAGCCGGTGGAAGAGCGCAAGGGGCTGCTCGGCCGCCTGTTTGGGCGCTAAGCCACCGCTCCCCATAAGGGTTGCCCGGCCTTGCAATGGCCACCCAGCGCGCTAGCCTGAGCGCGGGGAAGGTCGATCCGGGGGGCGCCATGCGCTTGATTGCATTGTTTTTCGCGCTGCTGGCATTGCCGGCCGCGAGCCAGGCCGCATGGCTGGAAGCAGCGAGCGAGAATTTCGTCGTCTATGCCGATGACAGCGAGAGGGACATCGAGCTCCTCTCGCGCCAGCTCGAATCCTATCACCGGGCGATGGAGATCATCACCGGTGTCGAAACCGGCACCCCGAGCCCGTCGGGCCGGGTCACCGTGTTCGTGGTGCGCAACGAGCGCGAGGTCAAACGGCTGTTCGGTGAGGGATCGCGCTTCGTGGGCGGGTTCTACATCCCCCGCGCGGGCGGTTCGCTGGCCATTATCCCGAGCGTGCGGATGAGCTCGCGGCGAACGCATTATTCGATGATCGTGCTGCTGCACGAATACGCACACCATTTCCTGATTTCGAACAGCCGCTTCCCGCAGCCGCGCTGGGTGTCGGAAGGCGGAGCGGAATTTTTCGCCTCGGCCGAGTTCGACCGGGATGGGGGCATCAAGATCGGGATGCCTGCCGTCCACCGGGCCGGGGAGCTGTGGTATGCCAACGAAGTTCGCGCCGAGGAACTGCTTGATCCCGATGTCTATGAACAACGCCGGCGCCGGGGATATGATGCGTTCTACGGGCGCAGCTGGCTGCTCTACCATTACCTCACGTTCAACGAGGAGCGGGCTGGCCAGCTACGCCAATATCTCGCCGATATGGCGGCCGGCAAAAGTTCGCGCGAGGCAGCCGAAGCCATATTCGGCGACTTCGACCAGCTAGACCGAGAGCTGGATCGTTACATGCGCCAGCGGATGCTGTCCTGGGTGATCCCGGCCGACAGGGTCGCATCGGGCCCGGTAGCCATTCGCCAGCTGCGCGAAGGCGAGGCGGAGATGATGCCGGTGCGCATCCGCTCTCGGCGCGGGGTAACGCAGGAACAGGCGGAAGAACTGCTGGTGGATGCCCGCAAGATCGCCGCGAAGCATCCGGACGATCCGGCTGTGCTGGCGGCGTTGGCGGAAGCGGAGTTCGATGCCGGCAATGATGAGGAAGCGATCGCTGCCGCCGACCGGGCGATTGAGCTCGATCCGGCCGAAGTGAACGCCTATGTGCAGAAAGGCTATGCGCTGTTCCGCCGGGCGGCCGATGCCGAGGACCAGGCGGCGGCCTACCGCGAAGCGATCGCTCCCTTCGTCGCGCTTAATCGCATCGAGAACGATCACCCGCTGCCGCTGGTCTATTTCCATCGCAGCTTCACTGCCCGCGGAGAGCAGCCGACCGAGCTGGCCGAACACGGGCTCGAACGCGCGGTCGAACTGGCGCCTTTCGATCTGGGGCTGCGTTTCGAGGTCGCGCTCCAGCATTTGCGGGCGGAGCGCATCGCACAGGCTCATTACGACCTGCGTCCGGTCGCCTATAATCCCCATGGCGGAGAAATGGCTTCGGTCGCCCGGGCGATGATCGAAGCGCTGAACACTGCCTCCGAGGCCGGGGGCGATGCCGGCCGGGTGACCCTGGAAATGCTTGATTCGATGCGGGAGGCCGCGGCCACGGCCGCCGCCGATGGTGACGGCTCTTCGGACGGCTCCGGCGACGATACGGATGGAGCCGATCCGGCGGATGACGGCAAAGACGCCTGATCCGATTCACCTCATGCTTGCGTGCCCCTCACGCTCGGCTTAGCAGGAGTGGCGGCGATACGGGGCGGGACGCTTGGATATCAGCAAGGGATCGAACGCTCGGCGCAAGCAGCTCGCGCTGCTCCTGGTCGCAACGGCCCTCACCTGCGCGCTGGGATGGCTGTTCAAGGCGCACTGCACCTTCGACGGCCAATGGAGCAATCTCGAATTCTACGTGAAGGGCTGCTATTCGGATGCCTATCCGTTCTGGCGCGGGCGCGGTCTGGCCGAAGGCGGAGTCCCCTATTTCGACACGCGGATGGAATATCCCGTCCTGACCGGAATGCTCATCTGGGCGCAGGCGCTGCTCACGCATGGTCTGTTCGGCGGCGAGGCAGGCGACCCGGCCTTCCTGTTCGTCGTAACTCTGGTGAATGCCGCGCTGGCCCTGGTGGTCACCCGCCTGCTGTGGGAACTGGATCTGCCGCCCTCCCGCCTGTGGGCATGGGCGCTGGCACCGCCGCTCCTGCTCTATGTCGGGCACAACTGGGACCTGCTGGCGATGGTACTGGCGCTGGGTGCGTTCCTGGCCGCAGAGCGCAAAAAGCTTGTCGATGCCTGCGCGCTGGCCGGGCTCGGCGCGGCAGCCAAGCTGTTCCCGGTCTTGCTGCTGCCGCTGTTTGCGCTGCGCAGGTTTTTCGCAGGACGATTGAGCGAAGTGGCGGCGATGGCAGTGGCGGCAGTCATTGCCTGGGCCGCGGTCAACCTGCCCTTCGTCCTGGCAGCGCCCGAGAACTGGTGGGAATTCTACCAATTCTCCTCCGAACGCACCGGCACGCGCGCGGCGATCTGGGACCTCGCCGGCCATTACGGCGTGTTCGCGACCGATATCCCGCAGCGCAACCTCCTGTCGCTGCTGCTGTTCGTGGCCGGTGCAGGCGCAATCCTGTGGCTCGGCTGGAGCCGGTATCGCGACCGGCTGTGGCTGCTCGCCACGCCGGTGCTGCTATGGTTCATCCTCTCCAGCAAGGTCTATTCGCCTCAGTTCGACCTGTGGGTCTATCCCTTCGTGCTGGTGACGGCGCGCCGCTGGCCCCCGATTATCCTGTTCCTGATTGGCGACGCGGCCGCCTATTTCGCGGAACTGTGGTTCTTCTCGGGCGAGGAAGGCGGCTGGCCGGCCATGCCGATGGAAGCGATCCTGGGAGCGGCGGGGTTGCGGGCCGCCGCGATGCTGTGGCTGATCTCGGACACGCTCCGCCTGGGGCCGCCATCATGGCTGCTGCGCGGTGAGGAGCGGGCTGCGGCTGAAGCCTAGCGGCGCCTCACCCCTGCACGCTCCAGTTCCGGTCCAAGCCGTCCCGTCAGCCACAGGAACCACATGCGGAAATCGGCCGCGAGACTCCAGAGCGGGTGCGTAAAGGTGGCCGGACGATTTTTCTCCAGCACGAAGTGACCGACCCAGGCGAAGAAGTAACCGGCGATCGGCACGGCCACGAGCCAGAGCAGGTGTCCGCTGAGCACTGCCCCGATCGCGAGCGCCACTACCAGCGACGTCCCGGCATAATGGAGCGCGCGCGTATCGGCGCGGCTGTGTTCGCGCAGATAATGCGGCCAGAATTCCGCGAATGTGGCGAAACGATGCGCCATGGGCACAGGATGCCATCCGGCGACCTGCCGGGTCAATCGGCTGTGTTGCTGCGCCGGGGCTAGGCCGGGCGGCCGGGCAGTGGCATCATTGCCGCGCTTTCGGCCATGGAGTTGCCCGCCCGATGAAACGCATTGCCCGCATCTTCGCCCTGCCATTGGCCCTGGCCGTCAGCGCCTGCCTGCCCTCGGCGGCCGCTGGCCCGGGACCGGTCAGCGCCGCCGCGCCGGACAATGCGCGGGCCGTCGAGCGGCTCACTCGCATCGTCAACGACTATCGCCAGCGTAATGGCCTGCCCCGGGTCGCCTATTCACCGCTGCTCAGCCGCGTGGCGCAGGCGCATGTCGACGACATGGCCCGGCAGGGCGACGGCGGTCTGGACGTGCTCGACATGCGCGATCCGCGCAGCGGTCAGCCCTGCAACGCGCATAGCTGGTCGGACGATGGCGACTGGACTCCGGTCTGCTTCACGCCCGACGGCCGCTATGCCCAGGCGATGTGGGACAAGCCGAAGGAGATCACGCGCGGCGCCTATCAGGGTATCGGGATCGAGATCGCCGCCTGGTCAAGCCGCGGGATTACGCCCGAATTCGCGCTCGAATTGTGGCAGGATAGCCGGGCGCATGACGAAGTGATCCTCGAGCGGGGGCCGTGGCGCGGCTCGGACTGGCAGGCCATGGGCGTTGCTCTGGGCGGCAGTTTCGCCTTCATCTGGTTCGGCAAGGAGCCCGATCCCGGCAGCCGCTAAGGCGCAAATCCGGTTTTTCCTGCGGATTCTTCTGCACAGGCTACACTATTCCCCGCCTTGCCATTCCCCGGGGCAGAAGGCAGAGCACCCCCTATGGAAGGAACGACGAATACCTCCGTCAGGCAAGGCAGCCTGATGGCGGCCGAATTGGCCGACAAAAACCTGATCGGTCATGGCGGGTTTCGGCTGGCCTCTGCGGCCTTTGCCGAAGGCGGGCAACTCGATCCCTGCTTTACCGCGCAGGAAGAAGATGCGGTGGCGCCGCCCCTTGAATGGACCGCGCCGCCGAAGGGCACGGCCGAACTGGCGCTGGTGGTGGAATCGCCCCGCGCCGATGGCGGGGAGCCGGCTTGCCACTGGCTGGTCTGGGGCCTCGCGCCCCAGCAGGGCAAGCTGCTCGAAGGCGAAATACCGCCGCGCGTGGGCAAGAACTCGCTGGGCAATTCCGAATGGCTGCTGCCCAACCCGGCCGAAGGGGCAGGCCCGCAGGCCTATTTCTTCCAGCTGTTTGCCCTTGACCTTCCGCTGACCCTGATGCCGGGCGCCACCCGGCAGGAACTGCGCAAGGCGATCGATGGTCACGTGCTGTCGGTCGCGCTGCTCAGCGCCAGCTACGAGCATCAGGATCTGGATGACGAAGACTGGTCCGAGGACGGGCTGGATTGAATGTGAATTTTTCAACTTTGCTATCGTTTTGAAAGGAGAGCGTACAATGGCTGGCAAGAACAATGCCCTGCAAAAGCCGGTGAACCTTACCCCCGCGCTGGAAGCGGTGGTCGGCAAGGGTCCGATGACCCGCGCCCAGGTCACTTCCAAGGTTTGGGAATACATCAAGGGCAAGGGCCTGCAGGACAGCAAGGACAAGCGGATGATCAACCCCGACGCCACGCTCGGCGAGGTGATCGGCAAGTCGCAGATCTCGATGTTCAAAATGACGGCTGCGGTGTCCAAGCACCTCAGCTAAGAGACGCTGCGGGCTTCGGCCCGGCAGTGGCAGGAAGGGGCGGGCCGATGCGGTTCCGCCCCTTTCGCTTGCCTGCCTTGCCTGACAGGACAATCCGTTCGGATATGCGATAATTTCGCCATTCGGAAAAGTTTGACTTGCCGCAATGCGCATGGCGATGGCAATGTGCGATGCATATATTGGCCGAAACCGTTCGGCCGCGCCGGCCCGGCGCGACAAGGAGAGGACAAGGTTCAAGATGGCAAAGATCGTTGGCGGCGTAGCCACCTCGCACACTCCCACCATCGCTTTCGCCAAGGATGCGAATAAATTCGACGATCCCGTCTGGAAGCCGATTTTCGAAGGCTATGAGCCGGTGCAGAAGTGGTTTCGCGAGAAGAAGCCCGACGTGCTGGTCTATATCTACAACGACCACATGACCTCGTTCTTCGACCATTACAGCCACTTCGCGCTTGGCGTGGGCGAGGAATTCAAGGCCGCGGACGAAGGCGGCGGGCCGCGCGATATCCCCGCGATCAAGGGCGACCCCAAATTCGCCGAGCATGTCGCCCGCGTGATGGTCGCGAACGAGTTCGACCTGTCCTATTTCCAGGGCAAGGGCCTCGATCACGGCGCTTTCTCGCCACTCTCGGTAATGGTCGATTATAACGACCAGGACGGCTGGGCCTGCAAGCTGCTGCCGATCGTGTGCGGCGTGCTGACCGTGCCGCTGCCGAGCGCGCGGCGCTTCTACAAATTCGGCAAGAGCCTGCGCCAGGCCATCCTCTCCTATCCCGAAGACATCAAGGTGGCGATCGCCGGCACTGGGGGGCTTTCGCACCAGGTCCACGGTGAGGGCTGCGGATTCAACAATCCCGAATGGGATTACGAGTTCATGGAGAAGCTCGAAAAGGATCCCGAAAGCCTGCTCGACCTGCCGATTGCCGAGCTCGCCCGCCGCGGCGGCTGGGAAGGCGCCGAGGTGGTGATGTGGCTGATGATGCGCGGCGCCCTGTCGGCCGACGTGGAAGCCACGCACAAGACCTATTTCCTGCCCTCCATGTGCCCGATCGCCACCATGATCCTCGAAGAGAAATCGCAGGATGCGCCGGTCGAGGATCCGGAAAAGACGCGCCAGCGCGCCAGCTGGGACTACCAGGGCGCCGAAGAGATGGAAGGCACCTATCCCTTCACCATCGAGCGATCGGTGAAGGGCTTCCGCCTCAATCACTTCCTCCATTCGCTGACCGAACCGGGCATGCGCAAGCTGTTCCGCGAGGACGAGGAAGCCGCCTACGAGAAGGGCGGGCTGACCGAGGAAGAGAAGGACCTCGTCCGCCGCCGCGACTGGATCGGCATGATCCATTACGGCGTAATCTTCTTCATGCTGGAGAAGCTCGGCGCGGTGACCGGCATCGGCAATATCGACATCTATGCCGCGATGAAGGGGATGAGCGTCCCCGAGTTTCAGAAGACCCGCAACGCGCAGATCAATTACGGCGTCGCAGGCAAGGAAGACTGACCGGCGGAAGCGGGCGCGGGCCGGGCAGGCATGCCAGCCTCGCGCCATCGCCCCTGCTGTCCTGAACTTTGGCCTGAGCTGATCCCGAGCGGGGTTGCAGCCCGCCTTCTACTCGCTATGGTAGCGCTACCAGTGCGAAGGAGAGGGCAATGGCATATCGGTGGCGGAGGGCCGGGCTGGCCGCGGCGATCGGCCTCGCGTGGACGCAGGGCGCGGCGGCGCAGGATTTCCGCGTGCTGGACCTTCCCCAGGGCTTCCACCAGAAGGCGGTCGAGCGGCAGAGTATGGAATTGCCGCAGTCGGAACGCGGCCGGGTGGTGAATGCGGCCAGCGGGGATTTCAGCGCCAGCGCCTATTTCAACCGGCCTGGGGGAACCTGGGAAGACTATCTCGCCGACTGGTACGGCTGCGAGCAGATCACCAGGGGGTCGCGCATTCCGGGCGGCCGGGTAAGCTACGTCTATTCGCCCACGATGACCTCGCCGCGCGAAACCGGGATCGGCATGGTGATCG
>CAYRCH010000073.1:6404-11135 GCA_964422665.1 uncultured Sphingomonadaceae bacterium | reverse complement strand
GTGAGCGCGGCATTCTTTGCGCCGGAAACGGGAATCGTGCCCGCCAGCCGCTTGCCCCCGCGAATGATGATTTTATCCATGATCGAGCGTTTAGCGGGAATCGCGCCGCCTGCAACAATGAGGCAGGGGACGGGGGACTGCGACACCGTGGTTGCGGCCGGCTCGGCCGGCCCCTATTCGCGAATGCCTATGAATCAGCGCAAACCGATCCGAAAAGCCGTGTTTCCCGTTGCGGGACTCGGCACCAGATTCCTTCCTGCAACCAAGGCCATCCCCAAGGAACTGCTTCCGGTCGTTGATCGCCCGTTGATCCAGTATGCGGTGGACGAGGCGCGAGAAGCCGGGATCGAACAAGTGATCTTCGTCACTGGCCGGGGAAAGACCGCGCTGGTCGAGTATTTCGATATCGCGTTCGAACTTGAGACCACGATGGGAGAGCGCGGCAAGAACCTCGACGTGCTCCAGCCCACGCGCTTCACCCCGGGCGACCTGATTACCGTGCGCCAGCAGGTTCCGCTGGGGCTTGGCCACGCCATATGGTGTGCCCGGGCGATCGTGGGCGACGAGCCCTTCGCGATCCTCCTCCCCGATGAACTCATGGTGGGAGAGCCGGGCTGCATGAAGCAGATGGTCGAGGCCTATAATGAAGTGGGTGGGAACCTGATCAGTGTGCTCGAAGTTCCGCGCGAGGAAGTTTCGTCCTACGGCGTGATCGACCCCGGCCGCGAGACCGGCGCGCTGACGGAGGTGAAAGGGCTGGTGGAAAAGCCACCGGTGGACAAGGCGCCGTCGAACAAGATCATATCCGGCCGTTATATCCTCCAGCCCGAGGTGATGCGTGTACTGGAGGCGCAGGAAAAAGGTGCCGGCGGCGAAATCCAGCTGACCGATGCGATGGCCAAAATGATCGGGACGCAGCCCTTTCACGCAGTGACCTTTGCCGGCCGTCGGTTCGATTGCGGTTCCAAGACCGGCTTCATCGAGGCGACGCTGGCGCTGGCGCTGGAGCGGGAGGATATGGGCGCCGAAGTGCGAGAGATGGCTCGTCGCCTGCTGGACGGCGACCCGGGCCGCTAACCGCTCCGCCAATGGAAAGGGCGGGAAAATCCCGCCCTCAAATCCATATAAGCTGTTATGGAGCTTATTCTTCGTCGGGGCCGCCCTGCGCATTCGCATCTTCGCGAACCGCCAGCTGGGCTTCCATCATATAGGGCCGCGGATCGACCGGAGCGCCTTCGATGCGGACTTCATAGTGGAGGTGTGGGCCGGTCGAACGGCCGGTGGAGCCCACATAGCCGATAAGGTCGCCCTTGCGGATAGTGTCGCCTTCGGCAACCGTATAGCTCGCCAGATGGGCGTAGCGAGTTTCATATTCACCGCCATGGCCGATCTGCACATAATTGCCGTAGCTTCCGAAACGCTTGGCCATTTCGACCTTGCCATCCGCAGTGGCGAACACCGGTGTGCCGTGCGCGGCTGCCAGGTCGACGCCATTATGCTTGCGCCGGCTGCCGAGAATCGGGTGATTGCGCATGCCGTAGGAGCTGGTCAGCACCATGTCGTCGAGCGGCATGCGCGAGGGCACCGATACGCCGCCCAGCATGTCCTCTTCTCCGGAATCGGAGGCGCGCCAGCTGGCGAAAAGCCGGCCGAATTCTTCATCATTGCGGATCAGCGGAGCATCGCTGCTTTTGGCAATATCGATCACGCCGGTGACCTGGGTGGCTGTCGCCGCGCCATTGGCGAGGGCCGGGCTTGCCGCCATCGCGAAAAACGCCGCTGCCGAAAGTCCTGCAGCCTTGCCGAATTGCCATCCCATGCTCATCAAATCGATATCCCGTCCAACTTCGTGCCATGTGCGACCGGGCCAATCCTTACCCGCTCTGCACGCTCCGGCCGTTGGGCCGAACTCAATCAATCAGAGACTGTCGGATTTGCCCCCCGGCGTCTCTGCGTGAGTATGGGGTATGCGGGAGAAAATTAACGAGGCAACAAATTCGCACGCTATGCACGATGAACCGCTTGACGCGTGCGTTGAGTCGTTGGAACCGGATGGCAATTCGGGAAAAATGCCGAAATTTGCGAGGGGAATGGCGGAAGGCGAAATTCGCTCTACCGCTGGGCTGGTTCGCTTCACCGGACAGTGCGAATCAGAATTCCTGCCCGGATTGGTTCCTTATGAACCCCGCGCCGTTTCCAGCACTTCGGCGGCATGGCCCTTCACCTTGACCTTGCGCCAAACATGGGAGATCCGCCCGTCCGGGCTCACCAGATAGGTGGTCCGCTCCATGCCCAGATATTTGCGGCCATACATGCTCTTCTCCCCCCAGATTCCGAGCGCGTCGGCAAGGCCGTTTTCCGGCGGATCGGAGGCGAGCGGCACTTCGAGACCGTGCTTGGCCGCAAACTTGGCGTGTTTTTCCGGCGGATCCTTGCTCACGCCCAGCAGCGCCACGCCGGCTTTTTCGAAGTCCGCAGCGAGGGCCGTGAAGTCCTTGTTCTCGGTAGTACAGCCGGGCGTATCGTCCTTTGGATAGAAGAAGATCACCAGCTTCTTCCCCTTGAAGTCGGAGGGTTTCAGCGAACCTCCATTCGGCCCTGTCATCTCCACATCAGGCATGGGATCGCCAATGTCGGGCCGCTCGCTCATCATTCTGTCTCCAATTCCTGGCCGAAGGCCGATTTCCATTCTCCCGCCACGATCCTGCGGGCATCCTGCAGGGCAGATAGCAGTTGATTCGGGCTTTCGTAACCGCAGGTCCGTGCCAGCACTTCGTCGGCCGGCGGGGGTGGCATCGTGCCGTCCGGGGCAAGCAGTCGCGAGGCGATGAGTATCCTGGTCAGGCGATCATGCGCATCGGCGAGATCGGGTGCCACAAGCCCCTTTGATGCCAGTGCGGAAATGGCTTCGCCCAGCCGCGGGAAAAAGCCGGTCCGATGGCGCAGCTGAAGGTAATGGATCACGAATTCGAGATCGACCAGTGCGCCTCGCGAGAGCTTGGCGTCGAGCGGGCCGGCCGGCGACTTGTGCGCCAGCATCTCCCCGCGCATGCGCAATATGTCGGCCTTGAGCTGCACAGGGTCGCGCTCGCGCTCCAGCACTTCGCCTATTACGCGGTCGATCTCGTTCCGGACGCCGGGAGAGGCGACCAGAACGCGCGCGCGGCACAGCGCCATGTGTTCCCAGGTCCAGGCGTCTTCCTTCTGGTAGCGTTCAAAGCTTTCGATGCTGACTGCCAGCGGTCCCTGGTTTCCCTGCGGGCGCAGCCTCGTATCCACTTCGTAAAGTGCCCCTTCCGCCGTGGGCACGCTGAGAGCGGCCGTCAGGCGTTGGGCGAGGCGGTTGAAATAGAGCGTTGCGGCAAGCGGCCGCCGCCCGTCGGAATCCGCAGCGGTATCGCCCGAAAAAATATAGACGATATCGAGATCGGATGCGGGAGTCAGCATTTCGCCGCCCAGCCGCCCCAAGCCGAGAACGGACAGTTCGCCTCCGGGGATAGAGCCGTGGGCGGCTCGGAAATCTCTTCCCGCGGCCTCGGCGCAGGCGAGCAGTGCGGCTTCGGCCACCCGGCAAAGCGCAGAGCCGACCTCCAGCGGATCCTGAGCGGCCTCGACGATCTGCACGCCTAGGGCAAAGCGAATGTCGCCTACGACCTGTCGCACGCGGTCGAGCCGGGCTTCGTAGTCCGCATCCTCGGCCTCGGGTTCCATCCGTGCGGCCAGCGCCGTGACGTCGCCTGGCAGGTCGAGGACGCTGGCGTCGATCAGCGCATCGAGCAGTTCTGGCCGTCGGGCGAGCTTGTCGGCCAGCGGCGGGGCAAGCGTAAGGACGCGCAACAGGCGGTCCAGCAGACCCGGCCTGGCTTGCAGCAGTCGGAACATGTTGATCGCGCTGGGCAGGCCGGCGATCAGGCTTTCCCATCGGGCGAGTGCGCGCATCGGATCGGACGCCTTGGCCAGGGCGTCGATCAGCGCGGGAAGCATCGCGTCGAATGCACTGCGGGCCGCCTCGCTGCGCAGCGCGCGAACCTTGCCGCTGCGCCAACCCTCGATGCGCGTCTCGATCGTTTCTCGATCGGCGGGATCGAATTGTTCCAGTCGCGAAGGCAACGGCGCCTCGTCTTCGTCCTCGCCATGTTGCTGCAGCAACGCATCATAATGACGACCGATAGTGTCGGTGGCCGAAGTAATGTGAGCGATCCAGCCTGCAGCGTCATCGAAGCCGGCCAGCCGTGCCACATTGGCCAGCCCGGCCTCATCCTGGGGCAGCATGTGGGTCTGCCGGTCGGCAACCATCTGCAGCCGGTGCTCGGCTGTGCGCAGCAGGTCGTAGGCTTCGCCGATTTCGCGGGCGGTATCGGATGCGATGATTTCCGCCGCCGCCAGCGCGTCGAGCGCCGCGCGCGTGCCCCGCAGCCGAAGGTCCGGATGGCGCCCTCCATGGATCAACTGGTGAGTCTGGGCGAAGAATTCCGCTTCGCGGATGCCGCCGCGCCCGCGTTTGACATCGTATCCGGGGCCGGGAGTGCGCGGGCCGGAATGGGCATCCCGGATCCTCAGCGTCAGGCGCCGGATATCGTCGATCGCTCCGAAATCGAGGCTCCTGCGCCAGACGAAGGGCGATATGGCATCGAGGAAATCCTCGCCCGCCGCAATATCGCCGGCAGCCGCGCGCGCGCGGATGAAAGCGGCCCGTTCCCATGCCAGGGCGCTGGATTCGTAGTGGGTGAT
>CAYRCH010000073.1:0-6304 GCA_964422665.1 uncultured Sphingomonadaceae bacterium | reverse complement strand
ATTGCTGGCACGGTCTGCGAGCGCCGAAAGCTCTCGCGTGACATCGGCGAGGGAAAAATATCCGGCGAGGTCGCCCACCGCCAGCGTCAGCGCGAAACCCGAACGCTCCTCTCGCAGAGCCTTGGGTATGTCGGCGGAATCCTCGCCGGCACTGCGTGCAGCTGCCAGCGCCTCGTCGATCCGGCCGGAAGCGAGCAGGTCGGCAATCTTCGGGAAACGGCCGAGCAGACGCGCAAGGAAGGGAGAATGCGCTTCCGCGCGGGCCAATGCTCCTTGCCAGTCGGGCTCCATATTGCCTCCCTGCCCTGCCGGGCCGCGCCCATCAAGCATGCAGCGGCCCGGGGGGCCTTCCTTGCCTCGCGCCAAGGAGGATGCCACAGGGGGATATTGGTTTCAGTTGAAAGAGATTTTCCGATGCAACGATTTCTTGCGATCGCCTTTGCCGGCCTTGCGCTCTCGGCCTGCGATGCCGCCGCGCCCGGTGCGGCGGGGCTCGACCTTCCCCAGGTGGAAGCCGGAGAATTGTCCGAAGCGACCATGAAGGAGATCACCCGTACATTGTCCTCCGACGAATTCGGCGGCCGGATGCCGGGAACGGAAGGCGAAGAGAAGACGGTCGCCTATCTGATCGAGAAGTTCGAGGCCGCGGGGCTCCAGCCCGGCAACAATGGTTCATGGGTGCAGGATGTTCCGCTGGTCGAGATCACAGCACGCGATTTCGCCGCGCTCACCGTATCGGGCCACGGCGTCGATCTGAGCTTCGCTCCTTCCCAGGACTGGGTCGGCGTGAGCTACCGCGAGGATGCGAATACCCAGATCGAGGATGCGGAACTGGTCTTCGTCGGCTTCGGCATCGACGCTCCGGAAAAGGAATGGAACGACTACGCCGGTATCGACATGGCCGGGAAGATCGCCGTCATCCTCGTCAATGATCCGGACTACGACCAGGAGGGGCTGCAGGGCCCTTTCAATGGCCGGGCGATGACCTATTACGGGCGCTGGACCTACAAATATGAAGAGGCGGCCCGGCAGGGCGCGGCCGGGGCGCTGATCGTGCATGAAAGCTTCCCTGCGTCCTACGGCTGGAACGTAGTCGAAAGCTCGTGGACGGGGCCGCAAGCCTACGCCCAGCGGGGTGAGAATGCCCCGCGGCTGACCCAGATGAACGGCTGGATCCAGCAGGACGTCGCGGAACGGATTTTCACGGCGGCGGGGCAGGATTTCGCCAGTCTGTCCGCGGCAGCCAAGCGGCCCGGCTTCCGCCCGGTGCCGCTGGGGCTCACCGCCTCGACAAGCTTCGCGAACGACATCCGCACCTATAATTCGCAGAACGTGATCGGCGTTTTGCCGGGCGCGGAACGCCCGGATGAATATGTCATCCACACCGCGCACTGGGATCATCTCGGCACCTGTACGCCGGACCCGACGGGCGACGACATCTGCAATGGCGCGGTCGACAATGCCACGGGCACCGCTGCCCTGGTGGCGCTCGCCGAAGCCCACGCCAAGGCGGGACCGGTGGCACGCAGCCTCGTGTTCCTGGCCGTCACTGCCGAGGAGCAGGGCCTGCTGGGCGCAGACTATTACGCCGCCAATCCGGTCTTTCCGCTGTCGCAGACGGTCGGCGGGATCAACATGGACGCGTTCCTGATCGCGGGCCCCGCGCGGGACGTCACCGTGGTCGGCGGCGGCAAGAGCCAGCTCGATGAATATGTCGATGCGGCACTGGCCAATCTCGGGCGCACCACCACGCCCGATTCCACGCCCGAGGCGGGCTATTACTACCGCTCCGATCATTTCGCCTTTGCCAAGCGAGGGGTGCCGATGCTCTATCTCGATGGCGGCGAGGACCTGATCGACGGCGGGGTCGAAGCGGGTCAGGCCGTGGCGAAGGACTATCGCGACAACCGCTATCACGGGCCCAATGACGAATATGACGAGAACTGGAACTGGGCCGGGGTGATGGAGGATCTCCAGCTATTCTATCGCATCGGCCGTATGCTGGCGATGAGCAGCAGCTGGCCCAATTGGGTCGAGGGCGACGAGTTTCGCGCGATCCGCGAAGAAAGCTGCGCTGCTGGCGAAGGTTGCTGAAGCGAGGTTCAGCTTTGCAATGACCCACATGGTTGCCGGGCGGCTGCCGCCCGAATGGCATCGTCAGAAATGGCTCTGGATCGGCTTCCCGCATGACGAGGCGGAGTGGCCCGAGGTGCTGGCCCGGGCGCAGGAGCAGATTGCCGCCTTCGCCAATGCTGTCGCTGAGAGTGGGCAGGAAGTGCGGCTGATCGTGCGCGATGCGGCCAACGAGGCACGGGCAAGGTCGCTGGTGAGCGGTGCAGTCAGGCTGGAGCGCCGCACCTATGGCGATGTCTGGCTGCGCGACACGGGCCCGCTGGTGATGCCGGGCGCGGCCGGGCGCACGATTGCAAAGCGGTTCGGCTTCAATGGCTGGGGCGGCAAGTTCGAGATGGCAGGCGACCAGACCATCGGAGCCGAACTGGCTGAAAGCGCCGGCCTCGATGTCGAGACCTGTGACTGGATCCTGGAAGGCGGAGCGATTGACGGCGATGGCACGGGGCTGGTCGTTACCACCGAACAGTGCCTGCTCAATCCCAATCGCAATCCCCAATTGTCCCGGGAGGAGATAGAGGACCGGCTGGCCCGCGATCTCGGCTTCGAACGCGTGTTGTGGCTGAGCGAGGGCCTCATAAACGACCATACGGACGGCCATGTTGACAACCTCGCCCGGTTCGTGGCGCCGGGCGTGCTCGCATTGCCGGTGGCGAATGGTCCGGACGATCCCAATGCGGCAATCTACGAAGATGCGCGCTCGCGCGCCTTTGCCGCGGGGCTTGAGGTCCGCGACGTGCCTTCGCCCGGGCTGGTGACGAGCGGGGACATTGTCGAGCCCGCCAGCCATATGAATTTCGTCATCGCCAACGATGTCGTGATCGTGCCCACCTTCGACCTGCCGGGCGATGCTGATGCGGTGGCGGCGGTGGACGCGATGTTTGCCGACCGGGCCGCCATAGGCGTGCCGGCCGATGCCGTGCTGGCTGGCGGCGGAGGCTTCCACTGTGCGAGCCAGCAAATGCCCGACCTGGATTGATTCCAGCGCCTGGCGGCAAGGTTAATCTTAACGATTCGTTAGGGACCGCCTGCGAAGCTTTGCCCATGGCAAAGGCAATCTCTCTCGCATGGCAATGGGCACCGGACCCGGTCGAAATGATCGGCATGGCACTTACCGCATTCTGCGCCCTCGCGCTCATTGCGGCAGGCCCCGCACTGCCCTTCTGACATCCGTCTTTACGGAGTCTGCCCGGCCTCCGACAGGCGCTTGGCCTCGGCCAGTACATAGGCGCGAATTGCCTCGACCTGCTCCTCGTTCAGCCATTCATCGAACCCGATCATGCCATTGGCGGAAAGAGCTCCGTCATGCACTATCGCCCGCCAGGCTGCGGCATCGGTGGCGACGGGAGACCGCCACAAATCCGGATTGACCGGGCCATTGTGGCATAGCGCGCAGAAGGTGCCGTAAAGTAGTGGGCCTTCGGCCAGCTGCGTCGCGGAGAAAGTCTCGGTGCTGCTGACATAGGGGCGCGGTTCTGCCTGAGTGGGCGCTGGTAATTCGGCGCTTCCTCCGATCCGGAACACCAGCAGCCTTCCGTTGGGGAGCGGATTCTGCATCCATTCGCTCGGCCGCGCGACGCCCATCGATCCGCCATATCCGGCCAGCACGGCGACATACTGCACTCCGTCGACCCGGTAGCTGATCGGTCCGGCCATGACGCCCTGCCCGGCATCGAAGCTCCACAATTCCTGTCCGCTGCGTGCATCATGGGCACGGAACTTCCCGTGGGCGTCGCCCTGAAACACCAGGTCGCCGCCGGTGGCCAATGTGCCGCCGCTCCATGGCCAGTCCCGCTCAATCGTCCACGCGGCCTGCTGTTTCACCGGATCCCAAGCCAGCAGCCAGCCCCGGTTGCGGGCCTCTTCAAGCCGATCCGAAGGCGGGCCTTCCATTGCGACCCCGGTGTTCCAGCGCCCGAAATACCGCTCGAAATTGCGGTCGTCGCGCATCGTAATGGGCACATGCATGGCGGGGATGTAGACGAGCCCGGTTCGCGGCGAATAGCTCATCGGCTGCCAGGCATGGGCGCCGATGCCCGAAGGATAGACGAAGTAGGGCGTGTTCTCGTAGCGCGCCCCGGGTCTTTCCACCGGCCGTCCGCTGGAGAGGTCGATCCGTTCGGCCCAGTTCTGCGGAACATAGGGTTCGGCGCTGACCAGCTTCCCGTCCGCGCGGTCGATCACGTAGAAGAACCCGTTCTTCGGCGCCTGCATCAGCACCTTGCGCCGCGCTCCATCGATTTCGAGTTCGGCAAGCGTGATCTGCTGCGTGGCCGTGTAATCCCAGGTTTCGCCGGGATTGAGCTGGTAATGCCATTTGTAGGCGCCCGTATCGGGATCGAGCGCGAGGATCGAAGACAGGAACAGATTGTCGCCCCTGCCATCGGAACGCGCGCGGTGGTTCCAGGGGGCGCCATTACCGACGCCGATCATCAGTTGGTCGAAATCGGCATCGTACACCACCGAATCCCACACGGTGCCGCCGCCCCCCAGTTCCCACCAGTTGCCGTGCCAGGTTGCGCCGGCGAAGCGTTCAAACGCTTCGTCCGATGCGGCGCCGTCGGGCCCGTCCGCCGGATTTCCGGGCACTGTATAGAAGCGCCAGACCAGCTCCCCGCTATCCGCGTCATAGGCGGACAGATAGCCGCGGACGCCCAGTTCCGCGCCCGAATTGCCGATGATCACCTTGCCGCGCACCACGCGCGGGGCCATTGTGATCGTATAGGGCTTGGCCTGGTCGACGGTGACGACGTCCCACAATTTCTCGCCACTGGCCGCGTCGAGGGCGATCAGCCGCCCGTCGATCGTGCCGACAAAGACCTTGCCTTCCCAAACCGCGACACCGCGATTGACCACGTCGCAGCAGGCATGGGCACCTTTTGCGCCGTCCACCTCGGGATCGAACCGCCACAGTACTTCGCCCGTGGCGGCGTTGGCGGCGAGAACCTTCGACCAAGCGGTCGAGACATATATCACGCCGTCGACAACGATCGGCGTCGCTTCCTGACCGCGATTGGTATCCAGTTCGACCGCGAATGCGAGACCAAGGTCGCCAACATTGCCCGTATTCACCTGATCGAGTGGGCTGTAGCGCTGCTCCTCATAGGTGCGGCCATGGGCGAGCCAGTTATCCGGGTCGCTTTCGGCGGCCAGCAGCCGCGCTTCGTCGACTGCACCTGCTTCCTGCGTCACCATCCCGGCGGGCATGTCGCAGGCCGACATCACCAAGAGACACGCCGCTGCGGCCAGCAAGTTCCTGATCATTTCCACCCCTCTCCCTCGCGAGACTTAGCTCGCCAGGGAAAAGGGGCAAGACGGATAAATCAGTCGTCTCGCAAATCGGGCGGTGTCGCCGCGGCCTTGAGCAAGCCGATCGCATCGTCGACCGGCAGGACGCGCTGCTCCTGTTCGCCCAGCGTGCGCAGCGCGACCGTGCCTTCCTCGGCTTCGCGCTTCCCGACCACCAGCAGGTAGGGAACCTTCTTCACCGAATGTTCGCGCACCTTGTAGTTGATCTTCTCGTTGCGAAGATCGTTTTCGGCGCGGATGCCCGCTGCCTTCAGCTTCGCCAGCACCTCGCCCGCATAGGGATCGGCGTCGGAGACGATCGTCGCCACCACCACCTGCACCGGGGCCAGCCAGACGGGCAGGCGGCCGGCGAAATGTTCGATCAGAATGCCGATGAAGCGCTCGTAGGATCCGAAGATTGCGCGGTGGAGCATTACCGGGCGGTGTTTTTCACCATCTTCGCCCACAAACGCAGCATCGAGTCTCTCGGGCAGCACGCGGTCGGACTGGATCGTGCCGACCTGCCAGGTGCGGCCGATCGCGTCGGTCAGATGCCATTCGAGCTTGGGCGCGTAGAAGGCGCCTTCGCCGGGCAGTTCCTCCCAGCCATATTCCTCCGTCGCCAGCCCCGCCGCGACCACTGCCTCGCGCAGTTCGGCCTCGGCCTTGTCCCACATTTCCTCGGTGCCGAAGCGTGTCTCCGGGCGCAGGGCGAGCTTGACCGAATAGGTGAAGCCGAAATGGCGGTAGACCCGGTCGGCGAGTTCGCAGAACTTGCGCACTTCGGACACGATCTGGTCCTCGGTGCAGAAGATATGCGCATCGTCCTGCGTGAACTGGCGCACCCGCATCAGCCCGTGCAGCGCGCCATGCGGCTCGTTGCGGT
>CAYRCH010000072.1:8492-11504 GCA_964422665.1 uncultured Sphingomonadaceae bacterium | reverse complement strand
TGGCGCTGGCATTCGAGATCGCGCTGGGCTTCGCCATGCCCCCCGATGCCAGCGGCTTCGCTCTCTTCCAGCTTCACAAGTCGATCGGCATTACAATCCTGGCGCTGACGCTGGTCCGACTGGGCTGGCGGCTGGCGCACCGGCCGCCCCCACCGGTCGAAAGCGGGATTACCGCCTTCCTCGCCAAGGCGGTGCATCTGGGCTTCTATGTGTTCCTGATTCTCGCCCCGCTAACCGGCTGGGCGCTCGTCTCAACTTCGGAAATCCAGATCCCGACAGTACTGTTCGGGTTGGTCGAACTGCCTCATCTGCCGCTCCCGGACACCCTCGGCGATACGGCGGAAGAAGCGCATGAACTTCTCGCCTGGATCGGCATTGCCCTCTTCGCAATGCATGTGGCAGGCGCGCTGAGGCACCAGTTCCTGCTGCGCCACCGACTGATGGAACGCATGTCGCCGGGTGCGAGCAATGCCGCCGGCATGGTACTGGGCGCCAGTGTAATCGCGCTGGGTCTCGGCACATTCACGACCATAGGCGCATCGCTGGAAACCGTGCCCGAACGGGCGAGTCAACGGGAAACGCCGCCAGATCCAGGGGCGGACGAACCTCCTGCCCCGTCACAGACGGCCGGACAGCCGCAGGAGGACGAATCCGGCTCCGAAGCGTCGGACGCCCAAGAGGCCCAGGCAGAAGCGCAGCAATCCCCGACCGATGTGCCCGGCCCGCCGCCGGAATGGACCATCCAGCCGGGCGGGCGTCTCGCCTTCTCGGTTACCAATGCCGGCGAAACGATCGACGGCAGCTTCTCTGGCTGGAGCGGTTCGATCACGATGGACCCGGATCGCCCCGAAACGGCCGATATTGAAATCGAAGTAAACCTCGCCAGCGCATCAGTGGGCGACGCCACGCAGGATGGGATGCTGCGCGGGGAGGAATTCTTCGACACCGCGAGATTCGCCCGCGCCACGTTCCGCGCAAGCTCGGTGCGGCGCACCGGCGCCAACAGCTACAGCGCGCGCGGCACGCTCGAACTCAGGGGCCAGTCGCGGCCCCAGACGATCACCTTCCGCCTGACCGGCTCAGGCCTCTCCCGCCATGTCGAAGGAAGCGCGACCATTGCGCGCGCCGAGTTCGGCATCGGCACCGGCAGTTCGGGGGAAAATCTCGCGCCGAACGTCGCGGTGAGCTTTTCTTTCGATGCCGAGGGAAAGGTGCCTGCCCGCTGACTCCTGGGCCGTTCGCTCAGCCAGTGGGGATGTTGCGGTTCTCGATTACCGTCAGGGCAATTCTTTCCAGCGCCTTGGAGAGCATGTCGCATTCCTGCTCGCTAAGCCCCTTCAGGACTTCGCGCGAATATTCGCGCCGCCGCGTGCGAACGGAGGTAAACAGCTTCATGCCGGAATCGGTCGCCGAAATGATCAGGCGCTTCCGATTTTGATTGTCCCCGTTGCGAACGATCAGCCCCTTGCCTTCCAGCTTGGCGACGGCGCGACTGATTTCCGCGCGGTCGATTTCGGCCGCTTGGCCGATCTCGCTGGCACTGGCCGAACCCAGGCCGCAAACAAAAGCCAGAACGCGCCATTCGGGAAGCGAGAGCGAAAATTCGTTCTGCAGGGAACTTGCGGTTTCGCGGTCGATCATCTTGGATACCAGCAAAAGCCGGTAAACCGGATGACCGTCACCAAACATGTTCCATGCCCGAGGCAGACCCATGGAATACGGTTGCCAAGCACGCCGGCGAAATGCAACTAATAGGTTAGTTGACGGGTCAACAAAGGGACGCCAGCCGAATTATGGGGGAAGCTCATCCATTTGCGCCGCGGTTTGAACACGCCTTCACCATCCGGATCGAGCTATCCAAGCCCTATTGGGTACTGCCAACCGCCCGGGGAGATACCCGCGCGGCCATCTATGCGAAGGACGGCACGATCGAAGGGCCACTGCTCAACGGGCGGGTGGTGCCGATGTCGGGCGGAGACTTTCCGCTCTCCCGGGACAATGGGGTGATCGATTTCGATGCGCGGTACCTTCTCGAGGCGGATGACGGAGCGATTATCTATCTGGAGAATCGCGGCTATCGCTGGGCTCGCACCCCCGAAGCATCGGAAAGGATTCGCCATAACGGCGAGGTCGCGCACGATGACTACTACATGCGGGTAACGCCCAAATTCGATGCGCCGGCCGGGCCGCATTCCTGGCTGAGCAAGCATGTCTTTGTCGGCGTGGCCGAAAAGCTGCCCGGCGCAAACCGCATCCACTACTTCGTGGTGCGCTGATGGCGGAGACGCAGTTCCAACCGCTGATGCGGCCGGGGGTCGATCCCTATAGCGCCGCACACAAGCCGCCGCTGCCTCCGCCAGACTACGAGCGCCGCGTGGAACAGGGACTGGTGATCGAGCGCAACTGCATCATACCGCTGCGCGACGGGAGGGAAATCTTCTGCGACCTTTATCGCCCGGAGGGCGCGGAACGCGACGTGCCGATCCTGCTGGCATGGAGCCCCTACGGGAAGCATTCCCTGTCCAATCAGGTCTTCTGGCCGCGCTCGGGCGTCGATCCCGACTGGCTTTCCACCCTTACGCCCTTCGAAGGGCCCGATCCGGTCTGGTGGGGAAAGCATGGTTACGGCGTGGCCGTCGCCGATCCGCGCGGTGCGTGGCTTTCGGGCGGAGATTTCCATCACAACGGCATCCAGGAAGCCGAGGATTGCGCCGACGCGATCGAATGGCTTGGCCGCTTGCCCTGGAACAATGGCCGCGTAGGGATGACGGGTGTCTCCTACCTTGCGGCCATCCAGTATTACGTCGCGCCGCTGAAACCGCCCGCCTTGGCCGCGCTCAATCCGTGGGAGGGTTTCTCGGACTGGTACCGCGAATTCGCCTATCATGGCGGAATTCCGGAAACGGGCTTTCTGCCGCGCGCTTCGGACAATATCCGCTATTCGCTGAACCGCACCGAGGACACTTGGGAGAATGCAAAGGCGCATCCCCTGATCGACGAATACTGGCATTC
>CAYRCH010000072.1:0-8392 GCA_964422665.1 uncultured Sphingomonadaceae bacterium | reverse complement strand
GGATCGCTTGCCGAGACATCGCTGCCCCCAGCGACATTACGGCAGGATGCAACGGAGGGGCGGGCAACATTCGACTTCCGCTTCAAGGAGGACACCGAGCTGACCGGTCATGCCAGCCTTAGACTCTGGCTTGAGGCTGAAGGCAGCGACGATGCCGACATCTTCATTGCCCTGCAAAAGCTCGACGAGCGTGGTGAGGAGGTCGGTTTCACCTTTTATGCCTTCTTCGAGAATGGCCCGATCGCCCTGGGCTGGCTGCGGGCAAGCCACCGGGAGCTGGATCCGGACCGGTCCGTGCCCGAGCGGCCGTTTCATCCCCATAGGCGCGAAGAGCGCCTCGTGCCGGGCGAACCGGTGAAGCTGGAGATTGAACTCTGGCCCTTCTCGGTGAAATTTGCCGCCGGCGAAACGCTGCGGCTGGTCGTAGCCGGGGCCGACATCTACAAGAAGGAGGAAGGCCTGATGCTTCCCTTCGCCCTTCACGAGAATACGCGCAACAGCGGGACACATATCCTGCATACGGGCGGCGAGCGCGATTCCAGCCTGTTGCTGCCATTCATTCCTGCAAAGGGCGCTTGAGCGCGGGGCGCCGGGTCTTCAGGGGCCGGCTGCTTCCATCTCCACACGGTAAATGGTCATCGCGACATTGCGCACGCCCTCGGGCGTGGTCCATGCCTTGCCCTCCGGCGTTACCGCGCCCATCGCCCCGACATACAGGGTGCGCCGGTCCGGGCCTGCAAAGGTCAGCGTGATCGCCCGCCGCGGCACCGGGATGATGCCGAGCTCGGCACCATGTTGATCAAACACATACACGCCGGCATCGCCGGTGACGTAAAGCCGGCCTGCCCGATCTGCCGTCATGCCGTCGCCGCCGAAGCCCTGCGTGTCTTGCGAAAGCGTGGCGAAGACCCGTTGGTTATGGGCAGTTCCATTCTCCGATATATCGAAAGCCAGGATCTTGGTCCGGTCGGTGACGTAGAGCGTTGCGCCATCGGGGCTGAGGGCGAGGCCGTTGGTGAAGTTCTCCGCATCGGCCACCTTGGTGACCGAGCCGTCCGCTGCTGCATGATATAGCGCGCCCTGCGTAAACCAGGCCCCGCCCCGCCCGTCCGCCTCGAGATCGTTGAGCCGGCCGAGCGAACTGCCATCGGCAAAGCTGCTGGCGATCACGCGGCGCTCCGGCGCGAGCTGCACGACGCGCGTCGGCACGGCGCAATCCGCAAGGCCCAGCCCCGGATCGGTGCATGTCCGCTCCACGGCCAGGACCCGCCCCGACGGCTCGACAGAAACCGCACCCGCGCCGTGGACATAGGGCACCGCGACCCACTCGCTGCCATCGGGCCAGAGCCTGCGGACCGAATTGCTCTGCTCCTGCGCGAAGAGCACGTGGCCCTCAGGCGAGGTCGCCATGCCGTCGGCAGTCATCGGTCCGGCCCAGGCGATCTCCCATCGCGCGCCGTCTGCGATCACGCCGGCAATCGGCGCGATGTCGGCGGCTTTCACGCCGTCGAGCAGCTGCGCGGAGGCGGGCACAGAGGCCGCCAGCATCCCGGCAATCGCCCCGGCTACAAGACTGGTTTTCATTCCGTTTCCTCCACCGGCGTTGGCTGGATCGTATTGTACTCGCCATCGAAACCGGTGCGGTCATTGTCCCAGTCGATCTGGACCATCCGGTCGAAGCCTTCGTCGCGCACCCAGCTGAGCTCGACAGTCCAGGGTGCGGTCAAAGTCACCGGATCGGTCACCGTGACCTGCGAAACCAGCTTGCCGCCTTCCATGCGGATCCGCTCGACATAGTGCGCCTCTTCACTGAGCGGCGGCGCCCCGTGAAAGAAATCGGATGGGGTCGCCACCATGATCGTGTCGATCACCAGCGTATCGCCTTCCCAATGACCGACCGAATGGCCTGTCACCGTGGGCCAGAGATCTTCCATCGGCGGGTGATCCCGGCCGTCTGTATAGACGTGGCGCGCCTCATTGTAGGAATTGATCAGCAGGACGTGCTCCGGCGTGATGAGGAACATCAGCGGGGTGGCGGCATCCATCATCATCGGAAAGCCCCAGCCTTCCGCCTTGCGGCCCTGTGCCGCAGCGCGCACCTCGGCATAGCGCCTGCGGCCCTCGTCGTTCCAGGGCGCATTCGCGCCGTTCAGCGACATGAACCCGGTCAGCGGCTTTCCGGCCTCGCGAGCCTCCAGCACGGCGGGCGCGATCCCGCCAATCGTCGTGCCAGCCTGGCGCTCGCTCACCCAGTAGCCCGGCCAGTAGGGGAGTTCGGCGAACCGCTCGACCCGGGCCTCATGGCCGGCGCTTTCCTGGGCAGGAATCGGCGAAGCGGCAACGGCGAACAGCGCGGCCGCGATCATTCCAGTGCGCCGCATCCTCAGCTCACTGCACCGAGCGACTTGCCATCGGGTGTGCTGACATCGAGCACCACGCCTCCCGGATGGCCATTGCGGAGCGGATATGCGGTGACCTTCACCTCGGTGCCTGGCTTCAGCGTCGATGGCCGCCAGCCCCGCGCATAGAGATACATGGGCGCACCCATCTCCATGCTCCACTCGACTTCCTTGCCGCTTGCGTCTTTCGCCACCAGCTGAATGTAGCAGTGCGGATTGGTCCACTGGAACTGGCGCACCGTCCCGACAACCGTGATCTCGCGCTGCTGGTCGAACATGGACATGCTGTGATGGGCGTAGGCGCTCTGGCCCGGCCCCATTACGACAAGGGCAACAGCAAGCGCCACTGCGCCTGCAAGGCTACTCTTCATCATCCATCTCCCGGCCCTTATGGGCTCGAGACAATACTGACAGGAGAAGGCCGCGGCGTCATCATGCGAAACGCACAAATTGCGGTAGCGCTACCTCCCTCGGTGCCCGACGTTGGTTAACCCGGTAGACGGCCTCTCTTGACGCGGCCAGACTATCGGTCTCTTGATCTTGCCAGCACTTCCCGGAGCCCCCGGAATCACGGGCGGACGAGAGGAATTGCCGGGATCCGGTTACGGAGGGGCGCAGGGACAATGGCCAACGGGAAGGATTGCGAAGACAAATCCAGCTTCGATGTTTACCGCGAAGGTGGGTCCACGCGGGAAATCCGCTTTACCGTCCAGCTCGTGCTGGTCGCCCGGCGCTGGCGAGCGCTGCTCGACGAGAAGCTTCGCCCCATCGATCAAAGCTCCGCCCGGATGGAAGCGATGTCGGCCATCATGAATTCGCCTGGGCCCAATTCACAAATCGATATTGCCAAGCGTCTCCGGATCGAAGGGCCCACAATGACCCGGATGATCGACGCGCTCAGCCGCGATGGGCTCGTGGAGCGGCACCAGGCACCGACCGACCGGCGAACGAAATATCTCAGCCTCACGCCGAAGGGGTATGAACAACTCGAGGAAATTTTCGAACTGGTCGACGATCTTCGCGCCCGCCTCCTTGCCGACATGCCCGACGATCAGATCGACCATCTGAACGAGATCCTCCACGATATGCTGTCGCGGCTGGACGACGGTCTCCCCGAACCGCGCAGCCGCTAGTCGGCTGTCCTCCTAATTGGCGCGGCCCCAATCCTCGTTCGCCCGGGCGATCACATACTGGTGGATCGCCTCCACATCGTCCGCGTCGAGCAGGTCGTCGAAACTGGCCATGCCCTTGTCGAGATAGATGCCCTCGAGCACGATATCGCTGAACAGGCCGTGCGTCTCGGCGGACATGTGCCGCAGATCCTTCACACCGCCGATGGCATTCTGGCCGTGGCACACCGCACAGGTCTCGGCAAAAAGCTGCGCACCGCGGGCAATCTGCTCTTCACTGCCCGTCACGCGCGGAGGATCGGGAATCGGCTCCTTGGCGGCGAGCGGAGGCAAGGTCTCTGTTCCGCCCAGCTTGAACACCAGCAGGCGTGCAGGCGAGCGGGGAAGCTCGATCCCTGCGCCGCGCTCGATCTGCGCCGCACCGCCGCCCCAGCCGGCATTGATCGCGACATATTGTTCGCCGTCCACCATGTAGGTGATACCGCCTGCCACCGGGGCGCTCTGCGTGGGATATTCCCACAGGACCTTCCCGGTGCGTGCATCGAAGGCAGCGAATGTCTGCTTGGTCGTGCCTTCGAACACAAGATCGCTGGCGGTCACGAATACGCCGCCATTGCCATGCCTCGGCAGTTCGACCTGCCAGGCGACCTGCTGCTTCACGGGGTCGTAAGCCGTCAGCCACGCCTTCTCATGCTTGTTGGCCTCGGCCTGCAATGCCAGCCGCTTCTGCAGCGCCTCGCCTGTGAATCCGCCCCAGCCGCTGTTCGAGCGGAATGGCTTGGGCTCCCAGCCCGGTTGCAGCGCGAACACGAAGCCTGACTGGTAGGCCGGGAAATAGGCAAGGCCCGTGCGCGGGCTGAATGCCATGGGGAACCAGTTATGCGCGCCGCCTGGCCCGGGATAGACCAGCGACGGTTCGAACCCGTAACGCGCTGCCGGATTCTCGATCGGCGTGCCGTCGGGCAGGAAGCCCTTGTTCCAGTTCTGCATCACATGCGCGCCGGCGCTGATGAACTCCCCGGTCTCACGGTCCAGCACGTAGAAGAACCCGTTCTTCGGCGCCTGCATTATCACCTTGCGCAGCCTGCCGTCGATCATGAGGTCGGCGGAGATCATCGACTGGGTACAGGTCCAGTCCCATTCCTCGCCCGGGTTCATCTGGTAATGCCAGGCATATTGGCCCGTCTCGGCATGGAGCGCGACGATCGAGCAGACGAACAGATTGTCGCCCTTGTTGTCCGACCGGTAGTACCGCGCATGGGGCGTGGCGTTGCCGGTGCCGACATAGACCAGCTTGAATTCCGGGTCGTAAGCGATCGAATCCCACGGGTTGCCCCCGCCACCGAGCTCGTAATAGCCGGTGCCGAACCAGGTCTTGCGGATCATATCCATGACCGGGTCGGACGCTTCCCCGTCGGGACCCTCGGCCGGATCGCCCGGCGTGAGGTAGAACTTCCACAATTTCTCGCCCGTATCCGCATCATAAGCGGCAGCGAAGCCGCGCACGCCGAAATCGCCGCCCGACTGGCCGACCACGACCTTGCCGTCGAATACGCGGGGAGCCCCGGTGATGGTGTAGGCATAGCGCTCCTGGTCGAAGACGCGACTGGTCCAGACCGGCTTGCCGCTGGCCTTGTCCAGCGCGATCAGCCGCCCGTCGAGCGTGGCGATGATGATCTTGTCGTCCCACATGGCGAGACCGCGTGCCACAGGTTCGCAGCAGGCGTAGCGGGCCATTTCGCGCGGCACCTCGGGATCGTAGGTCCACAGCCGCTCGCCTGTTTTTGCATCGTAGGCGATGGTGATGTTGAACGGCAGCGTGTTGTAGAGCACGCCGTCGGCATAGATCGGCGTTGCCTCCACCCCGCGATAGGTGCCGAGATCATCATACCAGGCGAGGCCGAGCTGCGAGACGTTCGATGCATCGATCTGCGTCAGCGGCGAATAACGCTGCGCGGTATAATCGCGCCCGTCGCTCGGCCATTGGCCGGCGCTGGGCATGGCAAGCGGATCGGTCGAAGCGCCCGCGGCTGGCTCGGCCGCCGACATGCGCCCCGGCGCGTCGCTGGACGCAGTGCAGGCAGCCAGCAGCAGAGTCGCCAAAGCGGCGAAGTTCTTCCAGGACATCGCGATCAATCCCTTGGAGGTTCGGCGATGGGCTGCGTGCCGTCGACCATCTGGCCGACATTGCGCGACTGCTCCTGTTCCGGAGTGCCCGGCGGGCGGTGATACGCCCCGGCCGGCTGCGTGCCCGGCGTGAACGCCTGGCCCGTCACCGGGTTCGGATAGTGGAACGGCACGATGTAATAGGCCGGATAGGTCAGGTAGATCATGCTCGGCGGCAAGTCCGGCGGAGGATCGAACTTGTCCGGCCAGGTGTTGTTGAGCGCGTTCTTGCCCCAGCCTTCCCAGCTCGAATACATGGTGAAAGGCCCGGTCAGGCGGCTGATCCGCCACTTCCCGTCCTCGCCCTTCTCATATTCGTTTTCGTAAAGCGGCAGCCCCCATCCGCCGATGCTCATCACATAGGCGCGGCTGCGGATCCAGCCCGTGGAACCATCGGCCGAGATATCGGGAACCGGCTGGAACTGCATGTGATTGGCCAGCATGCCCGGCTTCGCCCCGTCCGGGCCAAAGGCGGTCTGCATATATTCGAGCACGCGGTGCTTGCCGAGGAACAGGCCCTTGCCGCCGATTTCCAGGGTCGCATCTTCGGTGAACAGTTCGGACAGCTGGGTCCACTGACCCTTGTCGACGAAATAGCCATAGGTGCGCTGGACACGCTCGATCTGGTTCATGTCCTCGAGCCGCTCGATCCGCGCTTCGAGCGCGTCGAGCTTCTCTTCCGCGGTCTGCGCGGCGAGCGGCGAAGCTGCTGCAGCGAGCAGCAGGGCGATCGGTGCAGCTCTCATTCTCCGGCCCTCCCCACGACATCGTCCGGTGGTTGCGGCAAATCCTTCAGGCTCCTGCCCGTCACCGGATGGTCGAAACTGAACGGCGGAATGTAATTGCCGGGAAGCGTGCGATAGACCTCGCTGGGCGGGGCATCGGGCGGGAAGACCGCGCTCATCCCCTCCATCGGCAATTGCGATTTCATCCAGCCGGCATCGTAATCGGTGAGCGCAGTCGGATAGAAATGGAGCTTGGCCAGCTTCCACCTGCCGCCTTCCTTCACATATTCGTTTTCGTAGATGCCCACGCCCCATGTGCCGTTCTGCCCTGCTTCGCCGAGCATCACCATTCCCTGCCAGCGCCCGGTCGCGCTTCGCCCGTCCGGCGCCACGATGATCACGTTCTGCAGCTGCATGTGATTGTTCAGCCGCGCAGGGGCGAGCCCGTTGGGACCGAACAGCAGCAATGCGCGGCGGATCCGTTCCTTGCCGCGATAGATCCCGCGCTGGCCATATTCGAAGGTGCCGTTATTCGCGAACAGGTCGGCGACCTCGTTCCAGAGCCCCTTGTCGAAGTAGTATCCATACATCGCCTGCAGGTTCTCGATCGCGGCCTGGTCCTCGAGACGCTCCACTCGCTCGCGATATTGGGCCAGCCGCTGCTCGGCAGACTGGGCCGCCGCGGGCATGGCGGGAAGCACGAGCGCCGCTGCCAGCGCCGACACGATAATTGCGCGCATCACCGGCCTCCTCCCACGCTTCGGCCCGTCACCGGGTGCGGCGCCTGGAACGCGGGAACCTGCACTGCCGGAAACGGCTCGTAGCGCACGCTGGGCCCGCGATCGGGCGGGAAGGCCATGGACGCTTCAGAGCGCACCAGTCCCTCGCCGGGCTGCAACCGGGCCCAGCCCTTCTCGTAAGGGGCCACGAAATTGACGTAGAGATGCAGCGAGCGGATGCGCCAGATGCCGTCCGCGCCCTTCACATAGGAGTTCTCGTAGATGCCGTCGCGCCATTCGGCGTGCTGCTTGTACTGGCCGAGCATGCCGTGATCGCGCCAGCGGGCGGTGGCGCTGCGGCCATCCGCGGCGACATCGATCGCGGGCTGCAGCGTGACCCATTCGTTGAGCTGGCCGTAGATCAGCCCCTCCTGCCCGCCATGGAGCCGGCGCAGATATTCCTCGATCCTCTCGCGGCCGGCATAGACGCCGTCGATCCCGATCTCGATCGTGCCGTCATCGGCGAACAGGTCCGCAGCCTCGCTCCAGAGCCCCCGGTCGACATAATAACCGAAAGCCCGCTGGAGCTTCTTGACTGCGCGAATACCCTCCAGCTTTTCCACCCGCAGCGTCAGCGCCTCTATCTCGGCGTCGATACGCTGCGCCGCGGCCGGAGACGCCAGAAGCGACGCGGCCACCGCCGCGCCGATCATCAAGCCCTTGCGCATCACTTCTCCCATCCTGTCGGTGTCTTGCAACGAGCGACGGAACCCGCCGCCCCGATTTCCTCATGCATGCTGGCGATCACTCGGCGGCCGAGCGCGTTCCGGTGACCGGGATCGCACCGAAGGCCGAATTGGCCTCGGCGGTCAGCGTGTCGCCTTCGACGCTTCCGGTATAGGTCATCTCCATCGGGCCCTGCGGCGTCGTCAGCTGGCGCTTGAAGCTGAAGCTGCCGCCGTCCACCACCAGGTCGGAAACCGTGCTTTCCATCGGCGGCCCGGCCGGTGCGCCCTCGGGCGGAACGTCGGTGATCTCGACCGTATAGCCTTCGGCGGTCGCGGCAAATGCCATCACCGCCTGGAAGTTGCCGAAGTCTGTCCTGGCGACCGTGTCCCAGCTTCCCACCACCGGCGAGTCCTCGGCCATGGCGGGGGCGGACAGCGCCAGCGCCGCGCCGGCCAGAACGAGGCTTTTCAAACGAACCATCAGCTTCTCTCCCGTAATGTTATTTCTACCATCGGTAACAGCGC
>CAYRCH010000071.1:9501-11572 GCA_964422665.1 uncultured Sphingomonadaceae bacterium | reverse complement strand
AAGGATAACCGGATCAAGCGCCTGGCGATCATGGATTCGGACGGCGCCAACCACCGCTTCATCACCAGCGGGCAATCGACCGCGCTGACGCCGCGATACTCGCCGGACTACCGGCAGATCCTCTATCTTAGCTATCTCGACGGCAAGCCGAGCATCTATATCTACGATATCGCCACAGGCCGGCAGCGGCTCGTCACCACCAGCAACAATCCCACTATCGCGCCGCGCTGGTCGCCGGATGGGCAGTGGATCCTCTATTCGATGGCCATCGGCGGCAACACCGACATCTACCGGATCCGAGCGAGCGGCGGCAACCCGGAGCGCCTGACCGACAGTCCGACGATCGATGTTGGCGGATCATTCTCCCCCGATGGCCGCCAGATCGTGTTCGAAAGCGACCGTTCGGGCAGCCAGCAATGCTATGTGATGAATGCCGACGGTTCGAACCAGCGGCGGATCAGCTTCTTCGGCGGCCGCTGCGCCACGCCGGAATGGAGCCCGCGCGGCGACCAGATCGCATTCACTCATATTGCGGGCGATTTCCGCATCGCGGTTATGACGCCGAGCGGGCGGAACCTGCGCCACCTGACCAGCAGCTGGCAGGATGAGGCGCCGACCTGGGCGCCCAATGGCCGCATCGTCCAGTTCTTTCGCACGGCCCGCAATTCGGGCGAAACATCCATCTGGCAGGTCGACCTGACGGGTCGGAACGAACGGCGCCTGCCGACCCCGGTCGGCGCATCCGATCCCGCTTGGGGACCGGTTTTGCCTTAGGCGCGTTCATCATCTGGAATTCTTGAAACCCACTAATGTGTACTGAAGGAGAAGGGGCATGAAACATCTCGTTATTTCGCTTACTCTAGCCAGCGCTCTCGCCGTTGCGGGATGTGCCAAGAAGGCGCCGGAACAGCTGCCGCCCACGCCTCAAGGCGCGGTCGAACAGCCGCAGGTCAGCGGTCCCACGCCGGGTTCGCAGGCGCACTTTGCCAGCGTGATGCGCGGCGCCGACACGATCTTCTTCGATACCGACATGTTCAACATCGATGCCGAAGACCAGGCCGCGCTGCGCCAGCAGGCCGAGTATCTGCGCCAGTACCCGAACATCCGGGCCACGGTCGAAGGTCACTGCGACGAGCGGGGCACGCGTGAATACAATATCGCGCTGGGCGAACGCCGCGCCAATGCCGCCAAGAACTACCTTGTCAGTCTGGGTATCTCCGCCGACCGCCTGACGACGGTCAGCTACGGCAAGGAACGCCCGGTTGCAGTCGGTTCCAATGAAAACGCCTGGGCGCAGAATCGCCGGGCAGTGACGATTATCATCGGCTGATCATCCTCCGCTCGTCTCGTGCATGGCGCGAGGCGAGCGGATACCGCCGCGGAATCACTCCATGTGCGTTTGCCGGAAGAAAGATGAAGTCAGAACAGCAGGCAGACGAGGAACGAGAACACCGGAATTGCGCCGCCGGACGAATCCGCGGATCCCGGAAGGGCAAGCGCCAGCGCAGGTCCGGCTTCGCCGCCCAGGCTCGGCGAGGCGAGCGCGAACGCAGCCATGGCCAGCACGGAAAAGACGGCAGAAATCGTCAGCTGATTGCTCATAGTCTACGCTCCTGCTGCCCCATACATGCTGCAACCGCGATATTGCAACGCAACATTTGTAAGAATTTGTCGCGAGACTTCACCGCAGGGCGCTTGGCAGCCCCTATCCCGCGCGCCTACTATGAGACGATGGTTGAGAAATTCCTGCCGTGACTCGCGCCCGCAGATCGATTGACTGGGGCTTCCCCCGATGGCGCGGCTACGAAAGCGCGCGCGAGACGGCCAAGGTGCGCCTGTGCGACCGCCATGGTTGTGACCAGCCCGGCGATTGCCCCGCACCCAAAGCCCCGAATAGCCCCGACCGCTGGTATTTCTGCCAGGCCCATGCCGCGGAATATAATCGACAGTGGGATTACTTTGCCGGCCTAGACAAGGAGGAAGCGGCGGCCCGCGCGAAGGCAGAGCGTCGTGACAGTTCCGGCTATGCCGAATCCGCGCATTACGGCTGGGCCGGCTCGGGCGATGGCAG
>CAYRCH010000071.1:4813-9401 GCA_964422665.1 uncultured Sphingomonadaceae bacterium | reverse complement strand
ACGCTTGGCTATCCCCTCGTCGTGGGGCTGGTCTATTTCGCCGCGGCCTATCTATCCTTGCGATTGACGCTCAATGTCGAAGGCCTGGCCACGATCTGGCCGCCAAGCGGCATATTGGTGGCCGCACTGCTGCTGGGACGCCGGCACTGGTGGAGCATTGCGATCGTCGTGCCCTTTGCCAGCGTTCCCGCCAACTGGCTGGTCGGGACCAGCTTCAGCGATGCGGTCGGCTTCACCATTGCCAATCTGTGCGAGGCCTATCTTGTTGCCTGGCTCTACCGCCGCGTGGCGCGGGGCGGAGAAATCACCGAGATGATCTCGGCCGCCAAATTCGCCTTCCATGCCGTGCTGGGGGCCCTGGCCAGCGCCACGATCGCGACGGCATGGACCGGGAAATGGCATTGGTCGTTCTTCGGATCCTGGTTCGTGACTGTGGTGATGGGGATGCTGATCGTCACTCCGCTGATCATGAGCGTGGCGCGGGCTCCGGCAGGCGATGAGTGGATCAATCCGCGGCGGATGCTGGGCGCGCTTGCGCTCATGGGCGTGGTTCTTGGCGCTACGCTGCTCGCCCTTTCGGTCGAGCATTTCTATCTCATCTTCCTGCCGTTTGCGCCGATGCTGCTGGCCACCTATCGGCTCGGCTCGTTCGGTTCGGCGGCGAGCGTGGCGACGGTCGCCCTTGTCGGTTCGCTGGCGATCGCCTGGCGGATTGGGCCCTTCGGCGCGCTGGACGCCGATTCCACCGTCCTCATGTACGCCTACCAGTTCTACCTCCTGATGCTGCTGGCATCCTCGATGCCGCTGGCCGTGCTGCTGAAACAGCATTCCGCGGCGCTCGACCGGCTGGAGGAAAGCCACGGGTGGCTGGAGATGGCGGAGGAGGCCGCCAAGGTCGGCCACTGGCGGATTAACATGATGGACGAGTCGATCTTCTGGTCGAACGAGGTCTACCGGATGCACGGTGTGCCGCTGTCGGTGACGCCGACCAGGTCGCTGCTCAGCGGCCTATCGCATCCCGACGATGCGAGACATGTGGACCGGGTGGTGGGCAAGGCGATTGCCGATGGGGAATCCTTCACTCTCGTCTCGCGGATCATTCGTCCGGATGGCGAGGTCCGGTACCTGGAAAGCCACGCCCATCCGGAAACCGACCAGTCGGGCAGGGTGGTCGCCATCTTCGGGACATTCCAGGATGTCACCGACAAGATCGAGGTACTGCAGCAGCTGGAACAGGCGCAGCACAGCGCGTTGCTGGACGCACAGCGCTCGCGCGAGATTGCCGACACGGACCAGCTGACCGGCGTGGCAAGCCGCCGCAAGATCATCGGCCTGCTGGCGGAGGCGCTCGAAGCGGCCGAGACGGGCGCGGAAGAGCTCACTATCGCGATACTCGACATCGACCACTTCAAGTCGATCAACGACCGCTACGGCCATCTGGTCGGCGACGAAGTGCTGGTCAAGATCGCGGGATCGGTCCGCAATGCGCTGCGCCGCAAGGACCGGTTTGGCCGGATGGGCGGGGAGGAATTCCTGATCATCATGCACGATACCGGCCGGATCGGGGCGGCGGACATCATCGAGCGGGTGCGCAATGTGGTGTCCGGCCTTGAATGGAAAGACATCCCCGACCTGCGCGCCACGGTGAGCCTGGGAGTTGCGACCTACAAGCCAGGCGCGGACGAAACCTGGATGCTGCAGGCGGCCGACCAGGCGCTTTACGAAGCCAAGCGCAGTGGGCGCAACTGCCTGCGCTTCGCCGCCTGAGGCGTCAGACCGCCGCCAGCGCCTGGTCGAAATCCGCGATCAGGTCGTCCGGATCCTCGATCCCGACCGAAATCCGCACGAGATTGTCGGTGATGCCGAGCGCCTTCTTGCGCTCGGCCGGAACGGAGAGATGTGTCATCGCCGCCGGATGGCTGGCCAGTGTTTCAGTGCCGCCGAGGCTGACCGCGAGCTTGGCGATCTTCAGCGCGTCGAGGAAACGGAAGCTTTCCGCCTCGCCGCCCTTTACGAATAGCGAGAAGGTGCTGCCTGGCCCGGTGCAGTGGCGCCGATAGATGTCGAGCTGGTTCCCTTCGCGCAGCAGGCCGAGGAAGCCCACGCCTTCGACCTTGGGGTGGTCCTTCAGGAAGTCGCAGACTTTCACCGCGTTTTCGCTCGCGCGGCGCATGCGGATTTCCAGCGTTTCGAGGCTGCGCAGCAGCATCCAGGCCGTGTTGGGATCGCAGATCGTGCCCATCGTGTTGCGAAGCGCGCGCACCGGATCCATCATCGACTTGGCACCGGAAATTCCCCCCGCCACCAAGTCGGAATGGCCGCCGGCATATTTGGTCAGCGAATACACAACGATATCCGCGCCGTGTTCGAGCGGGCGCTGCCACAGGGGCCCCAGGAAAGTATTGTCGATGGCGATCGGTGGGCCGTCGTCGCCAAAGGCCGCGTCACGCGCGGCGGAAACGGCCTCGATATCGACCAGCGCATTGGTCGGGTTGGCGGGGCTTTCGAGGAAGATCAGCGCCAGCCTGCCACCCTGCTCCGAGGCCTGCTCCCGCCCGCGGGCAATCGCGCTGTCGATCTCTTCGCGCGGCGCTCCGGCCGGGAAGTCGACATAGGTCACGCCATAGCGCGACATCTGACGCGCGATGAAACCTTCGGTCGCGGCATAGAGCGGGCCCGAATGCACCACCACGTCGCCCTGCTCGCAATAAGCGAGGAGCAGCGTCGCGATCGCCGACATGCCGGATGAAAAGACCAGCGCATCCTCCGCCCGGTCCCAGATACCCAGCCGGTCTTCGACAATCTCCTGGTTGGGCCCGTTGAAACGCGAATAGACCAGCCCTTCGGCGCCGCCCTCCCGCACCCCCGTAATACCCTCGAAATGGCGCTTGCCGGCGGCAGCGCTTTCAAAGGCGAAGGTGCTGGTGAGGAAGATCGGCGGCTTGAGCGAACCTTCCGACAGGGCGGGATCGTATCCGTGCCCCATCATAAGGGTGGCGGGTTTCAGCTCGCGCCCGCCCAGCGTGGTGATTTCCGCCTTGGGCTTGCGGCGCGATGTCGGAACGATTTCCGGTGATGTGTCTGAATTTGGCATAGTATCAGGAGTAACCACTTTCATTTCAGCTGGCGAGTCAGAAGAACGCCGCCACCGCCCAGCAAACACCGACGATCAGGAAGGCGCCGGTCAGGTCCAGCCAGATGCCGGACTTGACCATGCGCGGCAGTTCGACCCGGCCGGTGGACCAGGCGATGGCATTGGGCCCGGTGCCCGACGGCAGCATGAAGCCCCAGCTCGCCGCCATCGCCGCCGGCATCGCCAGCAGCAGCGGATCGGCCCCTAGTGCCAGGACCAGGCTCGCCACCACCGGGATGATCCCGCTGGCGGTCGCGACATTGCTGGCAAATTCGGTAATCACGATCACGAGCGCCACGACGGCCAGCGCGATCACGATCAGCGGCAGTGCGCCGAGCGGCAACAGCGCCTCGCCCAGCCACAGGTCGAGTTCGGACGCGCTCATCCCCGCGGCGACCGCTAGCCCGCCGCCGAACATCAGCAGCACGCTCCAGGGGGCGCGGTCGGCTTCCTCCCATATGAGCAGCTTTCGCCCGGTGCCGTCGGGTAGCAGGAACAGTGCCAGGCTCGCGGCGATGGCAATCGTGCCGTCGGTCAGCGCGTTTTCCGGCAGCAGCGGCTCGAGCAGGGGCTGGCTCATCCACAGCAGGAAAGTGATCGCGATCACCGGCACCAGGCGCTTTTCAGGCACCGTCCATGGCCGATGGTCGTCGATCGCATCACGCGCTGCCTCGCTGTCGAACGGATGATCGGCCACTTTCTGGACCTTGCCGATAATCCAGGCGGTCAGCGGGATGCCCAGCAACACCACCGGAATGCCGAAGGCCATCCACTGGGCAAAGCCGATCCTCACGCCGATCAGTGTGTCCAGCATTCCTACTGCGATGGCATTGGTCGGCGAGCCGACGATCGTGCCGAGCCCGCCGATCGAGGCGGCGAAGGCGATCGCGATGGGCAGACCGCCTGACAGCCCTTCGCGATCCCCGGCCGCCAGCCCGCCGCCTGCCAGAACCGCTATCGCCACCGGCATCATGATGAGCGTGGTGGAGGTGTTGGAAATCAGCATGGAAAGAATTGCCGCCGCGATCATGAAGGCCAGCATCAGCCGCATGGCGCCCCCGCGATGGCCCACGCTCTTGAGCAGCGTCAGCGCAAGGCGGCGGTGAAGCCCGGTGCGTTCGATGGCGAGCGCGATGAAGGCCCCGCCCAGCAGCAGAAAGATAATCGGCGAATAATAGGCTGACGCCGCCGCATTGGCGCCCATGACCCCGAACAGCGGGAGGATCAGGAAAGGCAGCAGCGCGGTGACGCTAAGCGGTACGGCCTCGGTCATCCACCAGGCTGCCATCCACACAACCAGCCCGGCGACGATCCACGCCGGCTCGGGCATCGAACCCGGCGGAGGCACCGTCAGCACCAGCAGGAACGCGGCGACGCCGGCCAGAAACCCGATGCGTTTTGCCGACAAGCCATTCCCCCTTGCCCCGTCGGAGCTCGCACCTGAACCTAATGCAC
>CAYRCH010000071.1:0-4713 GCA_964422665.1 uncultured Sphingomonadaceae bacterium | reverse complement strand
GCAGTGTCGAACAGGCTCCACGCCTCGTCGGGGCGATTGGCCTCGATGGCCCGCGCCCAGGCCAACAGCAGGTTGCGCGCACCTTCCTCGCCCTTTTCGGCTTCGGGCGTCAGCGAGGGGGCGTCGTAATTCGCGCCGCCGGGTCCAAGCGGCGAAAGGAGCGTGGTATTTTCAGGGGTAACCGGCTCGGCCTCCGCACTGTCCTGCCCGCAGGCAGCCAGCGACAGCGCCAGCAAGGCCGGTCCCCCGAATTTCCAGATCTGAGTGAACATGCGCTTTTCCCTGTTTGAACGGCGGAAAAAACGAATGAATGGCTAGTACGGTTCCGGCCTATTTCGGTGACAGTACCATCAGCATCTGGCGGCCTTCGAGCCTCGGATAGGCTTCGATCTTGGCGATCTCTGCGGTGTCGTCCTGCACGCGCTTGAGCAGGTTCATGCCGAGTTCCTGGTGCGCCATCTCGCGCCCGCGGAAACGCAGGGTGATCTTCACCTTGTCGCCTTCCTCAAGGAACTTGTTCACGTTGCGCATCTTCACGTCATAATCATGCGTGTCGATGTTGGGACGCATCTTGATTTCCTTGATGTCCTGCGTCTTCTGCGTCTTGCGCGCCGCATTGGCCTTTTTCTGGGCCTCGTAGCGAAACTTGCCGACATCGAGGAATTTGCACACCGGCGGGTCCGCATTGGGCGAGACCTCGACGAGATTGAGGCCGACCTCGGCCGCCTGCTCGATTGCTTCTCTGGTGTACATCACGCCGAGATTTTCGCCCTGATCATCGATCACGCGGACTTTCTCGGACTGGATCATGTTATCGTAGCGCGGACCGCTCTTCACGGGGGGCGAAAGTGTGCGCCGGGGTGGACGGGCTATAGCTGGTTCTCCTTGAGTACCTATGGGAATGTCGAAGGCGGCTCTTTAGTTAGAATCGCCTTGCAGCGCTAGAGGGGTCGCACCGAAGCCGCTCCCCGCGTGGCAGGAAGGTCACGCTGCCTCGCGCCAGAGCGGCAGCGAAACCAGCTTCCCCCTGGCATGGATCACGGCATCGATCGCGCGGGCCGGCTGCAATGCATCCCTGATCGCGGGGTGGGCCGCATCCATGCCGCCCGTGAAGGCGCCGAAGGCGGGCAGGATCATCCGCTCTCCCCCATCGCCGCCGCGGCTCACCACTGCGCAGGCGCGGCGCACGGGCCGGTCGCGCAGGCGCAGCTGCACCTTGGGGTGGAAATGGCCGGAGAGTTCGGGGCGCCTTTCACCGGGCAGCGCCCGATGGCGCAGCACCACGCCGGAGACTTCCAGTTCTTCCGCCGGCGTCCCGCCAGCACAGGCCGCCATCGCCGCATCGTGATTGCCGGTGATCCACACCCAGTCGGTGGCGCGGGTCAGCGCGGCCAGCATGCCCGCGGCATGCGGTTCCATACGGGCAGGGCCGGCATCGTCATGGAAATTGTCGCCCAGCGTGAACACGCGCCGCGCGCCGGTTTCGCGAATCGCCTCCGCCACGCGTTCCAGCGTTTCGCGGCTGTCATAGGGCGGCAGCATCTGCCCGCGCATGGCGTAGAAGCTCGCCTTCTCGAGATGCAAATCGGCCACCAGCAGGGCCTTCTCGCGCGGCCAGAACAGGGCGCCGCTGCGGGTGAGATGCCATTCCTCCCCGGCGAATTCCAGCGCGAACGAAACATGAACCATGTCGCAGAAATGCACGTCTCGGCGTATGCTGGCAAGTCCTCTCGCTTCGGTGAGGGGAGGGAGGCTTGCGCCCGCGCCAGCGGGTGCCTAGTCGCAGCCGGGTGGGCTGGTCGGCCCACACACCCACCCCCGGCCCCTCCCGCAAGCGGGAGGGGGGAGAGACGAAATGACCGACTGGTCCGCCCAAACTGAACAAGCGCGCACATGGTTCGAGGACCTGCGCACCCGCATCTGCACCGCTTTCGAGGAGATCGAGCGCGAGGCGGGCAGCGATGCCGCCTTCGAATATATCGAGTGGGAGCGCGAGGAAGAAGGCAATCCCGATCCCGGCGGCGGCGTGCGGGGGGTGATGAAGGGCAAGGTGTTCGAGAAGGTCGGCGTCAACGTCTCCACCGTGCGCGGCAATTTCGCGCCCGAATTCGCCGGCACGATCCACGGCGCGGGCGAGGACAATCCCGGCTTTACTGCCACCGGCATCAGCCTGGTCGCGCATATGGCCAACCCGCATGTGCCCGCGGTGCACATGAACACGCGCTTCCTCACCACCAGCAAGGCGTGGTTCGGCGGCGGCGCGGATCTCAACCCGCCGATCCCCTATGAGGAGGATACGGAGGCCTTCCACGCCGCCTTCCGCGCCGCCTGCGCTCGCCACAATCCGACCTGGTACGAGCGGTTCCGCAAATGGGCGGACGATTATTTCTTCATCCCCCATCGCGGGGTGGCGCGCGGCGTCGGCGGGATATTCTACGACCACCTCGAATGTGCCGACGAGGCGGAGTGGGAACGCCACTTCGCCTTCACTCGCGACGTGGGCGAGGCGTTCCTCGACGTGTTCCCGCGGATCGTGCGCACCCGCATGGGCACGGAATTCACCGAGGCCGACAAGCAGCAGCAGCTCGAATGGCGCGGCCGCTATGCCGAATTCAACCTGGTCTATGATCGCGGCACGCTGTTCGGCCTCAAGACCGGCGGCAATATCGACGCGATCCTGATGAGCCTGCCGCCCGAGGCGAAATGGGGATGAGCGGCCTGCCGCGATAACAGGTCCGGAAAAACCTCTTTCCTACAAGCCCCATCCTGTGGCTTATCCTGTCGGATGACTCGCTCCGCACAGCCCTGTCCGCCTGACGCGCGATTTCCCGTCCTCCGCCGGTCGCTCACCGCGCGAATATTCGCGCGCTTTTGCATGGCGAAATCGGGGGCGCGGAGTTTTTCTCCAGGACAGTGTCAGATGTGTGACCCGGGTGTAAACTTCGTCGCGGCCGGCGGGGCCGTGACAGGCCGGGTTCAGCCGCCTATCGTTACCTCCGCAACTTTCCTTCCGACCCCTTCCGGAGTTTCCATGCGCGCCGCATTCGCTTCCTTCCTGCTGTTTTTCCTTGCCGCCTGCGATGCCGGCAGCGGTCCGCTCGCCGAGCCGATGGTCGCGCCGATCCTCACCGGCGAAGAAGCGCGTGACGAGATGTCCCATGCGCAGCCGGAAGTGGCCCGGGTCACGCATGTGGCGCTCGACCTCGCGCTCGATTTCGAGGCAAAGGACGTTTCGGGCACCGCGACGCTCGACATCCTGGCGGAGCCGGGCGCCGACACGATCATCCTCGACAGCGACGGGCTGCAGATCGAAGCGGTCACCGATCAGGAGGGCAATGCGCTGCCCTTCGAAATCGGCGAGCACAGCGACGAAATGGGCGAGCCCGTTTCCGTGACCATGGGCGATGCAAGACAGATCACCGTGACCTACAGCGCCGCACCCGAGGCTTCGGCACTGCAATGGCTGGCGCCCGAACAGACCGCCGGCGGCGAGCATCCCTACCTCTTCAGCCAGGGGCAGGCGATCCTCAACCGGACCTGGATCCCCACGCAGGACAGCCCCGGGATCCGCCAGACCTGGGAAGCGCGGATCACCGCGCCCGAGCCGCTGACCGTGGTGATGTCGGGCCTGCAGCAGGGCCAGCCGGAAGAAGCAGGCGAAGGCCGCCGGGCCTTCCGTTTCGCCATGACCAATCCGGTCCCGCCCTATCTGATCGCGATCGCCGCGGGCGACATCGCCTTTCGCGAGCTCGGCCCGCGCACCGGCGTATGGAGTGAACCCGTCATGCTCGACCGCGCCGCCGAAGAGCTGGCCGACACCGAAGCGATGGTGTCCGCCGCCGAGTCGCTTTACGGCCCCTATCGCTGGGGTCGCTACGACATGATCGTGCTGCCGCCGGCCTTCCCCTATGGCGGGATGGAAAACCCGGTCATGACCTTCCTCACGCCGACTTTCATCGCGGGTGACCGTTCCAATACCGGGCTGGTCGCGCATGAGCTGGCGCATAGCTGGTCGGGCAACCTGGTCACCTATGCAAGCTGGCGCGACGGCTGGCTCAATGAAGGCGTGACCTCCTATTTCGAAAGCCGGATCACCGAGGCGGTGTTCGGCGAAGCGCGCGCCGAGCAGGAATATGCGCTGAGCTATGCCGCGCTGGCGAGGGCGGTCGAGGAGCACGGCGCGGACAATCCCAACACCGCAATGCACACGCCGGATGCCATCAGCCCGTTCGATACGGTGAGCGAGGCGATCTACGACAAGGGCACGGTGTTCCTGCGCACGGTCGAAAGGATCGTCGGGCGCGAAGAGTTCGACAGCTTCATGCGCGGCTGGTTCGACCGGCACGCCTTCCAGCCCGCCACCTCGGCGATGTTCCTGGCGGAACTGCGCGAGCGTCTGGTGGACGGCGACGCCGAGCTGGAAGAGGCGCTGATGCTCGACGAATGGGTCTATGGCACCGGGCTGCCCGAAAACGCCGCGGCGCCCGATCCGCAGGCTTTCGCCGCGGTCGATGCGGCGGTCGCGGCCTATGTTTCCGACCGCACGCTCCCTGCGGCCACCGCTTGGGCCGGCTGGACCGCGGCCGAACAGCGCCGCTTCCTCGAGGAACTGCCCGAAGAACTGACCGGCGAGGAGCTGGCCGCGCTCAATGAGCGGCTCGGCCTCGCCGGGTCGGGCAACAACGAAGTGCTGTTCCTGTGGCTCAAGGCGGC
>CAYRCH010000070.1:0-11662 GCA_964422665.1 uncultured Sphingomonadaceae bacterium | reverse complement strand
AGCGCTTGGACATCTTGGCCGGTTCGCCGCCGCGCAGCAGCTGGACCATCTGCACAAGCTTGACGTCGAAGGGGATCTCCCTGCCCTGCCCTTCGCTGAGCGCCGCGACCGCCGCCTTGATCCGCTTGACCGTGCCGGCATGGTCGGCGCCCCAGATGTCGATCAGCTCGTCGGCGCTTTCCGCCTTCTGCATGTGGTAGGCGAGATCGGCGCCGAAATAGGTCCATGAGCCGTCCGACTTACGGATCGGGCGGTCCTGGTCGTCGCCGAATTTGGTCGAACGGAACAGCGGTAGCTCGACCGGCTCCCAGTCCTCGATTTCCTTGCCCTTGGGCTTTTCGAGCACCCCGTCATAGACGAGCCCATGCTCGCGCAGCCAGGCTTCGGCCTGCGCGGGCTTTCCGGCGCGCTGCAGCTCGGCCTCGGATGCGAAGACATCGTGATGTATCCCGAGCAGGGCAAGGTCGCTCTTGATCAGCTCCATCATCGCCGCGACCGCGCGCTTGCGGAACAGCGGGAGCCAGTCGTCGGCCGGCGCATCGAGGTACTTGTCGCCGAACTCCGCCGCCAGCTTTTCGCCGACCGGTTTCAGATATTCGCCCGGATAGAGGCCCGGCGGGATCCCCCCGATCGCCACGCCGAGCGCTTCGGCATAGCGGAGATAGGCCGATTCCGCGAGCACATCGACCTGCCTTCCGGCATCGTTGACGTAATATTCGCGAACAACCTCATTCCCCGCATATTCGAGCAGATTGGCGAGCGCATCCCCGACCACGGCGCCGCGGCAATGGCCCATATGCATCGGCCCCGTGGGGTTGGCGGAGACATATTCGATATTGACCCGAACGCCCGAGCCTCGGACCGAACGGCCATAAACCGCGCTAAGCCGCGCTATCGCCCGAAGTTCGCCCGCCCACACCTGCGGCGTGAGCCGCAGATTGATGAAGCCCGGCCCGGCGATCTCAGCGCTTTCGACCAGCGGATCGTCCGCCAGCTTTTCGATGATCCGGCCGGCAAGATCGCGCGGATTGACCCCGGCAGGCTTGGCCAGCACCATCGCCGCATTCGTGGCAAGGTCGCCATGCGCCGGATCGCGCGGCGGTTCCGCACTGACCGCATTGCGGGGCAGGCCAGCCGGCAATACGCCTTCTGCCTCCAAGGCAGAAAGCACCTCGTCGATCTTCGCCGCGAAAGCGGCATGCAGTGTTGCAATCTCAGGCATAGGGAGCGCGCCCTAGACGCTTTGTCCGGGCAGCGGAAGGGATCGCGGGGTATGCGGAATATTTCCGAGCGCGCGGCCTGGGCGATAAACTACCGGGTCGCGTTGTAGGCGAGATCCGCGTCGCTCATCTGGAATCCGACGAGAAGCTCGAAACTTGCCCTGGCGAGGGCCGCCCGCACATCGGGTTCCGTCAACGGGTCAACCGCAGCGTCAGCATCCCCGGCACGCCGCTTGCGCGTGATCCGCTCCCGAATGTCTTCGGGCAGCGTGGCTTCCGCGCGATCAACATAGGCCGCAGCGGTGCCCTGCGCCTGGGCGCGATCCTGCCCGTCGGCGAAATTCAGCGTCACGGAACCGACGCGCTTGCTGACCACCGAATCGCCTCCCCGCATGACCGTGGCAAAATAGGGAATTTCCACTGTCCGTGCGCCGGCAGTGTTCGTCCGCCGGCCATAGACGTCGAAAGTCACTTGCGAGACAACCTGTTCTCCGTCCGGATTGCAGTCCGCCCGGACATTGGTCATCGCCGCGACCACGTCGATCGCCTCCGCTGTGCGCGAGGTGGGCGAAGAGAACAGGGTGATGTCTCCCGTAAAGTCCGGGATTCCCACAGCGGGGCATACGGAGCGCAGCGCGGTGATCCCGACGCTCTGGTCGACCACCAGCTGGCCATCGGAACTGCAGCCGGCCAGGGCGATCGGCGCCGCCGCGACGACCCAGGCTGCCTTTGATACTCGCATTCACCCATGCTCCGCTATTGCGACAATCGCGATGCCCTAGCTCTTTCGCCCGCGCCTCACAACCGCTAGAGGCGCGAGCATGAACGCATCATTTCCCAACCCGGTCGCCAACCCCACCCGGGCCCGCCTGGTGGTGCTGGTCGCCGCACCGCGCGGCTTCTGCGCCGGGGTGGACCGCGCCATCGAAATCGTCGAACGCTCGCTCGAGCGTTTCGGCGCGCCGGTCTATGTGCGTCACGAAATCGTTCATAATCGCTTCGTCGTGGAAGGCCTTAAGGCCAAGGGAGCGGTGTTCGTCGAAGAACTGGACGAGGTACCCGATGGCGTACCCGTCGTATTCAGCGCGCACGGCGTGCCCAAATCGGTGCCTGCCGAAGCCGAGAAGCGGGGCCTCTCCTATCTCGATGCCACCTGTCCGCTGGTGAGCAAGGTGCACCGGCAGGCGGAGCGCCTGCTGGAAGCGGGCAGGCACATCATATTCGTCGGGCATCGGGGCCATCCCGAAGTGATCGGCACTTTCGGACAGGTGCCCGAAGGCGCCATGACGCTGATCGAAAACGTCGACGATGTGGCCGCGCTGGATTTCCCTCCGGATAGCAAGCTGGCTTTCCTCACGCAGACAACGCTTTCGGTGGACGACACGGCCGATATCATTGCGGCATTGAAAGACCGCTTTCCGGGGATCGCCGCGCCCAAGGCGGAAGATATCTGCTACGCCACTTCCAACCGGCAGGCCGCGGTCAAGCAGATCGCGTCATCGTGCGACCTGGTGCTGGTTATCGGAGCACCGAACTCTTCCAATTCGCTGCGGCTGGTGGAAGTGGCCCAGCGTTCGGGGACGGATGCGCGGCTGATCCAGCGCGCCTCGGAAATCGACCCGGCCTGGCTCGAAGGCATAGGCACGCTGGGAATCACGGCCGGGGCGTCAGCACCGGAGACACTGGTTCGCGAGGTGGTCGACAGGCTCCGCGAATGGCGCGACGTCGAGGAGCGGGAATTCGTGACGGCCGAAGAGAGGATGGTTTTCAAACTGCCGCGCCAGCTGACGGAATAGGTCCGGCGTGGCGGTATATACGCATCTTTCGGCCGAAGACCTGAATGAGCTGGTCCGCGCCTATGACGTGGGCGAATTGGTTTCCGCGAAAGGGATCGCAGAGGGCGTATCGAACAGCAACTGGCTGATCGAGACCACGGGCGGCGCGGAGGGCGGAACGCGCTTCATCCTGACAATGTATGAATTCCGGATCGAACTGGACGATCTGCCTTTTTTCCTGGGCCTGCTGGATCATCTGTCCGCGCAGGGGTGCCCGGTACCGCGAACGATCCATGACCGCGAAGGCGCCGCCTTCAGAAGGATAGGCGGCAAGGCCGTCGCCCTGATACAGTTCCTGCCGGGCGTTTCGATCAGCCATCCGACAGCCTCGCAGGCCAGCGCCGTGGGCGATGCGCTGGCCGGCATCCACCTCGCAGCGCGCGATTATGCGCCGCGGCGCCGCAACGCGATGGGTATGGCGGAATGGCTTCGCCTGATCGAAGCCTGCGGAGCGGAAGGTCTGGCAAAGATCGATCCGGCCCTACCGGCCATTGCCGAAAGGGAGCTGGGCTTTCTCACGGCGAACTGGCCCGAGGACTTGCCCACCGGCACGATCCATGCCGATCTGTTTCCGGACAATGTGTTGATGCTGGAAGACAAGGTTAGCGGGCTGATCGACTTCTATTTCGCATGTACCGACATGCTGGCCTACGACATAGCGGTGACGCATGCCGCATGGTGTTTCACTGCGAAGGGCGAGTTCCGTCCCGAAATTTCCGCGGCGCTGTTGCAAGGCTATCACAAGGTGCGGCCGATATCGGAAGCGGAGCGCGCGGCGCTGCCCGTGCTCGCACGCGGCGCGGCAATTCGGTTTCTTTCCAGCCGCGCGTTCGACTGGCTCAACACCCCGGCCGATGCGATGGTGACGCGCAAGGATCCGATGGATTTCGCCCGCCGACAGTCCTTCTACGAAGCACAGGACGCAAAAGCCTTCAATTTCTGAATGGCCTGGGGCATGCGTAATCCATGAAGCGCGTCGAAATATTCACGGACGGGGCATGCAAGGGCAATCCCGGGCCCGGCGGCTGGGCGGCCATCCTGCGCATGGGCAAGCATGAGAAGGAAATTTCGGGCAGCGATCCCGATACGACCAACAATCGGATGGAGATGACTGCGGTCATCCGCGGGCTCAATGCGCTCATCGAACCGTGCGAGGTCGAAATTCACACCGACAGCAAATACGTCATGGACGGGATGACGAAGTGGGTCGACGGCTGGCAGAAACGAGGCTGGAAGAACGCCAGCAAGCAGCCCGTCCGCAACAAGGACCTATGGCATGAGCTGATCGAAGCAGCTTCGCGTCACCAGATCAGCTGGACCTGGGTGAAAGGCCATAACGGCCATCCGGAAAACGAACGCGTCGACAGCCTGGCCAGCGCCGCGGCGGAAGGGGCTGCGCGCTAGGCGGCCTTACTCAACTGTTGTCTTCGACCGGCGCGTCCGGCCCGTTCTTTTTGATAGAATCGATCGCGTTCTGGGCACTGGCTTTTGACGAATAACCTTCGGTGGAAAACATCACTTCGGAATTGTACTTGAAGCGGACGCGGAATTCCCCCGCCTTGTCCTTATAAATCTCGAAAACATGCGCCATCTGGCTGGTCTCCCTTGGGTTCGTGACGAGCCGCGTACCCTAGCACCGAATTTTCCCCTGACCAGAGTCGCTTCTAGGGAAACCGTGCCGGATCGTAAGCCTCAGGATCTATCGTATCGGTCATCTCATCCGCCGAATGGCCCAGCAATCGCTGTGCGGTCAGGCGCGCAGCCGCCGGCGCGGTCTGGATGCCGAATCCGCCCTGCCCGGCAAACCAGGCGAATTCCGGCATCCGGGGATCGCGCCCGTAGACCGGCAGCCGGTCCGGAGCGAAAGTTCTGAGACCCGCCCAGCGGTGCTCGACCCGTTCCACCGTCCAGTTCACCACGCTGTGCAATCTGTCGACGGCCAGGGCCACGTCGATTTCCTCGGCGGCGGCATCGCATGGGGCGACCGGGGTTTCATCGTGCGGGCTGAGCCAGATCCGCCCGCCCTCCGGCTTGAAGTAGAACGAGCCATCGACATCGATGACCAGCGGCAATTCGGACGGCGCCTCGGGCCGGGTTCGCACCTGGGCGATGGTCCGGCGCATCGGCTGCAGGCCGATGGGCGCGATGCCGGCGATCGCCGCCACCTCGTCCGCCCAGGCGCCGGATGCGTTGACCAGCAGGTCCGCGATAAACTCGCTCCCCGATGCGGTCGTGATCCGCCAATTCGCCCCGCGTTCGATCCGCGCCACGCGAGCGCGCGTATGCAGGACCACCCCGGCCTGCCGTCCGGCGCGCAGATAGTGAGCCAGCAAGCCTGCCACATCGATATCCCGGCAATCCGGCTCCCACGCACCGCATCTCCATTCGGGCAGCAGACCGGGCAATCGTTGCTCGAGCCCGGCGCGGTCCAGCGCTTCGATCCGCACTCCGGCCGCCGAGAATTCGCGCATCATGGCATCGATCCGCGCTTCCTGCCCGGCGCGCGCAATATTGAGCGCGCCGCGCGGCCCAAGAAATCCGGCTCTGTCCAGCCAGGGCCCGGATGCGCTGGTCAGCGGCTGGACTTTCGGTCCACCATAGGTTTCTGCCCAGAATGCCGCCGAGCGTCCGGTAGAATGGTACCCTGGATGATCTTCCGCTTCGAGCAGAGCCACATTCGCATGTGGAGCGAGCTCGGCCGCAATGCTGGCTCCGGCAATACCTGCGCCAATCACAACGATATCGAATTGCGTGTTCAATGTCCTGGTCCGGCCCCCTGGGCGGCTATCCGGTCGAGAAAACCATCGATGAAGGCCAACGCTTTGCCTCGCACTCCGTCTTCTTCTCGCAGGATTTCGTGCCGGGCTTCGGCTCCGAAACTGAGCATTTCGGCATTGGGCAAACGGCGAGCCGCGTCGGCGATTGCACGGTATTGCACTAGCCGATCCGCCTTGGTTGCCACTATGCAGACCGGCACCTTCACTTCCTCAAGCCGGCCCGGGGCGAATATGGCTTCCATCGATGCATAGGCCCGCTCGACCCAGCCCCAGCTGCCCGGCCCCATGACCAATTCCGGACGTTCCTGCCGCCACCACAGCTCGTCCGCATAGCGGCTCGCATCATGAGTCAGGAGCCGGTCGCGTCCCGCCGGCACTTCACCGGGCTTCTCGCTCCATTTCCAGGCAGGCCTTCGGCGGTCCCCGCGGCTGGCCATCAGCCCAGCAATACGATGCATGGCGGCGCGCGGCAGGACGCCATGGAACCCGAGCATCGGTGCGGACAGGACCAGCGCATCGGGATCCACGGCATGCTCTGCGGTGGCGCGAAGCACCACGTGTCCGCCCATCGAATGGCCGGCAAGTATGTGCGGGCCAGGGCGCAAGGCTTTCCAGTCCCGCCACAATGCTGCGAGATCGCTCACCCATACCGAGAAATCGTCTATATGACCGGTGACCGCGTCCGTACCGAGCCGGCCAGAACCGGCCTGCCCGCGCCAGTCGGCCGCGCCGACCACCCATCCCGCATCCGACCAGTGATCGAGCGTCTCGAGGTATTTCTCGTATGAGTCGCCCCGCCCGGGCATGAACAATAGCGAGCCTTTGGCGCTGCCGGCCGGAGGCTCCCATTCAATTCGGCGTATTACGTGCCCATCTGGCAGGGCCCAATCGCCCTCGGCAGCGCGGGACGGTATCGCGCGCCGGGCAGACGCGGCGGGATTTTCGAAAATGCCCGATTTTGGCTGATCGGCGTGGCTAATTCCAACCTCCCGACGGTGGTTACTATTTAGTAAGCCCTGATTGGTAATCCTGATCCTGGATATCGGGGGATCTCATGGGTTACGAGCCGCTTCAGTATGCACTGCTTGCCGCGTTGGCAATCGCGCTCGTCGTCGCGGCAGTCACCGATATTCGCTCTCGGCAGATCACCAACCGGCTAAACGCTGCGATCGCGCTGGGGGCGCCATTGTTCTGGTGGGCCAGCGGGCTCGACATCTGGCCCGACATCGCCATTCAGCTGGGTGTCGCCTTGGCGACTTTCGCGGTTTGCGCCGGCCTGTTCGCCATACGGGCGATGGGCGGCGGCGACGTCAAGCTGCTCACTGCACTCGCACTGTGGGTGCCGCCACTGCTCTACCTCAATCTCCTCATCATCATGGCACTGCTCGGCGGTGTCCTGACACTGGTGCTTGGAGCCTGGCACGTCATGCGCCGGCGCAAGGACCGGATCGCCATTCCCTATGGTGTGGCGATCTCGGCCGCGGGCCTGTGGGTGATTGGATCGAACTACCTGCCCCAGGCGGGCAATTTCACCGGAGTAACGGGTTGAACCCGATTTTAACCATTATGGCCGTAGGAGCGCTTCATCCGAACGCAACGGCCAAAGAAGGGGCTTGAAGCACCATGGACAGGAAGAAGCTGATTTTGCTGCTGGGGGCGCTGGTCATCGCGATCGGGACCGCTCTTGCTGCACGGAGCATGTTCGCCGGGGCTTCCGCTCCGCAGGCGGAAGCCAAGCAGGCTCCGCAAGGACCCAAGGTACTGGTGGCCCAGCGCGCCATGCCGGTCGGCACGATCATCACCGCCGATGCGGTGGGATACCAGCTGTGGCCGGAAGAAATGGTGCAGGACGCCTACTTCCTCGAAGGCGAAGCCGACATGACCCAGCTGCTGGGCACTGTCGTACGCTTTCCGGTAACTGCCGGTGAGCCGGTAACCCAGGGCGCGCTCGTTGCTCCAGGTGATCGCGGCTTCCTGGCCGCGGCGCTTGGCGCCGGCATGCGCGCCGTCACTGTGCCGGTCTCTGCTCGTACCGGCGTGGCCGGCTTCGTATTCCCGGGCGACCGGGTTGATCTCGTTCTGACCCAGTCAGTGAGCGGTGAAGGTGATGGCGGCGGCCTGAAGGCTTCCGAAACGATTATCCGCAACCTGCGTGTACTGGCGACCGACCAGAAGACGGACGCCAAGACCAACGAGGACGGCAAGACCGTGGTCAGCACCTCCCGTACGGTAACGCTCGAAGTGACGCCCAAGATTGCCGAGAAGGTCGCCGTGGCGCAGACGATCGGCACGCTTAGCCTGTCGTTGCGGTCGCTGGCCGACAACCAGGCTGAACTGGAGCGCGCGATCGCTGCCGGTGAAGTGGATGTGCCGGAAGGCGCGAGCCCAGCCGAGGAGGAAGAAATCCTCCGCACGACCATGAACATGCCGAACGACAAGGTGTCGAGCTTTGTCACGGGCGGCGACGTGTCCCGGTTCCAGCCGCGTGCGATCGAGTCGACCAACAAGTCCGCCGGTGCGCCCGAGGCGTTCCAGCAGCCGGCCGGCCCGCAAGTCCGCGTTACGCGCGGCAAGGCGGCCAGCACGGTCGACCTGCCCACCGGAGCCAGCGGCCTCGTCTCGCGCCAGTCCGCGGGCGTCAGCCAAGCCGGAGCAATGATGCCGGTCGCACAGTCCACGGTGATCCGATGAACCGCGTCGCCAGCCAAACCCGCCTGCACGCCGACATGGCTCAGGAAAATGAAACGAGGGGCAAGACCATGAAACGCCGCCTTATCGCCACTGTGATGAGCGCAACCTGCGCCATCCTGCCTATCGCCGCGGCGCCTGTCGCCCCGGCCAGCGCCCAGGCGATCATCCGCCCGGCCAGCGACATCGTTCTTTCAGTGGGACGGGGGGAGCTGATCAGCGTGCCGGGCACCATGTCCGACGTCTTCGTCGCCAATGACTCGATTGCCGATGTCCAGGTGAAGTCGGCCCGCCAGCTCTATGTCTTCGGCCGTTCTGGCGGTGAGACGACGCTTTATGTCAGCAACGCTTCAGGCGACGTGATCTGGTCTGCCAATGTTCGCGTTGGCTCCAACATCGACAGCATCGATCAGATGCTCGCGCTGGCAATGCCGGAAGCGACCATCTCGGTCGCCACCATGGGTTCGAACACCGTGCTCCTCACGGGCACTGTGGCGGCACCCGAAGACGCGGCCGAAGCCGAGCGACTTGTCACAGCGTTTGTGGGCGAGCAGGCCAATGTGGTTTCGCGCCTAAAGATGGCGACGCCTTTGCAGGTGAACCTGCAGGTCCGTATCGCCGAGGTCAGCCGCTCATTGGTGCGCACGCTCGGTTCCAACTTCTCGACCATAGACGGAGGTAATGGCTTCCGTTTCGGCATCGGTACCGGGCGTTCTTTCGTCGACGGCGCCTATCGCACTGATGGCCCCCTGGGAGTCGGAGCGAATATATTAAACCCAGTCAAGATCGTGCCGAAACTGGACGCGTTCGGCATGCCTATCCTCAACCCAGATGGTTCTTTCGTCACAGAAACCATCACGGGACCCGGCGTAAACACCACCGACCCCGGCACTACGATCGCCGGCATGGGCCGCTTCCTCGGCCTTGACATTCTGGGCGCGCTGGATCTCGCTGAGCGTGAGGGCCTCGTGACCACGCTGTCGCAGCCCAATCTCACTGCACTATCGGGTGAGACCGCCGAATTCCTTGCCGGCGGCGAATTCCCGATCCCGCTGAGCCAGGGTCTCGGCACGACAACCATCGAATACAAGAAGTTCGGTGTCAGCCTGGCATATACCCCGACCGTGCTTGCCAACGGAAGGATTTCGCTTCGCGTCCGACCGGAAGTATCCGAATTGTCGGCCCAGGGCGCCGTCACGCTCAACAGCTTCACCATCCCCGGCCTGACTGTACGCCGCGCGGAGACCTCGATTGAGCTGGGCTCCGGCCAGAGTTTTATGATCGCCGGTCTGCTGAGCAATAACTATAACAGCACGTTAGACAAAACGCCCGGCCTCGGCGACCTGCCCGTTCTCGGTAACTTGTTCAAATCGAACGAGTTTCGGAAGGGTCAGACCGAACTTGTGATCGTGGTGACGCCTTACCTTGTCAACCCGGTCAACGACTCTGACATCAAGCTCCCGACCGACGGATTCCGCGCCGCGACCACCTTCCAAAGCCTCATCGGCATGGAGAATGATGGGGTCAGCGGCGGTGACCGGCCCAAGCCGCGCTATGCGGACGAGGGAGCGGCGTCGCCGCAGGTCTCGATGGATGCCAAGGAAGAAGAGGGCGCCGCAGCCAACGCCGAAGCCGGGGGCAGCGCCACCGACAGGCGCGCCGAGACGGCCGCTCCGGGCTTCAGCCTCTAACTGGAAAGGTGAGTAAGATGTCCAACAACTTCATGAAACCGGCCGCGACGGCGATTGCGCTTTCGCTCGGTCTCGCCCTTTCCGCCTGCGGCGGTCAACCGACCAACCGTTCGCTTGACTCGATCAAACAACCGGTTGTCGAACGCCAGAACTTCACGCTCGATGTGCGCACTGGCGGAGCTGGCCTGTCGGTGCCCGAGCAGCGGCGCGTGCTGGACTGGTTTGAATCGCTCGACCTGAAATATGGCGACCGTATCGCGATCGACGATCCGGTCTCGAGCCCGGCGACCAAAGAAGCGGTGGCGGCACTTGCTGCGCGTCATGGGCTCCTGATCGAGGAGGGCGCACCGGTAACCCCAGGCTATGTGGAGCCAGGAATGGCCCGCGTGGTGGTGACCCGCACGACTGCTCACGTTCCGGGCTGTCCGGACTGGTCGGGCCAGCTGGCGTTCAATTACAACAACGGCACCCACAATGGTTTCGGCTGTGCCGTGAACGGCAATCTCGCCGCGATGGTCGCCAATCCTGAGCACCTGATCAAGGGTGCAGAAGGAACCGGTGAAACGGTCGTGATGAGTTCCAACAAGGCCATCCAGTCCTACCGCGAACAAGAACCCACAGGTGGCGGCGCCCTGCCCGGCGTCGCAACCAGCGGTGGTGGAAACTAAGGAAATCGACATGAACGCTCCTTTCAAACCTGCGGGCGCCAGCACTCGCGACCCCTTTGCCGCCTTCATCTGCGACGAAACCGCGCTCGACGTCCTGCGCCCGGTCGTAATCGAAATGGGTTGGCCGCCTGAGAAGTGCGCCAAGGGGGGACTGCGCAATGCCGTGCAGTCGCTGTCGATCGCTGCCAGCCCGAACATCCTGATGGTAGACCTGTCCGAAAGCGGGGATCCGCTCAACGACATCAATGCGCTCGCGGAAGTATGTGAACCCGGCACGGTCGTTATCGCGATCGGGCAGGTGAACGACGTGCGCCTCTATCGCGATCTGCTGGCCAGCGGCATTCATGATTATCTGCTGAAGCCGCTTTCGGCCGAACAGCTGCGCGACGCGCTGGCACAGGCCCAGGCCGTGTTCATGGCGCCGAAAAACAATGACGGTGGCGCGGCCAAGCGCCACATTTCTGCCGCCGTTGTCGGAACACGGGGCGGTGTTGGCGCCTCGACCCTGGCTACCTCGCTAGCCTGGCTGTTCAGCACCGATCACCAGATGCCGACGGCTCTGCTCGATCTGGACGTCCATTTCGGCACCGGTGCGCTGGCACTCGATCTTGAGCCGGGCCGCGGCCTGACCGACGCGATCGACAATCCGAGCCGTATCGACGGATTGTTTATCGAACGTGCGATGATCCGCGCTAACGATAATCTTTCGATCCTCTCCGCCGAAGCGCCGATCAATTCTCCTTTGATGACCGACGGCGCTGCCTTCGTTCAGCTCGAGGAAGA
>CAYRCH010000069.1:0-11946 GCA_964422665.1 uncultured Sphingomonadaceae bacterium | reverse complement strand
GGTCGAGCATCGTTCCGTCCCCATCCGGGAGCGTGAATTCCTCCCATTCGGCATGAGCCTGCGTCCCCGCATCGAAGGGAATCACGTCATCGCCCCAGAGAGCGGCACTTTCGGCAAATTCCGCCATGTCCGCGCAGATCGCCAGATCGGCGCGATAGGTGCTTCCCAGTTCCTCAGGGTCCGGGTGAACGTGAATCAGCAACTGGCCCGGATGATCGGGGGTGATCAGCGTGTAACCATCGGTCGTTGCCTCACCGAGCCGCGCCCCTACTGCCAGGATAAGATCGGAAGACTTGATCCGATCGACCAGCGCGGGGTTTGGGCCATAGCCGAGGTTTCCGGCATAGACTGGCGACTGCGGCGAAATCGCGTCCTGCCGCCGGAATGCCGTTGCCACTGGGATACCGATGCGCTCGGCGAACTGGGCGAAATACTCCCGCGCTCTCGCATTCCAGCCGGCACCGCCGATGATCGCGACTGGCGAAGCGGCATCGCCGATCATTCGCATCATGACCCCCATCGCGTCGGGGCAGGGCGCCTGTGCCGGCCGCAGCACCAGTGGGCGAGGCCGGACGGCGGCGACGGTCTCCGCGAGCATATCTTCGGGCAGGGCCAGGACCACAGGACCGGGGCGTCCGGACATCGCCATCGAATAGGCGCGCGCGACATACTCCGGAATCCGGTCCGCGCTGTCGATCCGCGCCGCCCATTTGGCGAGCGGGGTAAAGAAGGCGCGGAAATCGACTTCCTGGAAGGCTTCGCGATCGCGGGCGCTGCTTTCGACATCGCCGATGAACAGGATCATGGGATGGGAGTCCTGGCGCGCGACATGGACGCCGATGCTTGCATTGGTGGCGCCTGGGCCGCGCGTCACAAAGCATATGCCGGGCCGCCCCGTCATCGCTCCGTCGGCGCAGGCCATATAGGCGGCCCCGCCTTCCTGACGACAGGTCACGACTTCGATTTCGGGCGTATCGGCGAGCGCATCCAGCACGGGCAGGAAGCTCTCCCCCGGGACGGTGAAAATGCGATCACATCGCTGGGCCGTGAGACAATCCACGAGCAGGCGCGCGGCGGTGGTTGCGGAAGCGGAAGAGCTCATCCCGAACGCATAAACGGGACCAACAACAGCGGCAATGCGCTCTCTCGCGCCCGAAGCCTCGCCGCGAGGTGTGAATTAATGTCCCGCTGTGGGAAACTTCGGAATCAGCGGGGACATAATGGTTAGCCAAGCGTTAAGACGTTCGCCATGCGACGCGGACTCGTACTCACCAATGAAGCGGCCCGGCATCCATTCCGTGCCTCGCTTCCGCCTGAAGCGCTGAAGCCGGTCGAGATCGAACGGCGGGGTTTCAACCGCCTCGCACTCAGCGAGGACGTGCGCGGCTTCATGCTCGCCTATTGTGCCTGTTTCCTCGCGGTCATCACCTTCATAATCTGAGCTTTCGACTATTCCGCGGCTAGCGTAGCTGCCGCGGCCGTCCGTTCCGCCTGGTGGAGCTTCCATCCGAGCCAGGCAGAGACGAGGCACATCGCGGCGCTCAGCAGCAATTGCTCGGCCAGCGGAATACCCACAGTACTCAGTCCGCCCGCCAGCAGCGAGCCGATCACCATCGCTCCCGAATTGACGATGTTGTTGGCCGCCACCGCACGGCTGGCCGCGCTCGGCTCCACCTTCGTGGTGAGAAAGGCGTAGAGGGGCACGACGAACATGCCGCCACCGATGGCGATCAACACCAGCGAAGCCAGCACCAGTAGAGCGAATTTCTGTGAAAGGAACTCGCTCACCGTGAACAGGCTGGTCGTATCCACATCCGCTTCCCAGGCGCGGCAAACGAAATAGAACAGCACCACGCAAGCGCCCATGAAGAGGACGGAGAAGGGCGCATAGCGCGCCGAGACCGTGCCTTTCAGCATCGCGTTGATGGAGATTGAGCCGATCGCCACGCCGACGGAGAAGGTCACCAGGAACAGGCTGGCAACCTGCTTGTTGGCCATCAGCACGTTCTTGGCCAGCGGCGGAAACTGGATGAACAGGACGGCGCCGATAGTCCAGAAGAAGCTGATCGCGAGGATGGCGAAGAACACTTCCCGCTGGTGCATGGTGTCGCGGATCAGCCGGATCGAGGCGCGGATGATGTGGCGGTCGACCAATTGGGATTCGATCATCGGCGGGGCGGGTGGGACCTCCCGGCTGACGACATAGCCGAGCAGTGCCGTGAGGATTACGGCCGCCGCGGCCACTTCCACCGGGATCCAGCCAGCCAGGATCGTTCCCGCGATGATGGCGAGATAGGTTCCCGCTTCCACCAGACCGGTACCCGCCAGAACCTCGTCCTTTTTCAGGTGCTGCGGCAGGATGGCGTATTTGATCGGGCCGAAGAAGGTGGAATGAACCCCCATTGCGAAGAGGCCGAGCATCATGAGCGGGATCGCGAAGGCATCGACCAGTATGCCCTGCCAGGCCAACAGCAATCCGGCCGCGCCGACGATCATGATGAATATCTCGGCCATCTTCACTGCGCGTATGATCCGCGCCTTGTCGTGCATGTCGGCGAGCTGGCCGGAGAGCGCCGAAAGCAGGAAGAATGGCAGGATGAACACGCCGGACGCGATCGCACTGAACTGCGCCTCTGCCGCTTCGGAATTGTAGACGCTGTACACCACGAACAGCACCATCGCGTTCTTGTACAGATTGTCGTTGAAAGCATTCAGGAATTGCGTCGCGAAGAGCGGCAGGAAGCGCCGCCTGCGGAGCAAATGCGTCGAAGTTGTCATGAATCCCCTGGCGCAGTTGCGGCCTCAATCCGACCCTAGCGGCGTTGCGATGCTGGACAAGCCCTTTCGCTTGCTTCCGCCGCGAGCCTTATCGCGCTAGTAGTTTCCGCAATGCTGACGCTGCCCAACATCCTTACGCTCTCGCGGATCGTCACAATCCCGCTTCTGGCCTTCCTGTTGTGGTGGCCGGGCTGGAACTTCGGCTACGCGCTCGCTTTTGCGCTCTACTGCCTGATGGGTATTACCGACTATTTCGACGGTTATCTGGCGCGTTCGAGCGGGACGGTCTCCAAACTCGGCGTGTTTCTCGATCCCATAGCCGACAAGATCATGGTCGCTGCGGTCATTCTGGTGCTGACGGCGCAAGGTTACCTGCGCGGCCCCTATGTGGGCGACATGCATGTGATCGCGGGGCTGATCATACTCGTGCGCGAAATCGCCGTTTCGGGCCTTCGCGAATTCCTGGGCGGACTGCAGGTCTCGGTACCGGTGAGCAAGCTGGCCAAGTGGAAGACAACATTCCAGCTCGTGGCGCTCGGGGCGCTGATCCTTGGCGGCGCTGTTTCGGGTCCGCCATGTTCCTCATTGGGCGAAGATTGCGGGACACTGGCGGATGACTGGATCCATCTCGTCGGCCTCGCGGCACTCTGGGCGGCCGCCATCATGACGCTGGTGACCGGGTGGGACTATCTAAGGGTAGGCCTCAAGCACATGGATTGATCCCTTACTGTGTGATATTTTGCATAAGGGATACATCAAGTGCGATGAGTGGGGCGGGCATGGGAATCTGGCACAGATTCGTTGTGAGCGGATGTGCAGCGATGGCATTGACCGTCACTTTCTCGACCCACGCTGGCGCTCAAGACCCATCTGTAACCGACGAGCAGATCGAGCATGCCGACAGCATGCCGCTGATCGGCAATTACCTGAAGAGAGCGGTCGTTAACCGCCGAGCGGGCTATTGCGAGGGCCGGCTGGAGGAGTTGCAGCAGGCAACGGAAATGCTCGAATTCGCCCGCCGTTACATTCACCAGCATCCCAATAACGACAAATTTACCCACGACGACATCGCGCAGGCCCAGCGCGCTCTCGATCGCGAAAAGCGCAAGGTCTGCACATCGAACGCGACCGAACGGGATAGACAGGCGAAAGCGGCCAATCTGCCCGTACTCACCGGCACCGTAACCGCGAGACCGTCACGCCTGCCGCCGGATGCCACCGTCATGCAGCGATACGAGGAGTTTTTCTGGCCTTTATACAATAAGTTGTTCCTTGATTGGGACGACATTCACGAGGCGCGCCCGCTGCTGCAAAATCTATACGAAATCGTGGCCGAATTGCGCGCGCGCCGCGACGGGGCACTTGCAGCGGGCGAGCTCTCCACGGTCGATGCATGGCAGGCCAACATTGATTACCTCGTCGCGCTTTCGAACGTACGCTTTATGGAGTCGATCTGGCGGAACGCGTGGATCCGGCTCCAGGAAGGGGAGGAGCGCGAGCTGAAGTCGAGAGAGCAATCGAGCCTGCCGCCATGCCCGGATTCGTCGGCGGGGCAGTGCGTTCTCCTTCTATCAGACGATCCGCTTCCTCCGGGCCAACAAGTAGCTCTCACTGATGCGGAGCAAGCGATGCTGGACGTCCATAATCAGGCAAGGTCCGATTTCGGCGTACCTCCGCTACTGTGGGATTCCGCGCTGGCGGCCTCCTCCCGAGAATATGCCAAGGTCATCGTCGGAACCGGCCGCCTGGTGCACGCGCCGCGTGAGGGCCGCGAACACGAACGCGAGAACCTGCTCGCCACCAATCGCGGTTATCGTTCCCCGGCCGAAATGATCCAGGTGATGGTGGACGAAAGGACGATGTATGTGCCGGGTCTCTATCCGAATGTCAGCACCACTGGCGACTGGTACGATGTCGGGCACTACACCCAGATAGTGTGGCCATGGACGACGCATGTCGGCTGCGCGATCGAGAGCAGCGAGTTCTTCGACTACACCGTCTGCCGCTACACCCCGCCGGGCAATCGCGACGGAAACCCGCTGGTGCCAGGCGGCAACGGGTTACCTGAAGATGCCGGGGTCGCGAACTGACCGGCATATAGCGCGCTAGCCCTGTTCGGCGCCGTCGGCTTCCCGTTGCTCAAGCTCCCGCGAGATGCGGCGCGTATCGCCGATCGAACGGATCGCAAGACGCGTTTCCAGCAGGAACACGAGCAGAGCGGCGAAGACGAGTGCCATCGCCACGATCCATCCCAGTGCCACGAAAGTACCGAGCGGAGGCCGGACGAAGGCGCTGATGAAAGTCAGGGCGACCACCACGCAGATCATCAGGCCTGCCGCTGCGCTCAGATTAATCGCGAGATGAGCGAATTTGCGCCGCTGCCGGAGCACCGGCAACTCTTCCACATCCCTGTCGCGAATATTGCTCTCCTCCAGCTTCTCCAGGAGGTGCACCCGATCGGTGATCCAGGTCAGCCGCTGATTCATGACATTGAGGAAAGCGCCGATCGCCGCCAGCAGGAAGGCAGGCGCCAGCGATAGCTGCACCATCTGCTGAACACGGGCGGTGCTGGCGGTGCGCTGAAGCAGTTCGCCTGCGAGGCCGATTTCGCTGAGGAGGAAGTAGTGCATCATCGTCCGTCCCTATCCCTCGCGCAGTTCCTGGGCGAGCAGGCGGAATTCCTCGGCGCGCGGAGAGTTCTTGCGCCAGATCAGCGCAATTTCGCGGCTGGCATTGTCCGATTCCAGCGGCCGGGCAACGACGCTCGTATGATCGAGTATCCCCGCCTCGATGGCCATTTCCGGAAGCATGGTCACGCCGAGCCCGTTATCCACCATCTGTACCAGCGTATGGAGTGAAGTTCCGATCATTGCGGCACTGCCACGCATTTCCGGGCGGTTGCATGCGGCGAGAGCATGCTCTTTCAGACAATGCCCGTCTTCGAGAAGCAGGAGCGTGCCTTCGTCGATCATGGCGGGGGGAACGCTTGCCGGGAGCCCGGCTTCAGCTTCGCCGGGAAAGGCGATGAACAGCTGGTCGTCGCAAATGCGCTCCTTCTCGATTTCACCCGTCGCAAAGGGCAGGGCGAGCAGCACGCAGTCCGCGCGCCCGTGCTGGAGCGATTCCACCGCATCGCCGCTGGTTTCCTCGCGCAGGTACAGCTTCAATTGCGGCCGTTCCTTGCGCAGCCGAGGGAGGATTCGCGGCAACATGAAGGGCGCAATCGTGGGAATGACGCTCATCCGCAGTTCGCCCGCCAGCGGCTTTCCCGATGCCTGGACGAGCTCCGACAGTTCCTCCGCTTCGCGCAGAAGGCGATGGGCCTTTTCCACCACGCGCAGGCCAAGCGGCGTGAACCGGACCATCCGCCGGCTCCGTTCGACCAGGGTCACGCCGAGAAGCGTCTCCAGCTCGCGGATGCCGGCGCTGAGTGTCGATTGGGAAACGAAGCTGGCCTCCGCCGCGCGACCGAAATGTCCGTGGTCGTGCAGCGCCACCAGATATTGCAGCTGCTTGATGGTGGGCAGGTAGGTGCTCACTCCGCCGCCTGGGCCTGCACCAGCTGGGCGTGCATGTCGTCGATATGGGTCATGACGAGCTTGCCGGCCTTTACTGCGAAAGCGAGCTTCCCTTCGACCAGTTCGACGGCATCGCGGCCGAACACCTCGTAGCGCCATCCCTGGAGGACGGGCAACTCCCGCGCTCCGGCGGCAAGCGCCTCGAGCTCGTCGGCGCGAGTCAGCAGCCGCGCGGCCACGTCGATCTCGCGGGCACGGATCTTGAGCAGCAATTTGAGCAGGTCTGCCACCAGCGCGCCTTCCTTGCCCAATGGCGCCCCGCGCTTGGGTTTCTCGGGCATTTCTTCGGCCGCCAGGGGTTCGGCTTTGTCCAGAACCTTCATCAGCCGCTTGCCGATGTCGTTTTCGCGCCAGGCCTGGCTGAGGCCGCGAACCTTGGCCAGGTCGGGCTGGGACCGGGGCGGGTGGCTGGCGAGGTCTGCCAGGGTCTCGTCGCGCATGATACGCCCCCGGGGGATATCCTTGTCCTGCGCCTCGCGTTCGCGCCATGCAGCCAGTGCCTTCAGTCTGCCCAGCACCTGCGGATTGCGGCTGGGGGCGCGAATGCGCTGCCAGGCCTTGTCCGGTTCGGCGCGGTAATTGTCGGGGTCGGCAAGCCGATCCATCTCGGCATCGAGCCAGACACCACGCCCGGTCTTGACCAGCTTCTTCAGGATGCGCGGAAATATGTCGGACAGATACGTCACGTCGCCGATCGCATATTCCACCTGCCGGTCGGTTAGCGGGCGGCGGCTCCAGTCGGTAAACCGCGCGCCCTTGTCGACCACCACGCCAAGCCAGCTCTCGACCAGATTGGCATAGCCGATCTGCTCGCTCTGGCTGATCGCCATCATCGCGATCTGGGTATCGAAGATCGGGTGCGGCGTCTTGCCGGTCAGGTTGTAGATGATTTCGACATCCTGCCCGCCGGCATGGAAGACCTTCAGCACCTCTTCATTGTCGGTGAGCAGGTCCAGCAACGGCGAAAGATCGAGACCGCTGGCCAGCGGATCGATGGCCGCAGCTTCCTTGTCATTGGCGATCTGGACGAGGCAGAGCAGCGGGTAATAGGTATTTTCCCGCATGAATTCGGTGTCGACGGTGACGAAGTCCGATTTCGACAATCGTTCGCAGAGCGCTGCGAGATCCTCGGTAGTGGTGATCAGGTCATGAATTTTCATCGTATCTTGTTTCTGAGCGCGGACGGTTCACCGTCCGTCGGGCCATTGCCCAAAGTGTTCGGGACGCGCCGGCAAGCGCGCCGGCACGCATCCTTAGCCTCTTAATGGTTGAACGCGAAAAGGTTTAGTGGGCGCGGCGAGCTACCCACAGAGAGGACAGCGTCCGCTTTTAGCGTCCGAAAATCCTCGCCAGCAGGCCCTTTGGTTCTTCGCGGCCAAAATTGTTCCAGCCCGGTTCGTCTCCGTTGCCGGCGATGCGGCGGCGCAGACCGGCCCCACTGGGTGCCTCAATGCTGGCATATTCCAGTTCGAGCGTGCCCACTTCGCCGTCGTCGAGCAGGCGAGCCGAGTTGAGATCGAGCGCGGCGCGCGGCTCGCGATTGGCCCGAAGCGCGGCGAAAGCGCCGATCCCGCGCGGGACGTAGGGGGCGGGCACGGCTTCGGTCCGGATAGCGGGCCGCCGGCCTTTCGTGATCCATATTTCCGTGTCGCCCGCGGCATTCAGCGAAATCGCGCTCTGTTGCTCGCCTGATATTGGGTTTGCTGTCTCTTTCGATCTGGAAGCCGCCGGTTCGGGTGAGGCGGAGCCAGAGGTTTCCTCAGATTTGTCGTCGGTTTCGAGACCGAAAGCAGGCTGCGGCAGATCGTCATGGTGCGAATTCTCACCATAGGTCACGACCGGCGCGTCGAAATACGGGTAATCCTCATTGCTGCCGACCAGGACCGCAAGCTTCCTCGGCAGCCCGCGCTGCTCGATCGTATGCCTGACAGCCAGATGGAGCAGGATGGCGGCGATTGCCGCGGCGAGAGCATGAGCGTCGCCGTCCGCATCGTCCTTGCCCGCGTCCTTGCTGGCAAGCTGGACGGCGCCGTAGAGTTCTTCAAGCCCGTCCACCGAGATGAGGGAATCGAGATCGAGGAAAGCGCCCTGCCATTCGCTGCCATAGGTCGAATATCCCGAGAGCAGGGCGGGTCGATCCGCGGCAGAGAAGGCGAGAGTGGAGAGGTCGGCATAATAGTTGGTCTCGATATTCGGTGCCAACTTGCCGAGTGGGTTCGGCTTGCTCCCGGTGTGACCGGGCCAGCTGAAATCGATACCGATTGCGGTTACGGGCTCGCCAGCCTTGTCAACCTCCTCGAGCCGCGCGCCAAGCTCATGCCAGCCCTTGAGCACGATGTCGTGGAAATCCGTTTCCATGGCGAGAGTGACCAGCCGTGGATTCGCATCTGGTACTGCGGCCAGACGCGAACGAGCCCGCTTAATCGCGATCTCTGGCTCGCCGGACCGCATAAGGCCCTCTAATTCCTTGAGAAACGCATCGCGAGCGGCAATGCTTCCGAAAATGCTGGTCCCGCCCATTAACCTCACCTTCGCTATTTTTCGCAGTCAGTCTGACACCAAACCCTTATGAAAGGTTGACTGTCCGGTTTCTCGTATCTCTGGCCTTTGTCGACCGCATCCCGTAGGGGCGCGCCAATTTTCGCATTTCCAGAGTGTTCGAGAGCAAGATGCACGCCTACCGCACCCATAATTGTGCCGCCCTGGCAAAGGCCAATGTCGGCGAAACCGTTCGCCTTTCGGGCTGGATTCATCGCAAGCGCGACCATGGCGGCGTGCTGTTTGTCGACCTTCGCGACCATTACGGAATTACCCAGATTGTGGCCGATGAGGATAGTCCGGCGCTGGATGTATTGGATCGGCTGCGCCTGGAAAGCGTGGTCACGATCGACGGAGAAGTGAAGGCTCGCGGCGACGGCACCGTCAATCCGAACCTGCCGACCGGTGAGATCGAGGTTTTCGCACGGGCCGTCGAGGTTCAGAGCCGAGCCGAGGAGCTGCCGCTGCCCGTGGCGGGCGAACAGGAATATCCCGAGGATATCCGCCTCAAATACCGCTTCATCGACCTGCGCCGCGAGTCCATGCACGCCAATATCATGCTGCGGTCAAAGGTGATTTCCAGCCTGCGCCGGCGCATGCAGGAGCAGGGCTTCACCGAGTTCCAGACCCCGATCCTTGGCGCATCCAGCCCTGAGGGCGCGCGCGACTACCTCGTGCCCAGCCGTTTGCACCCGGGGACCTTCTACGCTCTCCCCCAGGCGCCGCAGATGTTCAAGCAGCTGCTGATGGTGGCGGGCTTCGACCGCTATTTCCAGATTGCGCCCTGTTTTCGCGACGAGGATTTGCGCGCCGACCGCAGTCCCGAATTCTACCAGCTCGATTTCGAGATGAGCTTCGTCACCCAGGAAGACGTGTTCAATGCGATCGAGCCTGTGCTTGCAGGAGTGTTCGAGGAGTTCGCAAACGGCAAGTCCGTGACGCCTGCAGGCGAATTCCCGCGGATCCCCTATGCCGAAACGATGCTCAAATACGGCACCGACAAGCCTGACCTGCGCAACCCCCTGATCATCTCGGACGTCACCAGCCACTTCGAAAAATCGGGCTTCGGGCTGTTCGAGAAGATCGCCGGCTCGGGCGGGGTGGTCCGGGCGATTCCTGCCCCGGGGACTGCGGAAAAGAGCCGCAAGTTCTTCGACGACATGAACGACTGGGCCAGGCGCGAGGGCTTCGCCGGCCTCGGTTACGTTACCCGCAAGGGAGGCGAGTTCGGCGGGCCTATCGCCAAGAACCACGGCAGCGACGGCATGGAGAAGATCTACGCCGAGCTCGGTCTTGGTCCCGGCGATGGGCTGTTCTTTGCCGCGGGGAAGGAAAAGGAAGCGGCGAAGCTCGCCGGCCTGGCTCGCACCAGGGTGGGCGAAGAACTCGACCTCATTCCGCAGGACTGCTTCAAGTTCTGCTGGATCGTCGATTTCCCGATGTTCGAATATGACGAAGAGCAGAAGAAGGTCGACTTCAGCCACAATCCCTTCTCGATGCCGCAGGGCGAGATGGAGGCGCTGGAAAACGAGGATCCGCTGACGATCAAGGCCTGGCAGTACGACATCGTCTGCAACGGTTACGAATTGTCGAGCGGTGCGATCCGGAACCATCGTCCGGATATCATGTACAAGGCGTTCGAAATCGCCGGTTATACGAAACAGGACGTGGATTCGAACTTCTCGGGCATGATCGAAGCCTTCAAGCTGGGGGCCCCGCCGCATGGAGGCTCGGCTCCCGGTATCGACCGCATCGTGATGCTGCTGGCAGATGAGCCGAACATCCGCGAGGTGATCGCCTTCCCGATGAACCAGCGGGCGCAGGACCTGATGATGGGAGCACCGTCGCAGGCAAGCCTGAAGCAGCTGCGGGAATTGTCAATCCGGGTGATCGAACCGCCGAAAGCGGAAAATCCGAAAACGGTGCAAGACGCCAATTAACCCAGATTGACCCCCGAGGCCGGCCTGATAGGCTGAGGCTCCGATTCTCGGGGGCAATTCAATGAAAAAGTCTGCTTGCTTGCATGTGACGCTGGCTGCGTTTGCGTGTCTTTTTCCAATTCAGTCCTTGCACGCAGAAACGCTGCCAGTCCGGGGCATCTATCCGGCCATGAGCGACGAGGCGGCAGCGCTCGGATCGATTGCTATCGAATCTTTCGGGGGAGTCGATGGTCAGGCGATTGGCATCGCTGCGAGCGACATGCTGCGGGCAGTGCGGATCGAAGGTGAGCCCTGGTTCAGGATCGTCCCCGCCTCAGCCCGGGCGGATGCTGACGCCATTCTGCAGGGAACCGCCAATTCCGAAAGCTTTCGTCGGGATTCGGGCACACGGGAAGTGGATCGCTGCGTCGAGCGGGACGAAGACCGCAACTGCATCCGCGAAGAGAAACGCAAAATCCCGTGCTGGGATGCAGTGGTTCGCCTCGATCCCCGTATACGTCTCGTAACGGTGGACGGCCGTCTCATCTACGCGGTAGATGACAGTCGCGAAGTATCGCGACGCTTCTGCGAAGGAGATGACCGGCCTTCGCGCGAAAACATGCTCTCCGAACTCGTTGAGGGCCTGGCCCTTCAGATCCGTTTTGACCTCGCTCCGCTGGAGCGGCTTGAGGATATTCGCGTGATGGAAAGCCGCGCCGGACTTCAGGGAGACGACCGGGACGCTTTTCGTGACGCGGTGAGGCTGACCAAGACGGACCGCGCTGGTGCCTGCGACGCCTGGGCTGCGCTGGAGCCGGCCAATCCGGAGAATGTGTCGGTCCTGTTCAATCTCGGCCTGTGTGCCGAAAGCGAAGGCGATCTCGGCGTTGCAGAAGAATTATACCGCCGTGCCTTGATGAGCGATACGAGGGCAAACTACCCGACGCAGGGAATGAGCCGGCTCGAAGCACGCTATCGCGCTGAGGCGCAAATGGATGCGCATTACGGAAATTGAACGGTTCTTGCTGGTTCGAATGAGGGTTGTTGGCAGTTCGCTCACTTCAGGAGAGGTCGCTTGGCGCTAACCGTGCGGCAATTGCACTCACGCTTCTTTGGCGCGATTACCGCTGGCG
>CAYRCH010000068.1:3606-12545 GCA_964422665.1 uncultured Sphingomonadaceae bacterium | reverse complement strand
ACCTGGCCTTCGGTCGTCTCGCGGCCATAGGCTTCGTTGAACACGGTCGCCATCACCGCAGCGCCGCAACTGAAATCGGTCTGCTGGCGTACGAGCCCGTCGAACTTCCGTTCTTTCCAGCTCCGCACCGAGACGGGCATTACCTGCCCACCCTCCGCCACCTGGCCCATCCACACTGCCTGCGATCCTGCCGGCGCGGTCGCACAGCCGCACAAGGTCGCGAAGAGCATTGCTGGGAACAGCCACCCAACCCCTCGCAGATTTCGTGCGCGGTCTACCCCACTAAGGGCGAATATCGATCTCATCGGCTCGGTCCCTGCCACCTCGGGAAAGAGGCCTCTCCGGCAGGAGGAAGGGTTTCCCCTCCCTCCCCCCGAAGAGGCGGACCGTCAGCTGGGGTCGCCGGTGCCTCACCGGGTCCGGCTGCCGCAAGGGCAGCCGAAGCTGACGCTTGCATGGCGCTCAGCTCGGGTCACCGCCGCCACCATTGCCGCCATCATCCGGCGGCGGTGCCGCGCCACCCTGCGAAGCAGCGATGGTCAGCGAATTGAGCTGCTGATTGCCGACGCCGGCGGCGAAGTTCACGCCGACATTGCCGGAAGCGCCCGTGATCGACAGGCCGGACACGCTGTTGATGCTGTCCTGCTGTTCGACGAAGCTGAGCGTAGCAGCCTGGACGAGGCCCGAATTGGCTTCCGCCAGGGTCGCGTCGTTGGCCACGGCCAGCGTCATCAAATTGGCCTGCTGGTTGAGGCTGCCGGCCGCCGCGTTGACGCCGATATTGCCCGAACCGGTGATCGAACCCCCGAGGATCGTGTTGCGATCGCGGAAGTTGTTGAAGGCGCCGCCCTGCTCCGGATCATCCTCGTTGAGGATTTCGCCGGGAGTAGCGAACTGGGAAACCCCCAGCAGCGACTGCAAGGATGTGGTCGAAGCTTCGGCCCACCCGCCATAGGCTTCCGGATCGGCATTGGCCGAACTGGCAATGGAGGCGGCATTCATCTGCATGTTGAAATAGCCCGCCGCCATGTTGACGCCGATGTTGCCGGAGCCGTCGATCGCGAAAGTATCGACCGTGTTGATCACCGGGGCGAAGTAACCCACCCGGATCTGGTCTTCCAACACGCCGTCGGTCAGCTGATCGTTGGGGTCGTTGCCGGATTCGCTCCAGCCCGGACCGAATACAGCGTCAACATAGCCGTTTTCGCCGTTCAGCTCGTTCTCTTCGCGATAGTTGACCGCCACACCGCTCAGCAGTTGCTTGGCGTCGGTTACCGCAACCGCCGAACTGTCGACGAGCACGAGACCGCCTACCAGCGCGCCGCCCCACAGGACGACATGCTTGTTGTAGGTGACATCGGTCGTGATGCTGGTGTCGATGTTGTTGGCGAAACGCAGGTCGACTTCGAGCGAACTCTCGCCGTCAGCGCCGCCGTCTCCTTGTGCCAGTGCCGGACTGCCGACGACGAGCGCCGGAATCGCGACAGCAGCGAGTAGTACTTTCTTCATTGCTACTCTCCTTTGCTAGGCTTCAGGGTTGGCCTCCCGCCGAGACATTCAGCGAGAAGGTGTTGGCAGAGGAATTCCTCTCGCCGCCGATCAGGTTGACCTGGATGAGACCGCTGCTTTCGTTGAACGCATCGTCGCTTATCTCGACGACATCGTTTGACGCCCCAGCCCCGCCCTCGGATTCCCCGGTCGGATTGGTGGGAGCACGCGATTGGGCCAGCAACTGGTCCGAAAGTGCCCCGCTATTGCCGACGGCCAAGCTCGCAAGATTGGCCGATTGATTTTGCAGGCCTGCCGTCACGTTGATGCTGATCAGGCCCGAATTGTTCGAAAAGGCATCTCCTTCGATCGAGATGCGGGTCGCACGATCGGACGAATCCGACCCGACGATCGACTGCCGCGCGCTGTCGGCAATCGCGGCGGCCTCACCGATCGCCACGCTGGCCGCGCCCATCTGCTGATTGCCGTCACCGGCCGCGAGATTTACCGCGAGCCGGCCGGAAACCTGGCCGCCTTCGCCCTCGCCAATGACGACGTGATCCCGAGGACCCTCGGAGGCCTGCGCAATCACCTGCGCGGACCAGGGGATGAGCGCTCCCGCGGCAGCCAGCCAGGCCAGTCCGCGCCAGGGAGTGACGTGGGCGCTCATTGATCGCCTCCGAGGGCCCCTTGAAGGGCGCTCATTGCCGAGGGAATAGCTCCGAGCGCCTGGTTGATCGTTCCGCTTATGGATGACCCGGCAGATTCAGACGGGCTGAAGCTGCCGGCGGAATGGGTGTCGTCGATAGCCACCAGCCCCGTGGCCAGCGTCTGGTTGATGATGCCGCCAGTCTGAGGGCCCGATGCGATCTCGGCGGCCTCGCCGTCGGTAATCGGGCTGAGCCCCGCACCAATCGAGGACAGGATCAGTTCGTCCGGTCCAACATCGACGGTCGATATTGCGCCCGGAACGTTCGGCGATCCGATGGCGCGATACTCGACCTGCCTCGACAGGATGATCTCCCCGGGCAGGGGTTCGGTCTTGACTTCTTGGGCGGAAACTCCGGTTGCAAGTACGAGTGCCAACGCCGGGCAGATACCTGCCCCCACTGTCCGGACCGATGCACGAACCATCCCAACCTCCATCGGCGCCGCGAGACGATCGTGCACACCGAAGAAATTCCTCGGCAAGTCCGATCGCTGCGCCGCTCAATGAAGGCGACGCCGACTCGCTCGTCTGATTATTAATGGAAGGTTAACTTGATTCGTTTGGACGAAAATCCCACGTAGTCATTAGGCCAATTTGGCTATGCCACTGTAATTATACTTTCACAGGGCAACCTTTGATCGTCACTGTCAACTAATACAATTTGTCTATTTTTCGCCACGCGCAAGCTTATGCCAGTCTATAGGCGTTTAGCTTGTGCCAAAACTCCTCCCTGCACGTCACGCCCAGCTTCTCGTAGCAGCGGCGAATATGGGCACGGATCGTATGTACCGAGTTCTCATATACCCCGGCAATCTCATGCGGCGTTTGCCCCCGGTACAGACTCTCGGCGATGCTCGCTTCTGCCGGAGTAAGCCCGAATACTTCCACCAAACTGGGAAGCTCGGCTTCGACCAGGTCAGCTGCCCCATGCAAGGTAAGGCAGACATGAGTCTCATCATAGGAAGATGCCCGAAGAAGTAGATGCCCCTGCGTTCCCGGATCCGGGATTGCGCAGGTTTGAACTTCGTCATCTACGTCCAGCAAACGCAGGAACGCATCGCGATGGCTTCGGCGCGCCGCGGATATGTATCCACGCTCGCACACCAGGCAATTTCCTGACGCGATAATTTCGCCAACGCCGCTGGAAGCGGCAACGAATTTGGCGTCACGCTGAAGGATCAATCGAGATCGTCCGTCGATCCGCGCGAAACAATTCAACAGAGATTCCACGGCGAACAACGAGCCACTGGAGGCCGGAAAGAGTGATAAGTTTGCGTCTTTTGAATCTACCCCAGCACCTGCACTATTCGCTGCCAATGAACTGACAGCCATCATCTTGCTCCCCCTATCAAACCTACCTAATCAAGTTTGACTAATAAAACGTGGTTAATAAGGAAGTTACGCTTGTACACTTCTGTCAACAAGTTCTCAACAGGTTTCTAAATAAGCGTCCCGTACTGCAACACACACGATCCTGAGGGGAATTCATTTCAATCTTGTGACTCGTTTTCGATATAAAATTTACAAAATAGGTGATATTCCTTATAATAAATAAAACGTTTTTATAAATATTACTATATTCAAAATTAGTAACCGCGATAACGCAATTAAGGATTGATCCATTCGTCTCGTGAAATTCCAAGCAATGACAGTATGGCGGTTAGGTCCCCCAGATCGACCCAGCCGTTGGCTGCGGAACGCGCTTTGGGCTTCGCGCGGTAGGCAATGCCGTATGTCGCCGCCTGCAACATGGGGATATCATTGGCTCCATCACCCGTCGCCATACTGGTGGCAGCGGACCCGAGCTCGCCAACCTCCTGAAGCAATACTTCCTTTTTCACGCTGCTGTCAGTGATCGGACCGACAAGCCCGCCCGTCAGCGCGCCGTTGGAAATCGCAAGCCTGTTGCCCACGACGCGCTCGAAACCGAGCCATTCGGCCACCGGGTCGGCAAATTGATGGAAGCCTCCGGTTACCAGTATTGTCCTGCAACCCTTGCTTTTTAGAGTCGCCACGAGCGTCTTGGCCCCTGCCATCGGCTCGATCCGCGTGTTGAGGCATTCGAGGATAGCATGTTCCGACAAGTCACGAAGCAGCATCACCCGCTCGCGCAGTGCGGCTTCGAAATCCAGTTCGCCCTGCATGGCTCGTTCGGTGATTGCGGCTATCTGGTGCTTGATGCCCGCAAAGTCGGCCAACTCATCGATGCATTCCTGGCCGATCATGGTGGAATCCATGTCGGACACGAAGACGTCGGGAATCCGGAACTCCTGTTCCGTCACCAGCACATCTGACGGTGCAAAATGGTGGTCAAGGATGGAGAGCAGCTCTGCCTTACCTCCTTCAGGCAGCATCAACTCGAGTACATCTTCGTCGGCGACCAGCATCTGCGCCCCCGCCAGCCGCATCCCTGCGCCTTCGATTGCAACGGTCGCCTGATCGAGGCGTGTTTCCAGCGTGCCGGGGTCTGCTATCAACCGCGCGATGAGCAAGTCTGCGTCTCCTGAGAAGAAATCGGTCGCGCTCATTGCAGGGCCAACTGCCAGCGGCAAGAGCGATCTCGCCGTGCGACTGGCTCTCGCACTGGAGAGCCGCGGCCAGAATGCGGTGGTGATCAATGCCGACAGCGCGCAGGTCTATGCCGACCTGGCGATCCTCAGCGCCCGGCCGACGGCCGAGGAGATGGCAGGCATAGAGCACCGTCTGTTCGGGACCTGGGACGGAGCGCATGCTTGCTCCGCTGCGGACTGGGCAGAGGCGGCAAAGTCGGAAATCGCCGAAGCGCATGCCCGCGACGCGGTACCAATCCTCGTCGGGGGAACGGGGCTCTACATCCGGACCTTGCTGGACGGGATCGCCCCGATCCCACAAATCGATCCCGAAATACGCAAAGCCGTTCGCGCGCTGTCGGTGATGGAAGCGCGGGCGGCGCTGGAACGGGAGGATCCGATCCGCGCCGGCCAGCTGCACGCCAGCGATGCGGCCCGGATAGCGCGCGCGTTGGAAGTGAAGCGTTCGACCGGCCGCTCAATGGCCTATTGGCAGGAGCAGCGCGAAGGCGGGATCGCGGCCGAGGTAGGCCTGCATCCGCTGGTCCTGTTGCCGGATCGCGAGTGGCTATACCAACGCTGCGATCGCCGTTTCACTGCAATGATGGAGCAGGGAGCGATCGACGAAGTGAAACATCTTCTTGCCCGACGACTGGCCCCTGGTCTGCCCGTCATGCGAGCCATCGGCGTTCCTGAGATTGCCGCAATGCTGCGTGGCGAAATGTCGCGCGAAGAGGCAATCGATCGCGGCCAGCAGGCGACGCGCAACTATGCGAAACGTCAATACACCTGGTTCCGGCGACAGCCTCCGGTACATTGGAAAAGGCTCGCACAATCGAATTACGATCCAGTCGACGAGTTTGAAACTTTATTTCGCATTTTTGGGTTGACATGACATAAACTGTCTAATAGCAAGCCCGCAAGTTGGCCTTACGGCCCGACAGCGAATCGGAGAGGGAACGGCCCGGTACGAGCAATCGTGCCGGGTCCGTTTTTTGAAGACCACGCCTGCCCGGCAGGCGCAGAATTGGACGGTGTCATGAGTAACGAACGCAGCGGCGCTGCGATATTGGTGGAATGCCTGGTTCGCCAGGGTGTGGAATTCGTTTTCGGATACCCTGGCGGCGCCGTATTGCCGATTTACGACGAACTGTTTTCGGACAACCGGATTCGCCACATTTTGGTGCGGCACGAGGCTGGCGCGGCTCATGCGGCGGAAGGTTACGCTCGCTCCACCGGAAAGCCCGGCGTCGTGCTGGTCACTTCGGGTCCCGGAGCGACCAATGCGATCACTGGTATCGCCGATGCCTTCATGGATTCAATCCCGCTGGTGGTGATTACCGGCCAGGTTGCCACGAATCTTATCGGCACCGACGCCTTCCAGGAGGCGGATACGATCGGTCTCACCCGACACTGCACCAAGCACAACTATCTGGTGAAAGACCCGTCGGAGCTCGCCGCCACGATCGACGAGGCGTTCGAGATAGCAACCAGCGGCCGGCCCGGCCCGGTCGTTGTCGACATTCCCAAGAATGTCCAGGTCGCCACTGCGGAATTAAGCGACACAGCGCCGCAGCGTCCGCGGCGCTACCTGCCCCGCACCGCCGCATCTGCGGAAGAGATCGGCGCGGCGATCGACATGATCGCTGCGGCGAAGGCTCCGGTTTTCTATACTGGCGGCGGCATCATCAATGCGGGGCCGCGCGCAAGCGAGTTCCTGCGCGAGTTCCAGAAGCTGACTGGCGCGCCGCTCACGTCCACCCTGATGGGACTTGGCGCCTTTCCGGCCGACCACGAAGACTGGCTGGGCATGCTCGGCATGCACGGAACCTATGAAGCCAATATGGCGATGAACCAGTGCGACGTCATGGTCTGCATCGGGGCCCGCTTCGACGACCGCGTGACGGGACGCCTCGACGCGTTCTCGCCCGATTCCAAGAAGATCCACATCGACATCGACCGCGCCTCGATCAACAAGGTGGTGCCGGTCGACCTCGGGATAGTCGGCGACTGCGCGACAGTACTCGAACAGCTGATCAAGGCCTGGGGAGAGCGCAAGCCACTCCCGCACGACGAATGGAAAGCCCGCATCGCAGGGTGGCGCGCGAGGGAGAGCCTGGCCTATCCGGCCAGCTCGCAGGCGATCATGCCGCAGCATGCGGTGCAGCGGCTGTTCGAGCTGACTCGCGCCAGAAATCCGATCATCACCACCGAAGTCGGCCAGCACCAGATGTGGGCGGCACAGTATTTCGGTTTCTTCGATCCGAACAAGTGGCTCACCAGCGGTGGCCTCGGCACGATGGGTTATGGCTTGCCTGCGGCGATCGGCGCGCAACTGGGCAATCCGGATAGTCTGGTGATCGACATTGCCGGTGAGGCGTCGATCCAGATGAACATCCAGGAACTGGGCACTGCCAGCCAGTTCCGTCTGCCGGTCAAGGTGTTCATTCTCAACAATGAATATATGGGAATGGTCCGCCAGTGGCAGGAACTGACATATGAAAGTCGCTACTCGAATTCCTATTCGGACAGCCTGCCCGACTTCGTGCGACTTGCCGAAAGCTATGGCTGGAAAGGCATCAGAATAGAAAATGAGAGCCAGCTCGACGACGGGATCCGTGCGATGATTGAGCATGACGGGCCGGTGATGGTCGATTGCCAGGTATCCAAAGAGGCGAACTGCTTCCCGATGATCCCGAGCGGCGCGGCCCATACCGAAATGCTGCTCTATGGCGATATGGTGGCCGGCACCATGGACGATGAAGCGAAGGCACTGGTGTGATGAAGATCGAGCACCGTGATACGGAGCGGCATGTTCTTGCCATCACCGTCGACAACGAGGCGGGCATCCTTGCGAAGATTGCCGGGCTGTTCACCGCGCGTGGCTACAACATCGACAGCCTGACCGTGGCCGACATCAGCGAAAACCACGCTGTGAGCCGGATCACCATCGTCACCAACGGCCCGCCGCAAGTGATCGACCAGATCGAGGCCCAGCTCGAACGGCTGGTGCCGGTGCACCGCGTCGTCGATCTGACCCAGGCAGGCCCGCATGTCGAACGCGAGCTGGCGCTGGTCAAGGTTTCGGGCAAAGGCGAGAATCGCGTAGAGGCCCTTCGCCTCGCCGATGTCTTTCGTGCCAAGGTGGTCGATACCACCACTTCGAGCTTCATTTTCGAGCTGACCGGCGCGCCCGACAAAGTGGACAGTTTCATCACCCTGATGCGCGAACTCGGGCTGGTCGAAGTGGGCCGGACCGGCGTGGTCGGGATGATGCGAGGCGCCGAAGGAGCATAAAGCTTGCCTCGCCGCTCCTGCGGAGGCAGGAGCCCATCCGACCTCGCGCCTGGGCGCAAACCTATCTGAACCTCCCTGCCTTGGCAGGGCTGACGAATTGACGGGAATAAGAAAATGAAAGTCTATTACGACGCCGATTGCGACCTCAATCTGATCACGGACAAGAAGATCGCCGTACTCGGCTATGGCAGCCAAGGGCACGCCCATGCGCAGAATTTGCGCGACAGCGGGGTGAAGGAAGTCGCGATCGCGTTGCGGCCCGGCTCCGCCAGCGCGAAGAAGGCCGAAGGCGCCGGGTTCAAAGTGCTCGCCAACGCCGATGCTGCCGCCTGGGCCGACATACTGATGATCCTCGCGCCCGATGAGCACCAGGCCGCCATCTGGGCGAACGACCTGAAGGGCAACATGAAGAAGGGCGCCGCGCTCGCCTTCGCCCACGGTCTCAATATCCATTTCGGGCTGATCGATCCGTCCGACGATATCGACGTGATCATGATCGCGCCGAAAGGCCCGGGCCACACTGTGCGCGGCGAATATCTCAAGGGCGGCGGTGTCCCCTGCCTCATCGCCATTCACCAGGACGTGACCGGCAATGCCCATGATGTCGCCCTCGCCTATGCATCAGGCGTTGGCGGGGGCCGCTCCGGCATCATCGAGACCAATTTCAAGGAAGAATGCGAAACCGACCTGTTCGGCGAGCAGGCCGTCCTTTGCGGCGGGATCACTCACCTGATCATGGCCGGGTTCGAAACGCTGGTGGAAGCGGGTTACGCACCGGAGATGGCCTATTTCGAGTGCCTCCACGAAACCAAGCTGATCGTCGACCTGCTCTATGAAGGCGGCATCGCCAACATGCGCTACTCGATCTCGAACACCGCGGAATATGGCGATTACCA
>CAYRCH010000068.1:0-3506 GCA_964422665.1 uncultured Sphingomonadaceae bacterium | reverse complement strand
GCAGCGCCCCGCCCCGCGTCTTCCATAGCGACCACGCGACGCCGCCTGCCAGGATCGCAAAGGTCACGCCCAGGGAAACGGGTGGCGGGATTTTCGCCAGCCCCAGCGCATCGGCCACGAAGATCTTGCCGCCGATGAACACCAGCAGCAGGCTCAGCGCATATTTGAGGTAGTGGAAACGCGCCACCATCGCCGCGAGCGCGAAATAGAGCGCGCGCAGGCCGAGAATGGCGAAGATGTTCGAAGTGTAGACGATGAACGGGTCGGTGGTGATGGCAAAGATTGCCGGCACGGAATCGACCGCGAACACGACATCGACGAACTCGACCATCAGCAAGGCAAGGAACAGCGGTGTCATGAACCACGCTGTCCGACCGGTGACCGGATCGGGCAGCCGAACCCAGAATTTCGAACCATGCAGATCGTCCGTCACCCGGAAGCGCCGGCGCACCCACAAGAGCAGCGGGGATTTGCCCACATCATACTCCTGCTCGGCCGTGAGCCACATCTTGATGCCGGTGAAGATCAGGAATGCGGCGAAAACATAGAGCACCCAGCCCCACTGCTGGACAGCCGCAGCGCCGAAGCCGATCATGATCGCACGCAGCACGATCACCCCGAGAATGCCCCAGAACAGCACCCGGTGCTGGTACAGGCGCGGAATGCCGAAATAGGCGAAAATCATGGCGATGACGAACACGTTGTCCATCGCCAGGCTCTTCTCGATAACGAAACCGGTGACGTAGTTCATCCCGGCCGCGGCCCCCATCTGCCACCAGACCCACGCACCAAAGCCCAGGCCCAGCGCAATGTAGAAGGCGGACATGGCGAGGCTTTCCCGCACGCCGATCTCCCGCTGCTTGCGGTGCAATACGCCGAGATCGAGCGCGAGAAGGGCAATTACGATGCCGAGGAAGGACAGCCACATCCAGACCGGCTTCCCCAGCCAATGGATCTCCAGCCATTCCATCGTTTACGTCGCCGCCAGCAATTCGCGGTCCAGCGCCTTGCGAAGGCGCCGAATGAGCATCTTTTTTCGGCCGCGAAGCAGGCCAACCTTCCTGGCGTCGGGACGGGCCTTGCGGATCTCAAACGAAATTCGTTCATCGATGCGCTGCCGCAGAAGCATCAGGGAAAACAGAAACGGCGTCATGAAGATCATCCTCCTTGGTGCGTTGCACTTGATCGGATGAGCTTCAGGAAATGGCCGCAAATCGAACCAGCACCGGATTCATCCGATGCGGTCCGACATCGCGCGCGCATAATCATGCGCGGCGCCAGAGGGGCCCGGCCCGCTACCGCCATGATCGTGACCCACGAGCGGAATTTCAAGAGCCGGATTTCCGATTCCGGCGCCGGTTCACGGTGGACATTGTTAACTCGGCGCGCCAGATTGTCCCGTGTTGTCCTCCAGGGAGATAGTTCATGCACAAGTTGAAATCGGGTCTTATCGCGGGTGCCCTTGGCGCTGCTGCGCTCTCCATCGGCGCTCTCCATGCGCAAAACGGTACGCTGGGCGGGCCGGGCACGGCCGACGTCTCCCAGGTCACGGCCGGCACCTATACGGCCGATCCCGGCCACACTCTGGTCGGCTGGCGCGTCAACCACTTCGGCTTCAGCGACTATTTCGGCATTTTTGGCGATGTAACCGGAACGCTCGAAATCGATCCCGCCAATATCGAAGCTGCCAAGGTTTCGGTGACGATCCCGGTCAGCAAGGTTGTAACCGCCAGCGCGGGTTTGACCGATCACCTGCTGCGTGACGGCCAGAACGGGGCGGCGCCGGACTTTTTCGGATCAAATCCGGCGGACGCTACTTTCGTCTCGACCAGCGTCACCAAGACTGGTGACACGACGGCCGACATCGTCGGGGACTTCACACTCAACGGCGTGACCAAGCCTGTCACCATTGCGGCCGAGTTCACCGGCGCCGGGGCAAACCCCTTCAACCAGAAGCAGACTGTAGGATTTTCCGGCCGCGCCCGGATCACGCGGACCGACTTCAACGTCAATTTCGGCCCGCAATTCGTGACCGACACCGTCGATCTCGACATTGTGGCGGCTTTCGAAAAGTAGGAACCGGTCTCAGGGGCAGCGAGCCGGTTTTCTCGCTGCCCCTGCTCCGGTAGCTGGACAATATTAACCCAGCGCCTATATTGCTGCTGCAATGAACGCTCGCGAGCTCCTTTCGCTGCTTCGACTTACGCGCCCTTAGGCGCGTCACCTGCCTGTGCGCCCTCGGCGCACGGCGCCCCGCCTAAGGGCTTTTCTCCAGACCTCTGAAGGAACCGGCGCCCCGCCTCTTGCAGGGCGTGCGCCATACGATAAGGCGAACAGCGAAATGCCGATGTTGAGCTCACCCGGGGTCAAATACCGACCCTTTCCGCAAATCCAGTTGCCGGACAGGCAATGGCCGTCGCGTGTCATCGACGCGCCGCCGCGCTGGCTGTCGACCGATCTTCGGGACGGCAATCAATCGATCATCGATCCGATGGACGCGGTGAAGAAGAACCGCTTTTTCGACCTCCTGGTGGAAGTCGGCTTCAAGGAAATCGAGATCGGCTTTCCCGCAGCCGGAAAGACCGAGTTCGATTTCATCCGTAGCCTTGTCCAGAGCGGCCGGATCCCCGAAGACGTCACCGTCCAGGTACTCACCCAGTCGCGCGAAGACCTGATCCGCACCAGCTTCGAAAGCTTGGAAGGCGCGAAGCAGGCGATCGTACATCTGTACAACGCGGTCAGCCCTGCCTGGCGGGACATCGTGTTCCGTATGAGCCGCGATGAAGTGCGCGAGGTTGCGGTCAAAGGCGCGAAAATCCTGCGCGAAGAGGCCGAGCGTCGCCCGGATACGGACTGGAGCTTCGAATATTCGCCCGAGACGTTCTCCACCGCTGAACTCAATTTCTCGATCGAGGTGTGCAGCGCGGTCATGGACGTCATCCAGCCCACCCCCGACAAGCCCATCATCCTGAACCTGCCCGCCACCGTCGAGGCGGCGACGCCCAACATCTATGCGGACCAGATCGAATATTTCTGCCGCAACCTGCCGGGTCGCGACAGCGCAGTGATCAGCCTGCACACGCATAATGACCGCGGCACGGGCGTCGCTGCTGCCGAACTGGGCCTGATGGCCGGTGCCGATCGGATCGAGGGCTGCCTGTTCGGCAATGGGGAACGGACGGGCAATTGCTGCCTCGTGACAGTTGCTCTCAACATGTACACACAAGGCATTGAACCTGGGCTGGACTTCTCCGATATCGACCGGGTGATCGAGACGGTTGAGTATTGCAACCAGATCCCGGTGCACCAGCGCCATCCCTATGGCGGCGAACTGGTATTCACGGCCTTCTCCGGCAGTCACCAGGACGCGATCAAGAAGGGCTTCGAGGCACAGGAACAGCGCAACGACCAATTGTGGCGCGTGCCCTACCTGCCGATCGATCCGGCCGATCTCGGCCGCAATTACGAGGCGGTCATCCGGGTCAATTCGCAATCCGGCAAGGGCG
>CAYRCH010000067.1:7937-12631 GCA_964422665.1 uncultured Sphingomonadaceae bacterium | reverse complement strand
GTCAGCGCCTTCAGCCGCCAGGCCGCGACCTGGCGCATGCCTTCCGCTTCGATCAGCGCGGCTTCGGCTTCAACGGCCTCGCGCTCGGCATCGAGCACGGTGAGGGTGGGCACGGCGCCGACCTGCGCTTCCAGCCTTGTGCCGCGCAGGGCCTCGGCCGCCGCTTCGCTGCGCAGGCGCGTCGCCTCGACCATGCGGCTGGCGGTTTCGAGGCCGACCCAGGCGTCGATCACCATGCCGTCGAGCGCGAGGCGGACCTGCCGCTCGCGCGCATGGGCGCCGGTCAGTTCGGCATCGGCGGCGCGCACCTGCGCGGCCACCCGCCCGCCGGCGAACAGGGTCCAGCGGCCGCGAATGCCGACGGTCACGGAATCGGATTTGTAGTCGGGGAAGAACTGGTCGCGCACATGCGCCGCCTCGGCAAAGGCGCCGACGGTGGGCATGCCTTCGGCCCGCGCGGCGCGGGTGGCGGCCTCTGCCATGCGGACGCCCTGCCCGGCCTGCAGCAGCGCGGGATTGGCCATGCGGGCGCGGTCCATCGCCTCGTCGAGCGAGGCGGGCACATCGGGCAGCGGCGGGAGCGGCGCGAGATTGCCGGGCGCCTTGCCGGTCAGCCGCTCGAACGCGGCCTCCGCCGACTGCACGCGGCCGGTCGCCTGGGCGAGGCCGGCGTCGGCTTCGGCGCAGCGGGCGCGGGCCTGGGCCACTTCGGAACTGGCGATCTCGCCCGCCCGGAAGCGGAGGCCCGCCTGCCGCTCGACTTCGCAGAGCTGCATCCTGAGGGTCTCGAAACGGGTCTCCAGCCGGCGCGCGGTCAGCACTTCGGCATAGGCGCCGACCGCCATCACGGTGGTCTCGAGCCGTGCCTGCTCGACCTGCAGCCGGGCGGATTCCGCGCCGCCGCTGGCCCGGTCGATGGCGGAGGAAATGCGCCCGCCGGTGAACAGCGGCACTTCGGCAAGGGCCTGCAGCGCCAGCGGGTTCACATCGTCGGCGGTGATGCCGAAGAAGCCGCCATTGTCGATCCGCCCGATCCCGGCCGAACCTTCGAGATTGAGCAGCGGATTGCGCTCCGCCCGCGCCCGGTCGAGATCGGCCCCCGCCGCCGCCTCCCCGGCCTCCGCCTCGGCAATGGCCGGGGCGTTGGCGAGGGCGTCGGAGATGGCGGCGGCGAGGTCCTGCGCCTGTCCAGGGGAGGGAAACGCGGCGCAGGAAAGCAAAGCGGCAAGCAGGAGCGGGCGGCGCATCGGCTGGTTTTCAGACGAAGGAAGCCCCGGGCTTCACGCCCAGTTTCCTGAAGACCCACGCCGCCGGGCAGAAGCCGGTGAAGCTGGCCTGCAACATGTTGAAGCCGGCGAATGCGGTCAGCCAGAGCCACGCGGGGTGGACCCAGGTGGCGAGCGCGAGGCTCCCCAGCACGACCAGCCCGGCGAAGCGGAATACGGCGGTATCGAGCGTCATTGCACGTCTCCTGTTACTTGAAGCGAAGCTTGCGGAGGCCGAGCGCGTGCATGGCGAGCTTTTCGTAGAAGGGCTCGCTGGTGCCGCGGCGGATCTTGCGGAGGAAGTATTTCTCGAAGCCGATCTTGGCGAGGTGGACCCACTTGCCTTCCGACGACCAGTTGAGGTTGCGCGGCGGGATCTGCGGCTGGGCGACGAAGGCGACGCCGCTGTCGCCGAAGTCCGCCAGGCAGACGGCGTTCCAGGTGGCTTCCTCGGCCGGTTCCTTGCCGGCGAGCTCGAGCTTCAAATTCTCGGCGATCGCGGTGACCATGCTCTCGATCATGAAGCCGGTCTTGGGCACGCCCACCGGCACGGGAGTCGGGCCGACGGGCGGGATCGCCACGCAGACGCCGAGCGAATAGACGTTCTTGAAGGTCGGGTTGCGCTGGTGCTTGTCGGCAATGATGAAGCCGCGCGGATTGGTGAGGCCTTCGACGCCCATCACCGCGGGCACGCCGCGGAAGGCGGGCAGCATCATCGAGAAGGCGAAGGGCAGTTCGTGGGTGGCCTTGGTGAAGCCGTCTTCACCCACTTCCTCGACATGCATCAGGCCGTCATCGACCCTGCTCACCTTGGCATTGGTGATCCACTTGATGTGGCGACCCCGCATCTCGCTTTCGAGCAGGCCCTTGGTGTCGCCCACCCCGTCAAGCCCGAGATGGCCGATATAGGGCTCGGCAGTGACGAAGGTCATCGGGACCCGGTCGCGGACCTTGCGGCGGCGCAGTTCGGTCTCGACGATCATCGCGAACTCATAGGCCGGGCCATAGCAGGACGCACCCTGCACCGCGCCGATCACCACCGGGCCGGGATTGGCGGCCAGCTTCTCGAAGGCATCGGCCGCTTCGGCGGCGTGATCCGTCTTGCACACGGACACCGTGAAGCCCTGCGGGCCCAGCCCCTCGATCTCGTCGAAGGCGAGGTCCGGCCCGGTGGCGATCACGAGATAATCGTAATCGACCGAAGTGCCGTCATTGAGCTCGACCTGGTTCTTTTCGGGGTGGACCTTCTTCGCCCCTACCGAAGTGAAGCCGATACCCTTTTTCGCCATCACCGGCGGCAGGTGCACCTTGATCGCGTCGGGCTCGCGCCAGCGGACCGCGACCCAGGGATTGCTCGGGATGAACCAGTAATCGTCCGAGTCGTTCACGACCATGACTTCGGCCTTGCCCTTCGCGGCCTCGCGTATCTCGTAGGCGGCGATCGTGCCGCCCAGCCCGGCCCCGAGAATGACGATTTTGGGCAATGACATGATCTCTCTCCTCGCTTCCGGGCGGCCTCGTGAAGCCGCGGCGTTCGGCGCTTCCCGCTACATGGAGCTTGACTTATATAAGCTTTAGTCAATATAAGCAAGGTCTGATTTAACGCGACGCCTGCAAAGGCTACGAGGAGTTCGAACAATGGTCTTTGGTTTCAATCAAGGACGGCACCGGGAAGTGTCGGCACAGGATCTGGCTCAGATGCTGGAGGCCGGAGAAGCAATGGTGGTCGATGTGCGCGAGCCGGACGAATTCGCCGCGGGGCACATTCCCGGCGCGGTGAATGTGCCGCTGTCGGATTTTCGCCCGTCTCAATTGCCAGAGGCGGAAGGCAAGGTGCTGGTGCTCAACTGCGTCGGCGGGAAACGTTCGGGCATGGCGCTCGACAAATGCGCCGCCGCGCAGGCGACGGTCGACACGCATCTCGCCGGCGGCTTCGGCGCCTGGCAAGAGGCCGGACTGCCCATCGAAGGCTGACTGGAAGGAGCAAGGGGGATGCGCAAAACCGTTCTTCTCATCGCTGCGCTGGCGCTGCCGCTGGCCGCCTGCGGCAGCGAAGCGGATGAAGCCGCAACCTCCGAAGCTCCCGCCGGCCAGCGGCTGGTGCTGGCCGAAAGCGAAACGGTGGACTGGCAGGATGTCAGCGCCGAAATCGCCACGGTGGACCAGGCGCAGGTTCTCGCGCGGATTCCCGGCATCCTGACCTCGCTCAGCGTGCGCGAAGGCGACATGGTCCGCAAAGGCCAGGTGATTGGACGGATCGTCGACAACCAGCTCGGCTTCCAGGCGGAAGCCTACCGCGCGCAGGCAGTGCAGGCCGAGGCCGAGCTCGCGCGGATCAGGTTCCTCCACGAGAATGGCGTCTATGCCGATGCGCGGCTCGAACAGGCGCAGGCGGCGGCATCCGCCGCGCGGGCGCAGTATAACGCAGCGGCGGCCGTCTCCGGCCAGGGCGCGCTGGTCGCGCCCGCGAGCGGCCGCGTATTGCGCGCCGACGTGCCCGCCGGCGCCCCGGTCGCACCGGGCATGCCGATCGCCGAGATCACGGCGGGCCCGACGATTCTGAGGCTGGAAATGCCGGAGTCCCTTGCCGGCAAGGTCCATCCCGGCTCGCGCGTAATGGCCGAAGGTGTCGGCGACGCCCCCCTTACCGGCCGCGTGATCAGGCTCTATCCAGCGGTGACCGCCGGGCAGGTGCGCGCCGATGCCGACATGCCCGGCATCGACAGCACGCTGATCGGCCGCCGCGTGGCGGCACGCGTCGAAACGGGCGCGCGCAAGGCGCTTCTGGTCCGCCGAAGCTATGTGACCACGCGCTACGGCATCGATTACGTCACCGTGCTCGGCAAGGATGGCGGCGCAGCGCAGGTGCCCGTCCAGACCGCCGCCACAGGTGAGGATGGCAGGGTCGAGATCCTCTCGGGCGTCAAGGCCTCGGACACGCTGATCGGCCCCGGCGCCCAGGCCGCGGCGCAATGAATCTCGGCATTTCCGGCAAGCTGACCAGGGCGACCATCCAGTCGCCGCTCACGCCCCTGTTCCTGATGGCGGCGATCCTCGTCGGGCTGATTGCGACGATCAGCATCCCGCGCGAGGAAGAGCCGCAGATCAAGGTGCCGATGGTCGACATCATGATCCAGGCCCCCGGCCTCCCCGCCCCCGAAGCGGTCGAGCTGGTGGCCAAGCCGCTGGAGACGATCGTCAAGAGCGTGGACGGGGTCGAGCACGTCTATACGCAGGCGCAGGACAATGGGGTGATGGTGACCGCGCGCTTTCTCGTGGGATCGAACCCCGAGGATGCGGCGATCCGCATCAACGAGAAGATCGATGCCAATATCCACCGCATCCCGGTCGGCATCCCGCCGCCGCAGGTGACGGTGCGCGGGATCAACGACGTGCCGATCGTCGTGCTGACACTGACGCCGAAGCCGG
>CAYRCH010000067.1:0-7837 GCA_964422665.1 uncultured Sphingomonadaceae bacterium | reverse complement strand
ACGCAGGACCAGGCACGTTCGTGGCGCTGGGCCAAGGGCGAGAACGGCGCCTGGCACATGACCCCGGCAGTCAGCCTCGCTATCGCCAAGCGCGCCGGTGCCAATGCCGTTACCGTATCCGAACATATCGTGGAGCGGGTCGAGGCGCTGGAAGGACGGCTGGTCCCGGAAGGCGTGGAAGTCTCGGTCACCCGCAATTACGGCGAAACCGCGAACGAAAAAGCCAACGAGCTGATCTTTCACCTGGCGCTGGCCACCGTCTCGATCGTCGTGCTGATCGGCTTTTCCATCGGCTGGCGCGAGGCCGGCGTGACCGCGATCGTCATCCCGACCACCATCATGCTGACCATGTTCGCATCGAACGTGATGGGCTTCACCATCAACCGCGTCAGCCTGTTCGCGCTGATCTTCTCGATCGGTATCCTCGTCGACGACGCGATCGTCATCATCGAGAACATCGCCCGCCACTGGGCGATGGATGATGACCGGCCACGGATCGACGCCGCGGTGGAGGCGGTTGCCGAAGTCGGCAACCCGACGATCATCGCCACCCTTACCGTCGTAGCCGCGCTGCTGCCGATGCTCTTCGTATCCGGGCTGATGGGGCCGTACATGGCTCCGATCCCCATTAACGCGTCGGCCGCGATGATCTTCTCCTTCTTCGTCGCCGTGATCATCGCGCCCTGGCTGATGATCCGCTTCGCAAGGAAGGCTTTGGCTGATGGGCACGAAGACGAGCATGGCGGCAAGCTTGGGACGCTCTACAAACGCTATGCCTCCAAGGTGATCGCCACGCCGCGAAGCGCCAGAACCTTTCTCATCGCAGTCGGCATCGCCACCTTGCTGGCCTGCTCGATGTTCTACTTCAAGGCGGTGACGGTGAAGCTGCTGCCTTTCGACAATAAGAGCGAAGTGCAACTGGTGGCGGACCTGCCGGAAGGCACCAGCCTCGAAGAAACCTCCGGTGTGCTCGAACAGGCAGCAGCGGTGGCGCGCACAGTGCCCGAAGTCGTCTCGATGGAAGCCTATGCGGGCACTTCCGCGCCGTTCAATTTCAACGGCCTCGTGCGGCATTATTTCCTCAGGAACCAGCCCGAGATGGGCGACCTGATGGTCACGCTGCTCCCCAAGGGCGACCGCTCTCGCTCGAGCCATGAGATCGCGGTGGACCTGCGCGAGAAGCTGGCCTCCGTCCCGCTGCCCGAAGGCGGATCGCTGAAAGTGGTGGAAACGCCTCCGGGTCCACCGGTTTTGGCGACCTTGCTGGCCGAGATTTACGGGCCGGACGAAGAGACGCGGCGCGCCACCGCAGCGCAGGTGGAAGAGCTGTTCCGCTCGGTCCCCTACATCGTAGATGTCGATAACAGCTACGGCCGGCCGCGTCCGACGCTGAAGCTGATACCCGACCGGGCGAAGCTCGACCATTACGGCCTGTCCGAAAGGCAGCTGTTCGACTCCATCGGCGCGCTCCTAGGCGGGCAGACGGTCGGCTACGCCCCGCGGGGCAGTGAGCGCGACCCGCTGCCGATCGAGATCGCGCTTGACCAGTCGCAGCGCAGCTGGTCGGCATCGCTCGCCGCTACGCCGGTCGCCGTGGCGCCCTCGGGCCAGCTCATCCAATTGGGCGAACTGGTGACGGCGAAGATGGAGCCCGGCAGCCCGGCGATATTCCGCCGCGACGGGCGCGGTGCAGCCATGGTCACTGCCGAACTGGCGGGCCGCTACGAAGCGCCGATCTACGGCATGCTCGCGGTCGGCGATGCGATCGACGGCTTTGACTGGGACGGGGCTGGTCTCGAAAAGCCCGAAGTGATCCTCCACGGCCAGCCGAACGATGAAAGCCGCCCGTCGCTCCTGTGGGACGGGGAATGGGAAATCACCTGGGTGACCTTCCGCGACATGGGCGGCGCCTTCATGGTCGCGCTGCTCGGCATCTATGTGCTGGTGGTCGGCCAGTTCCGCAGCTTCAAATTGCCGCTGGTGATCCTCACACCCATCCCGCTGACGCTGGTCGGCATCGTGATCGGGCACATGCTGTTCCAGGCGCCCTTTACTGCCACCAGCATGATCGGCTTCATCGCTTTGGCCGGGATCATCGTGCGAAACTCGATCCTGCTGGTCGATTTCATCCGCCACACGGCGTCGGCGGAAAAGAGCCTGCGCGAAACCCTGATCGAGGCGGGAATGATCCGGTTCAAGCCAATCGTCCTCACTGCCGCCGCGGCGATGATCGGCGCGGCGGTGATCCTGACCGACCCGATCTTCCAGGGGCTTGCCATTTCCCTGCTTTTCGGGCTTGCCTCCTCGACCCTCCTGACCGTCCTGGTTATTCCCGCAATTTATATCATGCTGCGCGACGACGGACGTCCGCTGGCCGAAGAAGATGCCGAATGAAACCCACCGACCTTTCCGAACTCAAGGCCAATGCCAGCGCGATGGCCGGCCGGCTCAAGATGATGAGCCATCCCGAACGCCTGCTGATGCTGTGCCGCCTCGACGAGGGGGAAGCTTCGGTGACCGAACTGGTCGAGCTGACCGGCCTGTCGCAGTCCGCCGTATCGCAGCATCTCGCCATGCTGCGCGAAGAAGGCGCGGTGCAGATCCGCGGCGAAGCGCAGACGCGCTATTATAGCCTCAAGGACCCCATCGTGCGCGGCATCATTCATTCCCTGTGCGAGCTATGCGACGCGCGGGAATGCGAATGAACGAAGCTCGATGAACGCCGGATCGCTTCTTGTCGCGTGTCCTGTCTGCGCCGCAATGAACCGCGTACCGCGCGGGAAGCTCGCAGCCGGGGGGAAATGCGGCAAGTGCCGCTCGCCGCTGTTCACGGGGCATCCCGTGCCCCTGACCGCCGCCAATTTCGATGCCCATGCCGCGAAAAGCGACGTTCCCCTGCTGGTCGATTTCTGGGCTGCCTGGTGCGGGCCGTGCCGGCAGATGGCGCCGGCCTTCGAAGCCGCCGCCGCGCAGCTGGAACCGCAAATTCGCCTCGGCAAGCTCGACTCGGAAGCTGAGCAGGCGATCGCCGGGCGCTTCGGCATCCGGTCGATCCCGACGCTGATCCTCCTTTCGAAGGGCAGGGAAATTGCCCGCCAGCCCGGGGCCATGCCCACCAGCGCGATCGTCAACTGGGCGCGTCAGGCGGCAGGACTGTAGGCTGGACAGGAATGGCCGCGATCCGGGCCGCGTCAAACAGATAGCTTCACCGGTCGCTCAGGCCCGATCGGCGTGGGGATCGCGGGAGGCGCGCGCGATCCATCGCCGCGGCGGCGCGGCTTTCTCCAAACGACGAAGGCATCATGGCCGACCAGGAGCGCATCCTGGCCAAGGCAAAGCAATCGCGGTGAATGCCGCAGAGGCTAACGCCTATTCGTGACGCAAGGCTTCGATCGGATCCAGCTGCGATGCGCGTCTCGCGGGGAAATAGCCGAAGACGATCCCGATCAGCGCCGAGATCGCGAAACTCAGCACGTTGATGAACGGGTCGAAGATGTAAGGCAGCCCGAGGGCGCTCGACAGGCCGAACGACAGCGCGAAGCCGAGCAGTATCCCGACCATCCCGCCGAAGCAGCACAGCACCACCGCCTCGGTCAGGAACTGCATGCGCACCTCGCGCGCCAGTGCGCCTATCGCCAGCCTTATGCCGATCTCGCGCGTGCGCTCGGTGACCGAGACCAGCATGATGTTCATGATCCCGACCCCGCCGACGATCAGGCTGATCGCCGCGATCGCCGCGACCATGACCGTCATCGTCCCGACCGTCGCGGCCACTGTTTCGTTGATCTGTGCCGTATCGACGATGTCGAAATCGTTCGCCTGCCCTTCGAGCAGCACGCGCCGTTCGCGCATGAGATTGACCATGGAGCGGGTCAGCGCGGCGCTCGAATAGGAGGAATCGTAGGCCACCACCATGAAGCCGATCTTGTCGTCGCCGGTGAAGCGGCGCTGGACATTGGTCAGCGGCATGAAGACCGCATTATCGTCATCCCCGCTGCCCCCCACCGATCCGCGGCTGGCGAAGACTCCGATCACCTGGCAGGAAACATTGTCGAGCCGCATTCGTTCGCCGACCGGATTCTGGCTGGCGAGGAACATCTCCTTGCGCACGGTCGGGCCGATTATGCAGACGTTGGCGCCAGAGGTCTCCTCGGCCTCGTTGAAGCGGCGGCCCTCGTCGAGCGTGATTCCCCTTGCGTCGAGGAACTCGTTCTCAACGCCCTCAACCTTGGTCCGCCAGTCCTGCCCGTTATAGATCGCGGTGACGTTGCGCTCGACCTGGCCGGCGACGAAGTTCACCCCGGCGATCTGCTCGCGCACCGCGTCCACGTCGCGCCCGTCGAACGGCCTGATCTGCCCGCGGTCGGTCTGGATCGGGAAGACGAAGAAGACGTTCGATCCGAGAGAACTGATCTGCTCTTCGATGTCGGCGGTGACCCCGCGGCCGAGAGTGACCATGGTGATGACGGCGGCGACGCCGATGATGATGCCGAGCGTGGTCAGGAAGCTCCTGAGAATATGGCGCCTGATCTCCCGGAAGGCGAGCAGGAGCGTGGTGCCGAACATGCCGAGCATCATGCGACCCCCGCCGGCGCGCCGTGGCCCTGGCCCCGCTCGACGCTCTCTACCAGCCCGTCCTTGAAGTGGACGATGGTGCGGGCGAATTCGGCCATGTCGGGCTCGTGGGTTACCATCAGGATGGTAATGCCGGTCCGGTTGAGCTCGCCGAGGAATTCCATGATCTCGAGCGAGCGCTCGGAATCGAGGTTGCCGGTCGGCTCGTCGGCCAGCAGGACTTCGGGATCCGTCACCAATGCACGGGCGATGGCGACGCGCTGCTGCTGGCCACCCGAGAGTTCCGCGGGTGTGTGGCTGGCCCACGGGGCGAGGCCGACCTTGTCGAGCGCGCGCAGGGCGGCCTCGCGCCGCGCTTCCTTCTTCTCGCCGCGATAAAGCAGCGGCAGTTCGACGTTCTCCAGCGCGGTGGTGCGCGAGAGCAGGTTGAAGCCCTGGAAGACGAAACCGAGATATTTGCGCCGGAGCAGCGAGCGCTGGTCGCGGCTGAGCGCCTGCACTTCGGTGCCAAGGAACCGGTAGACGCCCGAAGTCGGCGTATCGAGGCAGCCGAGGATGTTCATCGTGGTCGACTTGCCCGATCCCGAGGCGCCCATGATGGCGACGAAATCGCCGCGCGCGATCGTCAGGTCGACGCCTTTCAGTGCCTGGAACGCCGCCGCGCCCTGGCCGAAGGTCTTGGTTATCCCTTCGAGTTCGATGATCGGCTCGCCGCTCACTTCCCGGCGGCTCTCACCGAAGTGACGACCTTCATGCCGGTCTTGAGTTCATCCGAGGTTACGACGGTATGGCGTCCGTCGCTCTGCCCGGTGACGACCTCGACTTCCTTGAGCGTGCCGTCGTCCTGGAGCACGTGAACCGTCTGGCGGCTGCCGCGGCCGATCGTCGCGCGCATTTCTTCGCGTTCGAGGCCGAAGTTGTCACCACCCATCTCTACGCCGCCGCGCTCTTCCTCGACGTCCGGTTCGAAGCGCAGTGCGCCGTTCGGTACCAGCATGCGTCGGCCGGTGCTGGCAGTGGCGATGTTGGCGGTGGCGGTCATCCCGGGGCGCAGCAGTCCGTCGGGATTGTCGACCGTCAGCCGGGCCTCGTAGATAACGACCGTATTGCCCTGCTGGCCCTGCTGCTGCTGGGTCGAGGTCGCGGTATTGTTCGAGGCCAGCGCTATGCGTTCGACGCTCGCGGGGAACCGGCGGCCAGGATAGGCATCCACGGTGAAGGTCGCGCGCTGTCCTGCCTCGACCTGGCCGACATCGGCCTCGTCGATCGAGACCCTGAGCTGCATCTGCGACAAATCCTCGGCAATAACGAACAGTGTCGGCGTGCTGAAGCTCGCGGCGACGGTCTGGCCCGGCTCGACCTGGCGCGCGAGCACGACGCCCGAGACGGGCGAGCGGATCACGGCGCGCTCGCGGTTGGTCATGGCCGAGGACAGCTGCGCCTGCGCGGAGGCCACGCTGGCCCGGGCGGAAGCGACCGCCGCGCGACCGCGCTTGACCGCCGCATCTGCCGCCTCGAGCTCGGTGCGCGAGGGCACCTTGCCGTCGGAAAGGCGGAAGACTTCCTGCAGCCGGGCCAGCTGGGCGCTGTCGACGTCGAGCGTGGCGCCGGCCTGGGCGACCGAGGCGCGCGCCGAATTGAGGTTGGCCTGCGCTTGGCGGATCTGGTCTTCGATCACGTCGGTGTTGATCTGCGCCAGCACCTGCCCGCGGGCGACCCGGTCGTTGACGTCGACATTGACCCGGTCGATCCGGCCGGAAACTTCGGACCCGACATCGACCTGGTTGGTGGGTCGGAGGTTGCCGGTCGCGGTGACCTCAATGTCGAGCGAGCGTTCCACCACCTCTTCGGTGATGTACTGCGGCCCCTCGTCGCCCCCGCTGAGGAAATAGCTGACAACCAGCAGGAGGATCAGCGCCGGCAGCCAGTATTTCATCCACCGCCGCCAGCGCGGCCTGGTCTCTGCGCCGAGAAACTCGTCAACGGTCCGGGGGTCCTCGATCTCGGTGTCGTTCATCGTTCGGTCTCTCGCTCGAATGTCTCGGGATAGGCGGCGGGCGACCAGCCTCCGCCCAGTGCCTGGGTCAGACGGACGAAGGCGCTGGCGCGCTCGGCCTGGGCGCCGACTTCGGCGTTTCGCGCCGAAAGCAGCTGGTTCTCGGCCTGCAGCAGGGTACGGAAATCGGTGATCCCCGCCTGATACTGGCTGCGCGCCAGCAGCGCCGCATTGGCTCCCGCATCGCGCGCCTCCCCCTGGATCGCGACCCGCTCACGCGCGGCCCGCAGGTCCACTGCGGACGTCTCGACTTCTTCCAGCGCGCCGAGGATCTGCAGCCGCCAGAAGGCAAGCGCACCTTCCGCCGCCGCTTCCGCGCTGTCGATCTGCGCCGCCGTGCGCCCGCCATCGAAGATCAGCTGCCCGATGCTGGCGAAAAGCCCGCCCGTGATCACATCGAACAAGTTCCCGACACTGGTCGCCCCCGTGCCGATATTGCCGGTGAGGCGAACAAGCGGCAGGAGCTGCGCCCGCGCGACGCCGACGCGGGCGGACGCAGCGACGAGCTGGGCTTCCGCGCCGCGCACGTCCGGCCGGCGGCGCAGCACTTCGGCGGGTGCCTCGAACCCGGCAAGCTGCGGCGGGTCTGGCACGAAGTCGCTCTCTTCGAGCAGGGCGAGCACGCGTCCCGGCGGTTCGCCGATCAGCGTGGAAATCGCATTGGCGCTTGCAGCGAGATTGCTCTCGAGCTGCGGAACGGTCGCCGCGGTCGACGCGCGCTGGCTGCGCGCCTGCTCGACGTCGAGGCTGGAAACGAGCCCTGCCTGGTTGCGCCAGCGGGCGATCTGCAGGTTCTCGTCCTGGTAAGCGAGCGTTTCGCGCGCGATCGCCAGCTGCAGCGCAGTGGCGCGGGCCTGGATCGTTGTCAGCGCGACCTGCCCCACGATCACGCGCTGGAGGTCGGCAAGCGAATAGCCGGCAGCCTCGAGCTCGGCCCGGCTGGCGGCCACATTGCCGCCGACCCGGCCGAACAAATCGACTTCCCAGCTGGCGTCCGCACCGAGCGAGAAATTGTAGTCGTCGCTCGCAAAGTCCCCGATGTCGCGCTGCACGCCCCCGCTGGCGTTGATTTGCGGAAAGTACCCCGCTCGCGCGGATCTCAGCTGGGTGCGGGCCTGATCAAGCCTCGCGGCGCTCTGGGCAAGATCGAGGTTCTCGGCAATTGCGGTCTCGACGAATTCCGCCAGCAGCGGATCGCCGAGCAGC
>CAYRCH010000066.1:0-12666 GCA_964422665.1 uncultured Sphingomonadaceae bacterium | reverse complement strand
CAGCATCGTCCGCTTCCGCCGGCTCACCGCGCAGGAAATCGCCGCCTACGCCGCATCCGGCGAAGGCATCGGCAAGGCTGGCGGCTATGCCATCCAGGGGCGCGCCGCGGGCCTCATCGACTTCATCGCCGGGAGCCATAGCGGGATCGTCGGCCTGCCATTGTACGAGACACGCACTCTGCTGAAATCGGCAGGCTACGCCGTTGACTGAGCCGGGCCGATGAGCTGGCTGGTCGAGGAAGGGATCGGCGAAGAGCGGGCGATCCGGATCGAAGGCGGGCAGCTCACCGCGGCGCGCCTGCACTGGCCCGGCCGCCTCTCTGCCGGCCAGGTCGAGGACGCCATCCTGGTTTCCCGCACCGCCGGCAGCCGGCGCGGCACCGCTCGTTTCTCCAATGGCGAGGAAGCGCTGGTGGACACCCTCCCCCCGTCGACCAGCGAAGGCGCGCCGATCCGGCTGGAAGTCACACGCAGCGCCATTGCCGAGCGCCACCGCGGGAAGCTCGCGCGCGCGCGACCCACGGACAAGCCCTGCGCCCCGGCGCCCGGCCTTGCCGCGCAGTTGCGGGCGGAAGCGCAGGAGGTGCAGACGGTCCGGCGCTTTCCCGACAATCAATGGGAAGAATTGTGGCAGGAAGCATGGCAAGGCGCGGTCGCGTTCGATGGCGGCGAGCTCGCCTTCTCCTGCACCCCGGCCATGACGCTGATCGATATTGACGGCTCGCGCGATCCGCGCGGGCTGGCACTCGCCGCAGTGCCTGCTGTCGCCGCATCCCTCCGCCGGTTCGATATCGCCGGCAATATCGGGATCGACTTCCCCACCCTGGCGGCGAAAGCGGATCGCCAGGCGGTCGATGCCGCGCTGGAAGAAGCGCTGGCCGGCTGGCCGCACGAACGCACGGCCATGAACGGCTTCGGCTTCGTCCAGATCGTCTCGCGCCAGCAGCGCCCCTCGCTGCTTCAGCGCATTGCCATGGCCCGCGTGGGCGCGGCGGCGCGCATGCTGCTGCGGCGCGGCGAGATGCTGGAAGGGGCCGGCGCGCTGCTCCTTTCCTGCCATCCGGCCCTGAAGGCGAAACTGCGCGCGGAATGGCTTGAAGAACTGGAGCGGCGCACGGGCCGCGAAGCGCGGATAGAAACCGACCCCACCCTTGCGATCGAGGCCGGTCAGGCCCAATTGGTGCCGCGATGACTCGCAGTTCCACCAAGCCCTGCCCGATCTGCCGCAAGGCGCGCAGCGAGCAGTTCTCGCCCTTCTGCTCCTCCCGCTGCCGCGACCGCGACCTCGCCCGCTGGTTCAACGACGGCTATACCGTACCCGGCCCGCCGGCCACCCCGGAAGACATGGCCAGCGGCGAGTGGAAGGACGAGCAGGAGGGGCGCTGAAGCCGCGCCGCCGCAGGCGCGCCGCCCGGTTAACGCCCGCGAAATTGCCCCCTTGCCATCCCCGCCCGCTCGCGCCATAGGCGCCCTTCCAACCGCTCGCGGGCCTCGTTGCAGGCCGTCCGCAGATGCGAATGCCCAGGTAGCTCAGTTGGTAGAGCATGCGACTGAAAATCGCAGTGTCGGTGGTTCGATCCCGCCCCTGGGCACCATTTCTCCATTCGCGAATGTTCGCCGAAGGTTGAAAAACCCCAGGAATGGATTTTCCTGAAAGATGCCCTCCGTTCAGGTCTGCACCACGTGACGGCTCGAACCGCGAGATGAATAAAGTCAGGCTCCTCATCGTATAGGCTTGAGACAGACGATCAGGAGGAAAGCCGATGACCCAGATGGTGCGTACGGAAGTTGCGCAGGCGCGCGACGAAGGTCGCCGGGAGGCGCTGGCTTTGGCCGCCCTTGCCGTGAGCCTGATTTCCTTCCTGAACTTGCTCGGTGCCGAGAAATCCATCCTCGCGATCGTGCTTGCGATACTTGCGATCAAGGGTGGGGGCATACCAGCAGTGCGGAAGCGAGCATCGCTTGCGATCGGTTTCGCCGCGCTTCACATCTGCACCGTGCTGGTCGTAATCGTGTTGTTCCAGGAAGAGCTCGGCGAGCTCGTCGACCTGCTCCGGAAACTGGCCTGAACGCGTGGAGGGGGCTGCGTTCGAGCGGGCTTTGCGCCCCCTGCTCCGCCGAAGCGGAGCCTACGCTTTCTCGATCTTGCGAGAGCGCAAAGCTGCTGAAGACGCGGTTCAGCAGGCGGCGCTGCACGCGTGGCAAAGGCGCGGGCTGTTCAATGCAAGTTGTCCATTCGCTGGCTGGTGGTACGCCATCCTGCGCAACCACTGCCTCGACACCCTGCGGCGGACGAAGCGCATGCCGACTTCGGTTCGTCTCGACGATGCGCAGCTGGCAGCGCCTGCGGACGAAGGGTTTCTGAACCGGCGGGCGCTGGAGCGGGCCATGGAGCAGCTATCCGAGGCTCATCGTGAGACCCTGAAGCTCAGGTACTTCGGGGATCTAAGCTACGAAGACATCGCTGCCGTGCTCGAAGTTCCGAAGGGCACCGTAATGTCTCGCTTGCACTTGGCCCGCAAGGCCTTGGCGACACTCATGCAGACGGAGGCACAATGACCAGGCACCGCGCCGAGGAGCTGTCCGCTCTTCTCGATGACGAACTCAATCCGGAGCGGGCATCGCAACTGCGATCCGAAGTCGCGTCTGATGCGATGTTGCGCGCGGAATATGAGGAGCTTGCTCGTATCGATGCCGACCTGCGGGCCATGGCCGACGAGGCTAGCTTCCTGCCCAAGGTGGAACTTCCGGCAGAACGGGCGACCGCGTGGCACTTGCCGACGTTCGTTGCCGTGACCTGCGCCCTGCTGCTGGTGCGGTTCCTGCCTAAACTGTTCGACGCCGTCGCCGGGGGCATCGCCCTCCAGCTAATGGCGGCGGCGATTATCTTGCTGACCGTCATTCGCCTGTTCCGGCAGCAAAGCGACACGGTGGCGGCGACCATCTGACGGAGAAGCGATCCACATCGGGGCTAATTCGACATTCGATAGCCTGAAACAGGGCGCCCCAGTCGGAACCCGGCAAAAGCCGCGCTCAATCCACTGCGTGAGTCAGCGCGGCATCGGAGTATCCACCATACTCGCCGGGTCGGCGCGTCGCTCCTTGATGCCGCCCGGTTTGGCGGCGACCCGGGTGCTGCGCGGGGTCGCCCTGGCCCTGCCGACAGCCGCGCGCCTGACATCGGACGCGATACCCAGCTGCAAGCCGGCGCCGCGCTGCTTGGCTTCGTACATCAGATTGTCGGCGCTGCGCACGAGATCGTCGATCGACGCCTCACCCGGCGGGGCGGCCAGGCCGCCGACACTGCAGTTCAGCGTTCCGCTTTCGGCGGAGATATTGTTCATGGCCTCGTGCAGGCGGGCGGCCACTGTGCGTGCGGCCGCCTCGTCCTTGACGTTCATGAAGATGATAAACTCGTCGCCGCCCACCCGCGCGAAGAGATCCTCGCGCCGGATGAGCTTTCGGACCGCGGCTCCATAGGCCCGCAGGCAGGCATCGCCCGCGGCATGGCCCTGGACGTCATTGACCTGCTTCAGCCCGTCGAGATCGGCGAAGACCAGCAGCCGCCATCTTTGCGCATCGACGGCCTGCTGCGCGAGTTCGAAGAAGGCCTGGCGATTGAGGGCGCCCGTGAGGATGTCGGTCCTCGCCAGCCACCACTCCCTGACATAGGCCCGGCGCACGCCGGCGACGATCGCGATAATGACCGAAGCTGCTGCAAATCGCAGCGCCAGGTTCCACGCGAAATCGGCGTCCCCGTAAGGGTAAAGGCTAAGGCCATTGATGGCGAAGGTAATTCCCATGCAGGCGATGCCGGTCAACTGTCCGGCCCACCAGCCGAGCGACCAGGCGGCGACGCATATCACGATCAAATAGGCGGGTCCGAGCCAGAGGTCCGGCCCCGTCAGGAGGTCGAGGAGAGCGACGATATCGGCGCCTAACACGATCAGCAGCCAGGCCTGCGCCGGGCGCAGTCGCACCAGCCGGTCGAAGATGCGGGGCACGGCGCGTGCCTTCGGGGGAGCCCATTGCATGCCCATGACTATGCTACAAATAGCCGAATAACAGGTTTAAGATGTTCGCCCCGCTATTCCCTTGTCCAGCGGCCGCAGGCGCCTGGCCCGGCCCGTCCGGTCCCGCGCCTCCACCATTTCCTACAGGTCGCGATTCTGCTAAGGCCCGCGCGGCTCTTTGCATCGGTGAACCATTGCGCGGGCGACGCGACCACGCTTTCCTTGGCAGCGATTTGCGGCTGTGTTTCGTCAACTTTCGTAGGCCGGCAAAAGCCGCACCGGCCTGTGGCTTTCGCTCCTTGCGAAGTCCACACGGGCGCGCGGGATTATCGTTATATTACAGAGGCTAACGCGAGATTCTGCGCTGCGTAAAACCGCTTCGTGTGTCAGATAAGGCTGTGGATTTGGCCCTAAGCGGGTGCTTGCTGCAAGATGCGATGCCCCAGCGCGATCGCTCCCATCGGCCCTGCCCGTTCCCCCAGCCCCGCCAGGTCGATAATCCCATCTGCGCCGCCATCGCCGAGGAACGGCAGGTAGGATTCCAGCCTCGACGTCACAGCCTCGCGGACGCGCGGAAGGAGATGCGGCCGCGCCAGCGCCACCGTCCCGCCGAACAGGATGCGCTGGGCCGAAGTGGTCAGCAGGATTGCGCATACCAGCTCGGTCAGGTCCGCGACCACATAGCGCCACCTTGGATCGTCGTCGGGGATCTGGGCGGGGGGCATGGCGAAACGCCGCTCCAGCGCGGGGCCACTCACCAGCCCTTCGATACAGTCGCCGTGAAACGGGCACACGCCGGGAAAAGAGTCGTTGCCCGGCCGGCGGAAACGGAGGTGGCCGATCTCGGGATGCATCATGCCGTGCACCGGACGGCCGTCCACCAGCAGGCCGCCACCAATGCCGGTGCCGATGGTGATGTAGCAGACGATGCCCGCGCCCTGCGCCGCGCCCCAGCGATACTCGGCCAGCGCGGCGGCGTTGACGTCGGTGTCGATAAGCCATGGCCGGGCTAGCGCTTCCAGCAGCGATTCCGCCACCGGCGCATGCGCCCAGCCCGGTTTGGGTGTAGGCAGGATAGTGCCGTAGAGCGGATCCGCGGGAGCGACGCAGACGGGGCCGAACGAGGCGATGCCGATGGCGTCCAGCGGCTGTTCCTCGTCCCAGCGCCTGAGCAGCGCATTGAGCGCGGGCAGGGTCTCCGACGGAGTTTCGGTGGGGACCGTTTCCTGCGCGGCGATCCGGTCGCCATTGGCGAGCACGGCGATGGACTTGGTACCGCCGAGCTCGATGCCCGCGATCCGCGCCGACGCAGCCATTTCAGCCCGCGAGCCTGGCCTGGGCGCCATCCAGTTCGAGCTGCAGCATCGGCGCGAAGGTGGCCCCGAACCGCCTCTTGCGTCCGGGCGGATTGTCCTCCCCCCAGTCGTCGGCGAAGCTGGCCACCCTGAGGTCGGGCATCACGAGCCAGCTATAGGCCTGACGGGGCGCCGCCCGGGGATTGGCGAATACCAGCCCGGTCGAGTTGAGCGGTTCGAAGCTGCCCAGAGGATGCGTTCCGACCATTCCGTAAAGACCTGTGGGGCCGGCTGGGCCCTCGGGATTGAATACGTGGCTCTGCGTGGACCAGAACAGATAATACAGGCCATCGCAAAGCACCATGTGCGGCCGCTCAAGCTCGTTGTTCAGGCCGTCGGCGCAGAGAATTGGGGGAAGCACGGCCCATTCGTCCGATCCCAGCGTCGCAGCGGTTGCCGCTCCGACAACGCCGTTGAAAGCCGAGGCCGAGCCGGCCGCCGACCCGGTGAAGAACAGGAAATGCTCCCCGCTCGCCGGATCGTGGAAATGCGCCGGATCGCGAAAGGCCTTGATGGTGCCGAGCGTCCCGGTGCCGTCGTCGCCGGCCATGTAATAGGCCGGATCGCGGCGCACCACTGCCGCGATATCACGCCACCCGTGGCAACCATACTTGCCGCCGGCCAGCTCCAATTTGGCGCGGGCCCGGAATATCCGCTGTTTGAAACTCGGCGCTTCTTCGCCTCGCTCGCCCGTGGCCGTGAAAAACAAGGTCACTTCCCCGGTTTCCGGCTCCAGCACGCAGGATCCCGACCATTCCCTGCTCCCCGGAGAGAACCCGTCCGGCATGGCCGGCCCCAGATGTCGCCAGCCGGCACCAGCATGCTGCAGGAGGTGGATCCTCGCATGCCCATGGCGCTCGTCGGGATCGTCAAAGCGTGGAGCGCCCAGCGCCATCCACAATTGCGTCCCATCGCTCATCCCTGCGACTTCGCCGTTTGGCAGCTGGATCGGCCACGCATCCCAGAAGTCGACATCATCGCAAATACGGCGAATATCGGGCGCTTCGATGACTGGACTGCAGGGAATTGCGCCATTCGAAATGGCGGCGACATGCGCGGCCTGCCATGTCGAACACGAACCATTTGGGCCAGCGCGCCGGTCTCTATCGGGACGTGTCGAGGTCAAAGGGGGAGCCTGCCCGTACAAGATGCAATGTTGCAGCAATCTGTCGCATTATCCGCATGGTGCATGCACCTCGGCATCGCAATTCCCTCCCTTTTGCGTCGATGCCTGTCCTAATACAGCGATTGCATTCGCGCAATCGATTGCATTAGATTTGCTCGTGGGAATTTTCGACCTGAGAGAGGATGACTTCTGATGGCAGCAATCGACCCTGGAATGACCAGCAGGCGCGGTTTCCTTTACGGCACGGGCGGGCTGGCTCTCTTTGCTGCGGGCAATATCCACTCCACTTCCCCGCTTCTCGCGCAACCCGGAACGATCGATCCGATTCTCTATCTCGATCCCGAATTGCGGCAAGCCGCCAGGGCCATGCTGGCCGGCGGAGGGCTCAAACTTGATACGGCCGATCTCGAGGCCATGCGCGCGGAAGCCGCAGCCACGGCCGAGCCTCTGTTGTCCGACGTCTCGGTCGAACAACGCTCAGTGGCAGGCATGGCCAATATGCCTGATGTGACGGTCTATCTGGTCAATGCGGATGGAACGCCTAATCGCCCCGGCATCCTGCATACGCATGGCGGGGGCCATGTGCTGGGCGCCGCGCGCAACGAGCTGCGTTACCTGCAGGAAATGGCGCGCGATCTCGACTGCCTGCTGGTCACAGTCGAATATCGTCTCGCGCCGGAAACACGCTTCGACGGGTCGATCGAAGACAATTATGCGGCGCTGCGCTGGATGCATGGCGCTGCCGGCGAAATCGGGCTCGATCCGTCACGGATCGCGGTGATGGGGGAAAGCGCCGGCGGCACCCATGCCGCGCTCCTGGCTTTGGTGGCGAGAGACCAAGGGGAAATTCCCATCGCCTTCCAGTCGCTGGTTTATCCCATGTTGGACGATCGCACCGGCAGCACGCGCCGGGTTCCTCCATGGATCGGGAAGGTCCTCTGGGACGAGAATGCCAACCGCTTCGGTTGGCGCACATTCCTCGGAGCAGAGCCCGGCGGGGTCACCGTTCCTGCTGAAGCCGTGCCCGCAAGGTACGAGGATTTGTCTGGCCTGCCACCCGCATGGATCGGCACGGGCGGAGCGGATCTCTTCTTCGAGGAAGATGTCGAATATGCCCGCCGTCTCACCAATGCCGGAGTGGCGACGGAGCTACTGGTGATACCGCGCGCGTTTCATGCCTTCGACCGGATAGTGCCGCAGGCCTCCCTCTCCCGGCGCTTCACCCATGCGAAGATGGATGCGCTTCGGCGCGCCTTTGCGGTGCCGGCGCCTAACTAGACAGCAGCACCGGCGTAGTCATCGATGTCCCGCTGCGCCAGGCGGGCTGCGAATGGCTGACGCAGTGCGTTCCAGGCGCACTGGACAACCAGCAATGTCGCGAAAACAGCCCCGAGCACCATCGCATATTTGCTGTCGCCCAGAAGGTCTCCCAGCGCCCCCATGGCAAGCGGCGCAACCACCGCGCTGACGCAGGTGAAGAACAGCAACAGTCCGGCAATCGAACCGTGCCGACCCTTGTCGAAGCAGCTGATGCCGGTCGAATTAATCGTCGGATAGAGAACCGACATGAACACGCCGGTGGCCGGCAAGGCGAAGATCGCCACTTCGCGCCCACCTGCAACGGCGATCCAGAAGAGAGCAGCCATCGCTGCGCTGCATACCAGGAGGACCGTGCTCCAACGGAACAGGGAAAGCAGCCAGACCCCGAGAAAGCGGCCTGCCGCACGCAGGACGAAGAAGATCGAAACCGCGTAGGCAGCGAGGGTGCCCCAGTCACCCTCATAGCTGGCCAGATAGGTTGGCGCCCACACATACACGGCGGCTTCCGCCGCCACATACAGCATCAGTGCATTGCCGAAAAACAGGGCGGTCGGGTCGCCAGCCATTCGCAGCGCTTCCGCCGGACGCGCAGGTTCTTTTCGGGCCAGGACCGGCGCGGGGAACCGGGCAAGCGCGGAGCCGAGAATAAGCATGCCGCACATGACCGCTGCGACGAGGTAAACCCACTTCCAGCTTGCCCCCACTTGCAGCAAGTATGCGACTATCGCCGGGCCGATAATCGCCCCGATGCCGAAAAATCCCTCGATAAGGTTCATCGTGCGGGCATGTTCGCCTGTCGAGCGCGAAAGGTCTCCGATCAGCGCCAACGCCCCCGCCTTGAAGATACCGATGCCGACGCCCGACACGAACAGGAGCGTCACGAAGAAAAGAAAGTCATGACCGGCTGCGAACAGCGCCGAGCTCACGCCAAAACAGACGAGCCCGATCAGGATCGTGGTTTTGCGCCCCAGCCGATCGGCGAGAAAGCCCAGACCGATCGCCGAAATCGCGATGCCGGACATGGTCGCATACTGGAATGAACCGCCAGCCGTCAGACCGAGCTCGAACTCGCGGATCACCTCGGGGATCACGGTGCCCACGGAATCGGTGGTCATCGCGAACATAGCGAACATCGCGAAGACGAGAATCTTGAGCAGGAGCGGGCTGCCGGCGGATCGGGAAAGAGGCGCGTTCATTTGTCAGTCTGCCAGGTGTGCACGGAAAAAATCGGCCATGATGGCGTAAGCCTCACGCGATTCCGGCAGTTCGGAATTGTAGATGAAGCCGTGAAACATGCCGTCCCACCCATGAAAACGCGATTCCACTCCCGCCCGGGTCAACCGGTTGTGCGAATCGAGTGCGGCGGAAAATTCGAATGAGCGTGTGCCGCTGATGAACAGCGTAGGCGGGAATGCTGCGAGCATTTCCTGCGATGCCGCCGGATAGGCCAGCGGGTCATCGAGCTTCGCATCATCGAGATAGCCCGGCCCATATGATGGCGGAGCGCCCCCTGCTGGCCGCGGCTCGATCGCCGGAAGCATGCCATTGAGCGGCCCTGCCAAGGCCCCGGAGTCCCCTCCGCCAAATGGCCCGAACGATGCGCAGAACACACCGATCGCAGCGGGAAGCGGCAGATCCTGTTCCAGGAACCAGGCTATTGACTGGGCCGTGACGAGCCCTCCGGCGGAACAGCCATAGAGGCCGATCTGCGAAGGACGATAGGACTTCAGCAGCTCGCGATACACGGCAGCCACGTCTTCGCTCGCGGCCGGAAACTGGTGCTCCGGCCCCATGCGATAGTCTATCGACACCACCTTGATCTTCATAAGCGCGGCAAGAGGCACGGACTCCACCAGCGATGCCGAACGCGCGCCCGTGACGAAGCCGCCGCCATGCACGTTGATCAGTACCAGGTCGCTGTTCTCCGGCGCTACGCCATCCGCCGGAGTCACCACGTCGACGACGATGCCAGCGATCCGATCCTCAGCGACATTGACGGCGTACCGGCGGCGCATCGGTTCGAGAAAGCCAGCCATGATCTCATCCTGACGCGCCCGCTCGGCCGCGATGTCGGAAGCCGGCCTTCCGAACGGTTTGTCCAGGATGATATGGCGCAAATAGTCGCGCCCCTCCTCGCTCATGAAAGAAGACAGCGGTACTTCCACGCCGTCGAGCCGCAGCTGGCCATCCGAAGAAATCCGCTCGTCGGGTGCATCCTGCGCCGATACCGGCGCCGCCATCGCCGCTACTGCGAGCGCGAACGCAACACCCCTCCTTATACGGATCATTTGCTTTTGGTCCCGCCGAGAAGATCGAGCAACCCATCGACGATGGCCGTTTCCGCGCAACCGGGCTTGAGCCGGGAGGAAACGACCTCAAACGTGTACTGGTTGAACGCTGCATCGTTCGGAATGTAGCCGGACGGGGCGATCCCATTGGTCAGCGTGACCATCATCGAATTCTTATAAGGGGATTCCTGCTTGAAGCGCTGCGCGATGAGGTTGAACACTTCGGCATTCACTCCGCCGATGACGACGCTTCCTATACGCAGCAGGCTCAGGCGGATCGGCACGGGATCGGCGTCCTCGTAAGTACCGGCATAACCCGCCCGCCCGGTGTCGAGCCGCCGCCGGCCGGGGCAAGTGACCGTGGACATAGCTCCATGGATCTCGGGCGCAACTTCAGCGCGCTGCATCCTGTCGCGCATGACCCGCAGCACCTCCTCGGCCAGCATCAGGCCGAGCGCGCCATTCACCTGCTTCTGCTGTTCGAGCAGCAACTGCACTCGGGGATTGCTGCGGTCGAGCCCCTGGCCACCCGGCGGCATCGCATTGGAGATGTCCTCGCCGCGCGCGGCGTAGTCGCGCACCCGGATCGCACGAAGATCGTAGGTCTGGTTGAAGAAAATCGGGTTCTGGTCTCCGGAAGCCCCGCTCGACCACACGGCCACCGCACCTCCCCCGAGCGACGCTTCCAGATAGTTGGAGGCTGCCCCCGGTATGTCACCGCTCACCATATCGAGATTACCGGTCACGACCGGATGAACGGCATAATTGTAATAGACCCCGATCGGTTCACCCGACAGGGTTTCGAAACGCACCACTGCCACGGTTTTGTCGGAAGGACCTTCATAATTCGGGCCTTCCCACCACCGGCGGGTTTCGGGGTCGATAATGTTGCGGTTGACGTTGATCCAGGACGTGCCGGTACCGAACGCCATGCGTGCGGGGCGCAGTGCGGCGGCGGCTTCCTGAATGGCGGCAAAGACCTGATCCGCCATGCTCCCACCGCGGGAAAAGGGTGCACTGTGCGTATGGGTGGCCGTGAGTATGAGGCGATCGGACGGAATGCCCAGCTCGGTTTCCGCCCGCTGCCGCACCGCATCCCACAATTGATCGGGGATGGCGCCTGCATCGACCGTGACCAGGGCAGCGCGGTCGCCTCCGCTTTCGATCACGATGGCGCGGGCGTAGAGCGGATCGAGGATTCCTTGAGACCCTTCCCCCAATGCGTCGGCCGGCGGGGTGACATCGACCTTCGCCGCCCCGGCGCGCAGTTCACCGTCCGCTGCCTGAGCCTCGGCCGCCTGCGATACGAGCAGTGCGAGCGCAGCCAGTATGAGCGCAAGGCATATATGAAACCCTCGCGAAATCGCGTGCCCAGCCGCCATCATAATCTCCCGTAACGCGATTCTGCAATCGATTGCTCAAAGGCATAGCCTTAGTGGCATCGGCAGGCAACCGCGCAAATCCCGCCCATCCTCGCCGGGCAGTTTCAATTGCCGCTTGACCCTGCCAGACGCTTGGCCTCCCATGGAGGTGCTGCAGGAGAGAAAACCGGTGCCCGGCAAGACCCAATCGGACGACAGAAAAAACAAGGCTAAGCCTCAAAACATTCAGGACCTCGCGCGGATAGCCGGAGTCTCCGCCGCCACTGTCTCCCGCGCTCTGGCGGGAACCGGCAAGATCTCCGCCAAGACCCGCGAACGCATTCGCGAACTCGCCAGCGAACTGGGCTTCCAGCCCAGCACAATGGCGAGGAACCTGCGCACGGGCCGTACCGGCACGATCGGCGTGATCTTTCCGCTCGGCCATGAAAAGACGCAGCATATTTCCGATCCGTTCTTCATGACCCTGCTCGGCCACATCGCCGACCGGCTGGCCGACCGGGGATACGACCTCTTGCTCAGCCGGGTGGTGCCGCACGATCCCGACTGGCTATCGCGCCAGGTCGGCAGCGGCCGCGTCGACGGAATGATCATCATCGGGCAATCGAACCAGTCGGACGTGATCAACAGCGTTGCCCGTCACTATGAGCCGATGGTGGTGTGGGGCGCCGAGCTTCCCGACCAGCTCTACTGCTCGGTCGGCAGCGACAACCGGCTTGGCGGACGGATGGCCACCGAACACCTGCTCGCCCAAGGATGCCGCAAGCTCGCCTTCTTCGGCGACCCGACGGTCCCCGAAGTCGAACAGCGGCTCGACGGGTTTCGCGATGCGCTCCGCGACATGGGCAAAGGCGCCGTCGGGGCGACGCTGCCAGTCCATTTCGTGCCCGAAAAGGCTATCGAGGAGATTTCCGGCTTCCTCGATCTCGCGGAAAATCTCGACGGGATATTCGCCACTTCCGACACGATCGGAATGATGGCGATCCAGGCCCTGATCGAGCGCGGGCGCAATGTGCCTGGCGAGGTCAAGGTGATCGGCTTCGATGACCTGGAAATCGCGCGCCGCACGCTCCCGCCGCTCAGTTCGATCCGGCAGGATCTCGAAGCGGGCGCAGATGCCCTGGTGGAGCGCCTGTTCCTGAAAATCGAAGGCAAGCCGGCGCAGTCGGTGTCGCTGCGGCCCAC
>CAYRCH010000065.1:7386-12913 GCA_964422665.1 uncultured Sphingomonadaceae bacterium | reverse complement strand
GTGGTGCGCGAGCTGCAGGACTACGGTGTGCAGGTAGACGTGCACGACCCGTGGGCCGATGCAGAGGAGGCGCGTGCGGAATACGGCCTGGAACTGGTCGCCGAACCCGAAGCCGGCGCCTATGACGGGATCGTACTGGCCGTGGCGCATGATGAGTTCCGGGCAGCGGGGGCCGAGGCGATCCGCGGCTATGGCGCAAAGAAACATGTGCTGTTCGATCTCAAGGCGCTGCTCGCCAAGGGTAACGCGGATTTGCGGTTATAGGTTGCCGGTATGAGGGATATGATCGCGAGCGATGCCGCCCCACGAGGCAGAAAGCCCGATGTGCCGGTCATTCACATAGGTTGGCACAAATGCGCCAGCACCTATTTGCAGCAGCGCGTTTTCCCCCTTCTGGGAGCAAACTACCAACCGCTCGGCGCATTTCCTGCGGGCATTCCCGCGCCCGAAGGAGCGGCATCGCTCATCGATTTCCTGGAGAGTTCGGACGAATTCGATGCCGGCCTGTTCAAGGAATTGCTCGGGATTCCACATGACGACCGGTTGCTTGTGATCAGCAGCGAGGAGATTTCGGGCCACTCCCTTGGCTACGAAGTCATCGATCCTTTTGTGACCGCGCGTAATCTGGCCAGCGCCTTTCCCAAGGCGAGGATCGTCGCGGTGATCCGGCACCAGCTCGACTACATCCTGTCACTCTATTGCTACCGAGTTTGCGTGCGCGGGCATGAATATCGCAGCCTGGAACGCTTCCTTGCCGAAGACGGGGAAAGCGGGCTCTTCGCCCACATAGAATATGACCGCCTGATAGCGGAATATGTTTCCCTCTTTGGGCGGGAGAACGTTCTTGTGTTGCCAATCGAATTGCTGCGCCGGGACAGCTCCGAGTTCTTCCGCAGTCTGGCCGGCTTCATCGGCGAGAAATTGCCCGCGCCCCGCGCCCGACGGAGCAACGAGAGCACCCGCCTCGTGGCCGTTGTTGCGATCTGGCGCCCGTTCAACCGGCTTCTGCACTTGTGCATGAATGCCACGCTCCTGCTCTCGGGCCGCAGACCGTCGGAATATGGGCCCCGCAAGCGAAAGATATTCCCGTTCGTGAAATTTCGCCTGCGTTACTATGCATTACAGCGGAAGATGACTCGGCGGCTGAACCGGCATCTTTCAACTTCGAGACGCATCGAATTCAGCGACATTCCCGCAAGGCGGGATCTTGAAAGCCGCTTCGCCAAATCGAACGATCGTCTTGCGTCGCTCGGCGTCGTGCATGTGGACCTGGCGGCGCTCGGCTATCCAATGCCGCTCCGTGACAAGGTAACGTCCCAAGGGACGTCAGCATGAGCGCTCGCCCGAACAAATACCCTGGATCCCGCACAATCGAGAGCCTCACATCCCGATATTGGCTGAACAGTATAGCCAACTTCGTCGTTCAGAAGGCGCGACCCGGAAGGAAAATATTCATCATCGGGCCGAACAGGTGCTGCACAGCAACGCTCCACGCATTCTTTGAGCGCCAAGGGCTGAAATCCTTCCACTGGAAGAAGGGAGATCTCAACCTCGCCCTGGAGATCGAAAACCGTAAAAACTCGCCGGATGACCTGAGAGATTTCCTGTCGAACTGGACGGTATATTCGGACTTCATCTATCTGGGCGAAGACAGGGTGATAGAGAACAATCGCCTGTTCAGAACCTATGCGGACTTGTTTCCCGAAGCGTACTTCATCCTGAACGACCGCGACGTCGATCGGTGGGTTGAGTCCCGCCTGCGCCACCGGGACGGCCAGTTCCTTGCCCGCTACCTTGCCGCCACGGGCCTGACGGAACAGAGCGCAGTCGCGCGCTGGCGCACGGAATTCATCGAACATCGCGACGCCGTCCTGTCCTACTTCCACGGACACCCCCGGTTTCTCCATTTCTATACCGACAAGGCCGATCGAAAGCTGTTCCTCCAGCCCGGCGACCTGGTGCCGTTGATTGACATGCTTTCGCCGGACTACCGCCTCTCCCCTGGTGCCTGGACCAAGCGCCACACAAAGCGCAGACCGGATGAATAGGGCGGCCATGGATTCAGCGATCCGGATCGACTGGAAGCGATGCACTGCGCTGAAGGTTCAAGGATGACGATTCCAGCGATCGACCATCCGGGATATTGGCATACGCTGCGTGTGGTCTGGCGGCACCTCAGCCGGCGGCGGCGCTGGCAGCTAGCCCTGCTCGGCGGCATGACCATCCTGGCGACCTTTGCCGACCTCGTTTCGATTGCGGCGATCCTGCCATTTCTCGCAATCCTGGCGTCACCGGAGCAGCTCTTCGCCGATGTGCGCATTCGGCCGGTGATCGACCTGCTGGGCGTCAACAGCCCCCAAGACCTGCTCTGGCCGATCACGGCATTTTTCATCGCCGCTGCCGCCGTCTCCGGAATATTGCGACTTGCCGTGTCATGGGCCCAGGCCCGGCTTTCGCATGCAATCGGGATCGATCTGGCGGTGGAGATGTTCGACCGCACGATCCACCAACCTTACACCGTACACGCCGCCAACAATACCAGCCGGGCAATGGCGGTCATCAACGGAAAGAGCGCCAAGCTGGTGGTCGGGATCATTCTTCCCACGCTTACACTGCTGGGCGGCGCGGCGTTGCTGATTGCCATAGCCGTTGTTTTGCTCGCGCTGGCGCCCGGACTTGCGACGGCGCTGCTCGGCGGGTTTGCCGTAATCTATGGCGGCGTTGTGATCCTTTTGCGCGCTCGCATCCGGGCGAATGGCGATCGAATTGCCTATGAAATGCCGCGTGTTTTCCAGGTTCTTCAAGAAAGCCTGGGCAGCATTCGCGATATCCTGCTCGATGGCTCGCAGCGCCTGCATGTCCGGCGTCTTTCGGCGTCAATCGGTCCGATGCGCCGCGCGACGGCTAGCAACATCTTCCTTTCCCAGGCGCCGCGCTTCGTGATCGAGGCTCTGGGCATGATTGCACTGGCGATCGCGGCCTATGTGATAGCTAGCGGTCCAACCGGCATCGAAAGCGCGCTTCCGATATTCGGCGCCATTGCGCTGGGGGCGCAGCGGCTCCTGCCAGTTGCCCAGCAGGCCTATTCCTCGTGGACGCAGATCCGCAGCGCGGGCCCGGCGACCGCCGAGTGCCTGCAATATCTGGCACTGCCCCTGCCGGACAGGAGCAGTGCCAAACTCGCCCCCTTGCCTTTCCAGCGCGAAATCCGTTTCGAGAATGTGGGATTTAGCTACCAGACCGATTCCCCTCCCGCATTGCAGGGCATTGACCTTGTCATTCCCCACGGCACGCGCCTGGGCATTATCGGACCGACGGGCAGCGGCAAGAGTACCTTTGCCGACATTCTGATGGGCCTGCTCGCGCCGGATGCCGGGCAGATGTGCGTGGACGGTTGCAGAATCAACAGCGCCAACCGTCCCGCATGGCAGAAGCACATCGCCCACGTCCCGCAGGCGATCTTTCTCGCCGACACCACACTGGTCGCGAATATCGCGTTTGGCGTTCCGCCCGAGCAGGTCGATCATGCGCTGCTGCAAGAGGCGATCGCAAGGGCACAACTGTCGGAGACGATTGAGCGCCTGCCGGACGGACTTGAAACACGGGTGGGAGAGCGCGGTATTCGCCTGTCCGGCGGCCAGCGTCAGCGGATCGGCATCGCGCGCGCGCTTTACCGAAAGGCAGACGTCATCGTGTTCGACGAGGCGACCAATGCGCTGGACAGCGAAACCGAGGAGAAGGTCATCGCGGCGATCGAGGGTCTCGACCGTAACCTGACCCTGGTGATGATCGCGCACCGCCTGAGCACTCTGCGAAATTGCGACATGATCATCAGGATCGAAGGCGGACGCCTGACGCAGGTCTCCACCGACGCCGAAATGATCGCCGCCGCGGGGCAACAGTAGCCGGCAGCTGCATTTCCAGTGCCCGGTCAGCCAAGATGAAAGGACTGTACGTCGCTCGCCTCGATCTCGGCCAGCCTCATCTCATGGGCGTGAGGCGCAAGATCGACGCGCAAATCAAGGCGCTTGCAGCCGCGGGCATGCCGGCCAGCTTGCTTTGCACGCGCGACGGCGCGATCGAACTCGATGGCCGCATCATGGGCAAGCCGGCACCAGGGCGCTGGGATAAGCGCTTCAATCACCATCTGCGCTTTCACCGCGCCATGGAGCAGGCCGCGCTGGATGCGGATTTCGCCTATATCCGCTTCCAGGGGGCACCTCCGGGCTTTGTATCTGCTCTTGCCCGGCTACGCCGCGTCAGACCGCGAATGCCGATCCTACTTGAATTGCCCTCGTGGCCGTTTGCCACCGAGCGGCGCGGCCCAAGAATGCACGCCGTGGGCGCCTATGAAGATTTGGGGCTGAGGAAGTTGCGAGGACTTGTCGACCGCATCGTCACCTTTTCTACTGCTGAAGAGATACTGGGCGTTGAGACTATTTGCATCGACAATGGGGTCGACCTCGAGGAAATTGCGGTTTCGACTGTGTCGGCCGACGATAACCCCCTTCGCTTTGTCGGTGTGGCGAATCTTTCTTTCTGGCATGGCTACGACAGAATCATTGCCGGGCTGGCGGAATATCGGACGCCCTCAAATGCACCGCACCTATCGTTTGAAATCATCGGAAGCGGTGCGGAGCTGCCTCGCTTGCAGGCACAGGTCGCCCGATTGGGCGTCGGTGATTTAGTACATTTTCATGGCTCTCTTCACGGCGCTCAGCTCGACAGATTGCTGGCCAATTGCCAGATCGCAATATCGAGCATCGGCATGCATCGGCTCGATGTCGACACCTCGAACATCAAGTCCCGCGAATTCTGTGCGAGAGGGCTGCCTTTCCTGATCGGCTACCCCGACCGCGATTTTCCCGACAGTTTGCCCTTTGTTTTCCACCTACCGCCAGATGACAGCCCAGCGGATATTGGTGCCATTGTCGAATGGTACCGTGACCTGCGAGCCGGGCATGCGAACTTGGCGCAGGAAATGCGTCGCTATGCCGAAGCCCACCTGACATGGCATTCCAAGTTCAGGCCCGTCATCGACTGGCTTCGCAAAAGGAGTGGTTCGCACGCAGCCCAGCCAACCCCGCTCTCGCCGAAGACATTGCCGTTGAGCAGGCCGACCACCAGCGGGCCGGGGAAGGGGATGTGACGCTATCCATCGCCCTCGCCGCCTGGCGCGGCACTGCCTGGCTTCCCGAGCAGCTCGACAGTATTGCCCGGCAGACGCGCCTGCCCGACGAGCTGGTGGCGGTAGACGATGCATCCGGCGACGGCACAGCCGACTGGCTCGAACGGTATGCGGAGACGGCCCCCTTCCCGATGCGCGTGCTGCGCAACCCCACCAATATCGGCTATTGCCGGACATTCGAAAGAGCACTCAGAGAGACCTCAGGAGACTTGGTATTTCCCTGCGACCAGGACGATTTCTGGTTCCCCGAAAAACTGGCAAAAATGGAGACTTGGGCAAGCGACGAGCCGAGCTCCCAGATATTCGCCTGCGATGCGGAACTGACCGATGGCGCACTGG
>CAYRCH010000065.1:0-7286 GCA_964422665.1 uncultured Sphingomonadaceae bacterium | reverse complement strand
TCTTTGTGAATTCACCTCGCAAGCTTGGCCCCGCGGCCCGTTTTGCAAACAGCCTGGCCAACCTCTTCCGTCGGTTGGGGAATGAGGGCGGCCTCGCCGGCGAACATAGCACCCTGACCGCCAGATTAGGCCGGTTGGAAGAACGACTGCCGGGTTTCGCAGCGCTGGCCGGACCAGGGCAGGCGGAGCAGCTCATGGCGATGTTGATGGAAAGACTCGCAATGCTTGACGCCCGATCGGCGGCGCGTGCCCGGCACCTCGGCGCACGTTCCACAACAGTCCTAAAATTGTGGCGTAGCGGAGTGTATAAGAAGACGGGGGGGCTTGCAGGTGCCGTTCGGGATCTTGCGAGCTGGCATGGAGCCTGACCTGCATACTAGTCCACCCAAGCCGGTGGTTGCGCCAGCATGAGCTTCAGTCTCGTCGTCACCACCTATAATCGCCGTGGGGCTGTCACCGATCTCATCGGAAGACTCGCGGAGCAAACCGATCCCGATTTCGAGGTGGTCGTTGCGATCGACGGCTCGACCGATGGGACCGCAGATTCCCTTGCGATGCTCAGACCGCCTTTCCCCTTGCGCTGGGTCGACACCGGTTGCTCTGGCTACGGTCTCGCTGTGGCGAGGAACGCGGGAATCCTCGCGGCGCGCGGCGAAATGGTCGCGATCCTGGACGATGACAGCATTCCCGCGTCTGGCTACGTCGCGGCGCATCGGGCCTCAGTCGCCAGCGGGGTCATCACCGGGGGTCCGCGCCATCCCAGCGATCCTGCTGCAGCGCCGCGAATGGCGTGGAAAATGGCGGAGCTCGCCAAGCTGCCGCCACTGTCGCCGATGACGATCAATACAATCAGACGAGAATATCCGACGGCGTATCTGATCGAGAACAACATCTGCATGCTGCGCGAGGACTGGATGCGTATCGGCCTGTTCAGTGAACGGCTCAAGCTCTACGGATATATCGGGCAGGAATTTTTCGCTCGCGCCGAATTTCTGGGGTTCGAATATCAGTTCAATCCGCCTGCCGCTGTCACCCATCATGGCGAGAGGGAGGGAGACAACGGCTTAACCCGGAGCCGGAAGAACCGGCAAGTGCAGATCGCTTCGCTCATCCGTCCGAGCCTGATGACCCCGCACCATTACCGGGCTCAAGTCGCGTGGGCCAAGGCCGCATCCGAAGGGCGTCAGCTGCCGCCGCTGCCGCCCTTCGCAGCACACGCGGCGGCAGCCCTACCGCTGCGGCTCATTCGTAACCTTCTGGGCGGGGCGAAGCGCGCGCTGAGGCGGCGGCTCCAATGAAGCGCCTCGTCTATACTGCAGTATTTGGCGACTACGACCGCGTCTATCCCCCCGTGCGCCCCGAGCCCGGGGTGGACTATGTCATCGTGACGGACGATGCCCGTTTGACAGTGCCGGGTTGGAATTCGATGGTAGTGGACAGTTCCGCGTTTCCGAACCCGAAGGCTGCCAACCTGTTTCATCGCGCGTTGATCCACCGTCTGCTTCCCGGCTATGATGCATCGCTCTATCATGACGGGAATATCCGCCTACTTGGCGAAACCGCGCCTCTGTTCGACGAACTCGAGCGCAGCCAGGCCGCGCTTGCCGCCTACCGCCACCCGCTGCGGCGCACTGTTGCCGAAGAGGCGCAGGCTGTGATCGAGATTGGAAAGGTGCGGGATTCACAACGGGTGAGGGAAGAGGTCTCACGCTACATGGCTGACGGTTTCCCCGACAATATCCGCCTGATTGAAACGACAATTGTCCTAAAGAACCATCGCGCACCAAGTCTCGACGCCGCGATGGAGCTCTGGTGGAACCTGTTTCGCGACTATCTGACGCGTGACCAGCTGAGCTTGCCATATGTGATCTGGCGGACAGGCCTCGCGGTGCATTTGCTGCCGGGCACGTTCAGGGAGCCGAACCCATTTTTCGCGATCTATCCTCACTACCGCGCCAAAAACGTAAGCCCGCTCTACGTCCACGTTGCTGCGCGATCGCACGACAGCCGAGTGCACAAACTGCTGCTCGCGCTCTGGCATGCCTACTGGAATATCCGAAGGTCACTTCGCCGCTCTGATCGGCGCACTTCAGCGTGATCCTTAAGCGCTCACTGACAGGCTGCCGACCCGCATGCCGTCCGGATTCCGAAACCAAGCCTGCCGGAACCCGAGAAGTATAAAGCATTGAAGCGGCCGCTGATCCTTCAGGTGCTCTATTCGGGGCTAGGGGGGCACTCCGCCGTGGCCAATACCCTGATCGAAGCGGGCGGCCCCAAGGATCCCTGGCGGCACCATCTCCTATTCTACGGAATCGAACCGGTGGCCCCAGGCTATCTGGATATCTGCGCAAGGCTGGACATTCCCTTTGACCATATCCAGACACGCCAGGGGAGGCCCTGGGCGGCCTGGCCCAAGCTCGTGCGGCAGGTACGCAGCATTTCGCCCGATGCGATCATCCTGCATTCGATCAAGACAATTGTGCCGATGCGCGTCGGTTCGGCCGGTAGGCCGCTGGTGGCGGTGGAACACCAGAACAACGGACTGAAAAGCAAGCGAGAATGGATCGTCAGCGCGATCGCGCAGATTCTGGCCGATCGCGTGGTTACGCTAAGCCCGGCCTATCGCGAGGCACTGCGCCGCGGACTGGGGCCGCTGTTTTCGGATACGCGAACGACGATGGTTCCGACGGGAGTCGATCTGCGCGGCGTAATCGGCGACTCCCGGGCAGCTTCTCAAGGCAAGCACATTCGTATCGGCATGGCGAGCCGCTTCACACCGACCAAGGCCCAGCAAGTGCTGGTCGAAGCGATCGGCCGCCTGGTGCACACACGGCCTGAGACTGATTGGCGTCTCACGTTGGCCGGTGACGGCCCGTGCCTCGCTGCGACGAAGAAGATGGTTCGTGAAGCAGGGCTGCAGGATGTCGTCGACCTGCCCGGTCATTTGCCTTCCGACGAGCTGCCTCGCTGGTTCGGCGGCCTCGATGCCTATGCCCAGGCCTCTGACGGCGAAACACTGAGCACTGCCCTGCTGCAGGCCATGGCCGCGGGCATCCCCATCGTTGCTTCCGACGTACCCGGCATCGGCGACCTGCTTGGTCCTCCCACTTCGGGCGCACTCCCGTTGGGCCGGCTTGTTCCTGCACGCGACGCAGATGCATTTGCCGAAGCGATCGCCGGCCTCGCAGACGCACCAGAAGCCGCCGCGGACCAGGCAAGGCGCGCTCGCGAATATGTCGTCACCCGCCACAGCCCGGAAGCGATGCGCGCGGGCTACGCCGAAATCCTTGAGGATCTATGGCGCGTAAGATCATCCACCTGATACCCTATGACGGCATCGGAGGTGTCGAAACGGCTGCCGCCACGGCCGAAGGCGCGATGCGCGGCGATCTCCGCCTCGAACGCATGTTCATCGTGGCCGGCACGGACGACCGGGAGGCCCGCCGTGCGCTCCGCAGCCCCCTTGCGCTGTGGCGGACTGCGGGTTGGCTGGCGCGCGCAAATGCCGATCTCGTAATCCTCTCGCTTTGGCGTTCGATCCTGGTCTGGATGCTGGCGAGGCTCAGAGGCCATGCCGCCCCAAGCGTCCTCTTCCTGCATAACTCTAGAGATGCTCACCTCCTCGATCGGTGGCTGACCCGTTTTGCATCTTCTCGAGTGGAGGCAATATGGGCCGATTCCCAAGCGACACTGGAGCAGCGCCTGGTCTTGCCGCAAACCGCTCGAACCCGGGTCATTTCGTACCTCACCAGGCGGATCTCCCCCACTCGCGGACAAACGCCCGATCCGGCTCCCGACCTTGTTTTTTGGGGGCGCCTGTCCGCCCAGAAAGACCCTGTCAGACTCGTGCGTCTTTTTGCACTGGTTCATGAGGCTCGAACCGACGCCCGTCTGACGATGATCGGGCCGGATGGAGGTTTGCGCGCCGATGTCGAATCTGAAATCGCCGCGCGGGGATTGGAAGGGGCTGTTACATTGATTGGACCAGCGGATCACGACGCCATCGCTCGCCATGCCGGCTCCGCCAGCTTCTATCTTCAGACCAGCAGATATGAAGGGATGGCGCTATCCGTTATGGAAGCAATGCAATTGGGCTTGGTGCCGGTCGTAACCCCGGTAGGCGAGATCGCTCGCTATACACAGGACGGAAAGAGCGCGATCTGGGTGGCGCAGAGTGAAGAAGGGGATGAAGCGGCGGCAGCGGCGATTCTCGATCTGTTGGGAAAGCCGGACAAATGGCGAAAAATGCAGGCAGCGGCACTAAGTTCATGGGCAGGCCGCACGCTCTATGCCGACGATGTTCTATTGGCCGCTGAAGAGACACTCAACGCACAGTCGTCGCACCAAGCCGGTCGGGAAGGCACTCAGCTCATCTGATGTTTTACGTCGCTGCCTATGCTGTGATGGCGCTCTTGGCCTTTGGCTTGCGGAACAAACCCGATGCGGGGAGGCAGGTGTATGTCTTCCTGTTCGTAATCCTCTTTCTCCTGTGCGCATTCCGCTTCGAAGTGGGGTGTGACTGGCTCGGCTACCGGTACCAATTCTACTATGGGCGAGCCTTCGAACTTGTCGATGCCGCATCGCAAATCCGCGACCCGCTCTGGTGGGTACTCATCGCTTTGATCAACCGACTTGGCCTGAGCTATCCTTGGCTGAACGTATTCGCCACGTCTGTGATGTTCGCGGGGTTCCATATCCTGGCGCGGCGGCAGCCGGACAGGCTGGCCTTTCTTGTTCTCCTGTTCCCCATTCTTCTCGTACACATAGGCATGTCGGGCATACGGCAGGCGGCGGCGATCGGCATAATATGCGTCGCCCTTGCGGCTTTCACCGACCGGCGGCTCGTCCATTTCGTTCTTTGGGTGGTGCTCGCGAGCACGATCCATAGCAGCGCCATGGTTTTCCTGCTGCTCGCCCCGCTCGTGCGCGGGCGCTATACGCGCCAGCGGATTGCACTCGCCGGCCTGCTAGCCATTCCCGGCGCGCTGTTCATGGCCGGCTCCGCCGCCGGCGAGGTCGCTCTGGCGCGCTACGTTACCGCCGACGCCGACGCTGCCGGAGCCATTTTTCGCGTGGGGCTTCTCGTTGCGACTGGCCTGGCCTTCTTTTCCTTGCTGCGTCGTCCCTGGGCCACTGCGCAATGGCCCGACTACAAGCTCGCCAGCATCGGTTCGCTTGGGATGATTGTGCTCGCCGCACTCTTGCCGCTTTCCAGCGTGATAGCTGATCGTCTAGGCTATTACTTCGTGCCAATCCAAGCAGTTATCTTGGCGCGGATACCCTTCCTACCTCTGGGCCGATCCAAATCAGTATATATGTTCATCGCCTATGCCGCGCTTGGCCTGACCTTAGCGGTCTGGGTGTCGCTCTCGAGCCACTATCAGCAATGTTACGTGCCGTACCAAACTTGGCTTTTCGGCACACCTGCAAGCCGGTTCGGGTTGTAGCAGTTGTTCGCAGCCTTGGTACGAGAGTAGTTCCTTTTTGGTCGGACGAGTAAACTTGGATAAGTTACCATGAATCGTCGCGGAATCATCCTTGCTGGGGGTTCGGGCACCCGCCTCCACCCACTTACCGTGCCTGTCAGCAAACAGCTCATGCCGGTCTATGACAAGCCGATGATCTATTACCCACTATCGGTGCTGATGCTGGCCGGGATCCGCGAAATCCTCGTTATCACCACGCCCCAGGATTCAGCAGCGTTCCAGCAGCTGCTGGGCGATGGCGCCTCCTGGGGTCTTCGCCTCGAATATGCCGTACAGCCCAGGCCCGAAGGCCTTGCCCAGGCTTTTTATATCGGCGCCGATTTCGTTGGCTCGAACCCTTCCGCGCTCGTGCTGGGTGACAACATCTTCTACGGCCACGGACTGCCCGAGCTTCTCAGGAAAGCCAATGATCGTACGCAAGGGGCTACGGTATTCGGTTACTACGTCGCCAACCCCGCGGCCTACGGCGTGGTATCTTTCGACAGCCAGGGCCGGGCCGAAACGATCGAGGAAAAGCCCGATACTCCCAAATCCAGTTACGCTGTAACGGGCCTCTATTTCTACGATGGATCGGCCGTGGAACGTGCAAGGAAAGTCCGGCCCTCTGCCCGCGGCGAGCTGGAGATCACCGATCTCAACCGCCTTTATTTGGACGATGGGGACCTTCATGTGGAGCTGATGGGTCGCGGATATGCCTGGCTGGATACCGGAACCCACGGCTCGCTTCTCGATGCAGCCAACTACGTCCGGATCGTCGAAGAACGCCAGGGCCTAAAAATCAGTTGCCCGGAAGAGATCGCCTGGCGGATGGGCTATATTGACGATGCGCAGCTCGAGCGCTTGGCCGAACCGCTCAGGAAGAGCGGCTATGGTGACTATCTCAGCAAGCAGTTGGCCGCGGGAAAACAGTGAAGTTCATCCCGACCGCGTTGCCCGATGTCGTCATCATCGAGCCGAAGGTCTTCGGTGATGGTCGGGGTTTTTTCCTTGAGAGCTGGAATGCGGCCCGGTTTGCGGAAGCGGGGCTCGACTTCAATTTCGTGCAGGATAATCACAGCCGGTCGGCCGCGGGAGTGCTGCGCGGCATCCATTATCAGCTGAACAATCCGCAGGGGAAACTGGTCCGCGTGACGGTTGGCCGGGTGTTCGATGTGGCCGTCGACTTGAGGCGCTCCTCCCCTTCATTCGGCCGGTGGGTCGGGGCGGAGCTTTCTGCCGAAAACAAACGCATGCTCTGGGTTCCACCCGGTTTCGGACACGGCTTCCTGGCGCTCGAAGACGGCACCGATTTCCTCTACAAATGCACCGATTTCTACGTGCCTGAGGACGAGCATTGCATCGCCTGGAACGATCCCGAAATCGGCATCGCCTGGCCGCTCCATGAAGTTGAAGTGACGCTCTCGGGCAAGGACCGCGCAGGCAAGCTGCTCCGCGAAGCGAACCTATATCCATGAGGGTGCTTGTCACCGGAAGCGCCGGGCAGCTTGGCCGTGCGCTGATCGCTGATACTCCGGAGGGGATCGAAGCCATTGGGCTCCCCCGCAGTGAGCTCGACATTTGTGACGCAGCATCTGTCTGCCGAGCCTTCGGCCAGTACGAACCAGACCTGCTGATCAATTCGGCCGCTTACACAGCCGTGGACCGGGCAGAGTCAGAAGAAGCGCAGGCGTTCCAGGTCAACGCTCAAGCTGTGGCAATACTCGCCGAAGAATGCGCAATGCGCGGGGCGCCCCTGATCCATTTTTCGACCGATTTCGTGTTCGATGGCTCGCAGGGGCGCCCCTACGCCCCGGAAGACCG
>CAYRCH010000064.1:6236-13054 GCA_964422665.1 uncultured Sphingomonadaceae bacterium | reverse complement strand
CCTCGGCCAGCAGGCGGCTGGCCTTGTCGGCCTCGCGGCGCAGGTGCTTGAACAGCCGCATGTTCCACGACTTGGCCATGGCGCTTTCGAACGGCACGCCCTGGCTCTGCAGGAACGAGTGGAAACCCATCAGGCCCAGGCCGACCGAACGCTCGCGCCGGGCCGAATAGACCGCCGCCTTCATCTGCGGCGGGGCCCGGTTGATGAAGTCTTCCAGCACATTGTCGAGGAAACGCATGACGTCCTCGATGAATCGGGGCTCCTCGCGCCACTCCAGGAAGGTCTCGGCGTTGACCGACGACAGGCAGCAGACCGCGGTGCGGTCGATGCCCAGGTGGTCCGGCCCGGTGTGCAGCATGATCTCGCTGCACAGGTTGGACTGGCGGACCTTCAGGCCCAGCTCGCGCTGGTGCGCCGGCATCGCCTTGTTCACCGTGTCCGAGAAGATCAGGTACGGCTCGCCGGTGGCCAGGCGGATTTCGAGGATCTTGGTCCACAGCGAGCGGGCGTCGACCGTCTTCACCGCCTCGCCGGTCTTGGGCGAGATCAGGTCGAAGGTCCTGCCGTCGCGCACCGCCTCCATGAAGGCGTCGGTGATGTTGACCCCGTGGTGCAGGTTCAGGGACTTGCGGTTGAAGTCGCCCGAGGGCTTCCGGATTTCGAGGAACTCCTCGATCTCGGGGTGGTGGATGTCCAGGTAGACGGCGGCCGAGCCGCGACGCAGCGAGCCCTGCGAAATGGCCAGGGTCAGGGAGTCCATCACCCGGATGAACGGGATGATGCCCGAGGTCTGGCCCGCGCCCTTGACCTTCTCGCCGATGGAGCGGACGCCGCCCCAGTAGGTGCCGATGCCGCCGCCGTTGGAGGCCAGCGAAACGTTCTCGTTCCAGGTCGCGACGATGCCCTCGAGATTGTCGGGCACCGAGTTGAGGAAGCAGGAGATCGGCAGGCCGCGGTCGGCGCCGCCGTTGGACAGCACCGGGGTGGCCGGCATGAACCACAGGCGGGACATGTAGTCGTAGACCCGCTGGGCGTGGTCGGCGTCGTCGGCGTAGGCGGTGGCGACCCGGGCGAACATGTCCTGGTACGACTCGCCCGGCAGGAGATAACGGTCCTCGAGGGTCTTCTTGCCGAAGTCCGTCAGCAGGGCGTCGCGCGACCGGTCGATCTGGACCTTGCGCACCAGGCTGAGCTGCGGACGCTCGGTCGAGGCGGCCTCCGCGACGGGTTCGGCCGAAATCTCGTTCCGCTTCAACGCTTCAACGCCAACCATGATTCCCTTGCCCCGGACTGAAACTTCGAACAGGCGGTCAGATACCGCATTTAGTGGGCCGTCGCCCCTGCAGGCCCATATCTAGGGGGCCATATCCCTAACGAGGCGTCAACGACTTGACGCCGCCCATTCGCGATTCGGGCGAAATCCCTGGGCGCCGTTCTGGGGAAAAGCGGGCCGCCAGCCGTCTGCGGGGGTCGATCACGAACGCGTGATCGCGGGGCCGCCGGAACGGCGTCCCAGCGTAGCCGTTGAGCGGCCATGCATCGCCTCGGCCGTCGTCTGCCCCACCATGTCCGCAAGCTGCTGCGCCTGGCCCGCGAGGAGCTGGCGGCGGTGGCCGCCCTGGGCGTGGCCGGCGGCGGCGTCCTGGCCTTCATCGAGATCGCCGACGACATGACCGAGGCCGACGGGGTCGCCTTCGACGAGACGGTGCTGGCCCTGCTGCGACCCCATCCGGATCCGGCCGACGCCCTGGGCCCGCCGTGGCTGGAGACGGCCATGCTGGATCTGACCGCCCTGGGCGGCATCGCGGTGCTGGTGCTGTTCGCGGCGGCGGCGATCGGCTTCCTGCTGATCCAGCGCAAATGGCTGTCGGCGGTCATGCTGAGCGTCGGCCTGGGCGGCGGGGTGGCCCTGAGCGAAGGCTTCAAGAGCCTGTTCGACCGCGACCGCCCGCCGCTGGAGGTGCAAGCGGTGGAGACGGTCAACGCCAGCTTCCCGTCCGGCCACGCCCTGCTGTCGACCGCCTTCTATCTGACCCTGGCGGTGCTGCTGGCCCACGCCCTGCCGCAGAAACGGCTGAAGGCTTATGTTCTGGGCATCGGCATGCTGCTGGCGCTGATCGTGGGGATCAGCCGGGTGTGGCTGGGCGCTCACTGGGCCAGCGACGTGATGGCCGGCTGGTGCCTGGGCGCGGCCTGGGCGATGAGCTGCTGGCTGGTCGCCTACGCCTTTGAGCGCTGGCAGCGCCGCCGCGGCGGGCTCTTGCAGGACGCGCCGGCGGTCGCTAACCACGGCGCCGTCATCGGGGAGTAGCCGCCCGCGCCGCAAGCGGGGCCCGCGTCAACAGACTTTCCCTGCGGGGAATGGCGCGGGCAGTCCACACGGACCTGGCGAGACCTTTGGCCCTCGCGCGCGGTCCATGCGGGATCACGGGCGCGAGGGGCCATGGGCGCCGCCATCCGATCCCGCGACCGGTGACGCCCGCATGGACGCCTTCCTCATTTCAACCGGACTGGTCGCCCTGGCCGAGGTCGGCGACAAGACCATGCTGCTGGCCCTGTGCCTAGCGGCGGTGTGGCGACGGCCGTCGGCGATCCTGCCCGGCATCCTGCTGGCCACCGTGGCCAACCACGCCCTGGCCGGGCTGGTCGGGGTGTGGGCGGCCCAGTGGCTGTCCGGTCCGTGGATGCGCTGGATCATCGGCCTGGCCTTTGTCGGCTTCGCCGTCTGGGCCCTGACCCCGGATGAGTTCGACGACTGCCCGCCGCAGGCGCGCAAGAGCTGGGGCGCGGTGCTGGCGGCCACCACGGCGGCCTTCTTTCTGGCCGAAATGGCCGACAAGACCCAGATCGCCACCGCCGCCCTGGCCGCCCGGTTCGAGGCGGTGAGTCCGGTCGTGCTGGGCTCGACCCTGGGGCTGATGCTGGTCAATGCGCCGGCGGTGCTGGTCGGCGACGGCCTGGCGCGGCGCCTGCCGATGCGCGCCGTGCGCGCGGCCGCGGCGGCCGGCTTCGCGATCACGGGCGTGTGGGTGCTGGCGTTCGGCTAGATCTCGAACACCGCATAGGGCCGCTCGCCCAGGGTGCGCAGGATCGGCAGGGCCACGTTGTAGACCGGCGCGCCGCCGGTGGTGCGGCCCTGATACGAGCCGCGGTGGGCGTGGCCGTGCAGGACCAGCGAGATGTTTTCGTACCGGTCGATGGTCTCGCCCAGGCGCGAGGAGCCGAGGAAGGGGAAGATCTCCGGCGGCTCGCCCTCGAGGGTCTCGGCGATCGGCGAATAGTGCAGCAGCACCACCTTGCGGTCGGTGCGCAGCATGCGGATCGAGTTCTCGATGCGGTTGGCGTCGTCCACCGCGGCCTGGACGAAGGCCTTGATGGCCGGCTCGCCGAACGAGCTGAGCATGTGCCGGCCGAAGCCGCCGATGAATCCCTTGCCGCCGGCGAAGCCGACGCCGTCGATCTCGTACGCCTCGCCGTTGAGCAGCTTGACCCCGGCCTCGGTCAGGATGCGCTCGACTTCCTCGGGCTGGCCGCATTCGTAGTCGTGGTTGCCCAGCACACCGATCACCGGGATGGTGCAGGCCTGCAGATCCTCAGCCAGGATCTCGGCCTCGCGGGTCTTGCCGAAATAGGTCAGGTCGCCACAAAGGCACAGAACGTCGGCGTCGCGAGAGCCGGCCGAGAACAGGTCGCGGTACGGATGGGCGAGGTTGTCGCCGACGTGCAGGTCGCCGACCGCGGCGACCCGCATCGGGCCGCCGGCGTCGGGCGCGGGCCGGTCCGGCTCGGGAGCGAAGCTGGTCGGCGGCGCGTCAGGCGATGGGGTCATGGCGTTCCTCCAGCCCCTTGCCGACCACGTCGGCGAAGCCCCATTCGGTGATGTCCACCACATAGTCGCGCGGACTGAACAGGCGGCCGCGGCAGACCTTCACTCGCGCCGGCGGCAGGTCGACCTGGGCCTGCAGCCGCCCGACCAGCTCGGCCATCAGCCAGCGCGGGACGTTGTCGCGCTCGGTCGGGTAGGCGAAGCGGAAATTCATCAGATGGGCCAGCAGCACCTCCCAGTAAGGCTCCATGGCCTCGAGCACGCGCTCCCAGTCAATGTTGTCGGCCTGCTTGAGGATCACGTGGTTGATGTCGGCCCCGTCGAACCGGTAGCGGTCCTGGATGAAGGCCTTGGACAGCAGCAGGGCCGTTGGCGGGGTGATCCGCACCTGCGCGCCATAGACGTTGATCACGTCGTCCCCGAACCAGTCGTCGGTCACGGCGATGGCGCCGTTGGACATGGCGAAGATGATGTCGATGAAGCGGTCTTCCTTCCACACCTTGGCGATCCACCGCTCGTCCTCCACCTCGGCGCGATAGCCGCGGGCCTGGAAGTAGGCGAGGATCCGCGGGTAGTCGCCGGCCTTGCAGAACACGTCCAGGTCCTTGGTCGGTCGCGAGATGCCGGTGTAGGCGGTGACCGCATAGGTGCCCGACAGCACGAACGGGATGCCCGACTCCTTCAGCAGGTGCAGGGCCTCGGCGAAGAACGCCTCCGCCTCGGCGGGCGGTTCGAAGGTCGGATCGATGACGGTCTCGGACATGGCGGGCTTTCGCGGGCGGGGTCCGCAAAACGGCCCCGCTGCGCGGCCGGTTCCTGAGCGGGCCTGTCCGTGGAGGTTCGACCTGCCCGGGTTATCCCCAGCGAACCACAAGATGTTGATGATCTGATCACGTTTCCTACGACCCCTAGCGTTTGGCGCCGATCCGGGGTTAGGCTGCGTCCGGTTGAATTCGCCAAGCGACGGGGCCTGTCATGAACGCACACAGCACGATCATCCGTCCGGGGACTCCGGGCCTGCTGACCCCCTCGGCGGCCTACAAGCCGTTCCGCTATCCGTGGGCGTTCGACATGTGGAAGAAGCAGCAGCAGGTCCACTGGATGCCCGAGGAGGTGCCGCTGGGCGAGGACTGCAAGGACTGGGCGGTCAACCTCAACGACAAGGAACGCAATCTGCTGACGCAGATCTTCCGCTTCTTCACCCAGTCGGACATCGAGGTCGCCGACAATTACATGGAGCGCTACGGCCGGGTGTTCAAACCGACCGAGGTCAAGATGATGCTCTCGGCCTTCGCCAACATGGAGACCGTGCACATCGCCGCCTACGCCCTGCTGCTCGAGACCATCGGCATGCCCGAGAGCGAGTTCGGCGCCTTCATGGAATACGAGGCCATGCGCGACAAGCATGACTTCATGCAGAAGTTCGGCGTCGACACCGAGGCCGACATCTGTCGCACCCTGGCCATGTTCGGCGGCTTCACCGAGGGCCTGCAGCTGTTCGCCAGCTTCGCCATGCTGATGAACTTCCCGCGCTTCAACAAGATGAAGGGCATGGGCCAGATCGTCAGCTGGTCGGTCCGCGACGAGAGCCTGCATTGCGAGGGCATCACCCGCCTGTTCCACGCCTTCTGCGCGGAGCGTGACTGCCTGACCAAGGCGGTCAAGGAAGACATCATGGACATGTGCCAGAAGACGGTGCGGCTGGAAGACGCCTTCATCGACCTCGCCTTCGAAGCCGGCCCGGTGCCGGGCATGACGGCGAAGGAGATCAAGCGCTACATCCGCTACATCGCCGACTGGCGCCTCGGCCAGCTCGGCCTGCCGGCGATCTACATGGTGGACGACCACCCGCTGCCCTGGCTCGCCCCGCTGCTCAACGGGGTGGAGCACGCCAACTTCTTCGAAACGCGGGCGACCGAATATTCCAAGGCCGCGACCCGCGGCAACTGGAACGACGTGTGGTCGAGCTTCGACCAGCGCCGCAAGGCGAAAGCCAACGACACGGACGAGGACGGCGAAGGCGAAGACGGCCCGAGCCTGTTCGAGGACGGCTCGGACGGCGAGGTGCAGGCGGCGGAGTGAGATAGGCACGGCGGGAGGGGGCTGCAGTGCCGAAGGTCTTCGAATGGAACGGCTATCGCTTTCACTTCTATTCCAACGAGGGCGACCCGCTCGAACCGCCGCACATCCATGTGCGCAAGGGACGCGACAATGCCAAGTTCTGGCTGCGGCCGGAAGTGGTTGTCGCGTCCAGCAAGGGCTTCGCGCCGCGCGTGCTATCGCAGCTGATCGGTGTTATTGAGTCACGTCGCGACGAAATCGAGAGTGCATGGCATGACTTCTTCTCCTGAACCCACCGCCGTCCGATTTGACCGTGACAGCTTCTGGGTGGACTTGGACGATGGGCGGACCATCGGCATTCCGCTCGCCTGGTTTCCCCGCCTGCTCCACGCGGCGCCCGAGCAGCGTGCGAAAGTGGAACTCAGCAGCTCTGGTCTGCACTGGGAAGAAATCGACGAGGACATCTCGATTGCGGGTCTGCTCGCGGGCCGCGGCGACATGACCGGGCCGCACAAGGCTGCTGCTTAGGCAGTTCGGGCGAGGCGGCGCAGCAGGATCGGGATTACGGTGACAGTGCGCTAATTTCGCCGGTTGATCGTTCGGTCATTTGCGCCGACGCTGAGCCAAGGGGGAAGTCGATCCAACTCAACCCGGGGAATTCCGGGGACAGTAATTCCGGGGACAGCAGAATTCCGGGGACAGTATACTTAATTGCTAGGCGATTCCTCGAGAGCGGCCACTTCCGGGGGCAGCATTTCTGGCACCCCTCGGTGCGATCTCGCCTGCATTGTTTTGCTCGATTCATTGCCATCACGGCTGAGACGAAAGGGCCATACCAAGTGCTGCTCTTGGTATGGCGCGACGTCCAGCGGCGGCGCCTGTACACGCGGAATGGACGGACACTGCCTGGCCGCTTTCCCATGCGCGCAAA
>CAYRCH010000064.1:0-6136 GCA_964422665.1 uncultured Sphingomonadaceae bacterium | reverse complement strand
CCCCTCCCGCAAGCGGGAGGGGTCGGGGGTGGGCCAGCGATCCCCTTTCGCCCAACGCCCTCGCCCTTGCGGCGAGCCGTGGAACGATGCTTCGCGCCATCCGCTCTGGCCATACAACCCCTCGCAAAAGGAACGAAATCCATGGCTTATGACGACTATACGCGCGATCCCGCGATGCGCAGCACGCATACCGATGCCGATGCCACCGGCACGCTCAACACGCTCATCTCCACCCTGATCGACAGTGTCGACGGCTATCAGAAGGCCGCTACCGATACGGAGAATGCCCGCTTTGCCGAGATGTTCAATGCCCGCGCGCGCGAACGGCGCCAGGCGGTCACCCGGCTGCAGGCGGTCGTGGCCGGCCTTGGCGGCGATCCCTCCGATGACGGCACCACCTCCGGCGCGCTGCACCGGGGCTGGCTCGGCCTCAAGGAAGCGATCACCGGCCGCGACGACGAGGCGATCGTCAAGGAAGTCGAGCGCGGCGAAGACTATCTGAAGGAGAAGTTTGAAGCGGCGATGACGCACAAGGACCTGCCCGCCGAAGCCCGCGCCGCGCTGGACGAGGCCTGGGTCTCCGTCCGCGCCGGCCATGACGAGATGAGCGCGCTCAAACACGCGATCGACTGATCCCGGTGTTCAGCCCACCCCGCTGCGACTAGCCGCGCCTGCGGCGCGGCAAGTCTCGCTCCCCTCCCGCTCGCGGGAGGGGCCGGGGTGGCGCGGCATGCTCCCCTCCCGCTTGCGGGAGGGGTTGGGGGTGGGCCTGCTCGTCAATGCCCCCAGGGCGCAGGCGGCGGTTCGATCTCGCTGGTCAGGTCGAATTCCACGCGGAACAGCCGCGCATTCTCGCCCTCCCGACTGAGCTGGTAGGCGAAGCGCGCACCCGCTGCCCCGGCCGGGTCCACTTCCACGCGCCAGACATTCGTCACCGACACGTCCAGCCCCTCCCGGCGGAACAGCGCCACGCTTTCCGCGTCCACCGGGAAATCCTGCGCGCGCGCCGTGCCTTCGCTTGCCGTGTCGCCGCCATACATGGTCACCGCATCCTCGCTGCCATCCTCGTGCCGGTGATCGTGCTTGAGCCTCAGCCCCGCCGATCCATCCTCGCCCGTGCGAGTGAGCACCCATGTGCGCGAGCGGTCCCACTCCCCGCCCTCGGCGCGGACATGGAACGGCACCTTGATCTCGCGCTCCGAACATTCGCGCACATGCATGGCCATCTCCGCCCCGCGCATGTCGGCGTCCACTTCCTCGTCGCTGACCATCCGCCCGGCATAGGCCTTGCCGCAATGGCTGGAGAGCGCGGCCCAGAACGCGTCCTGCGGGCTTTCCGCGCTTGTCTCGGTCTCCGTCTCCGGAGCGGGCGTTTCGCCGCATCCTGCCAGCGCCAGCGGCAGGGTGAACGGGAGGGCGAGCAGGGCGAGGGTGCGGGTCATGGCCGCATGGTGCCCGCCTCGCGCCGCGCTGGCAATGCAGCCATGCAAAAACCCTATTTCCTATTTGTTCTTTCTATGTTCCATAATTCCGGATGGAACAGGAACCCGATTCGCCCGCCCCGGGGCCGCAGCGCCGCCGCCTCCCCGCCTTCCACCCGGTGCCCGTCGGCCCCCGCGCAGACGGCTGGAACCCACAGCGCCAGGCCGCCTTCATCGGCTATCTTGTCGAAACCGGCTCGGTGCAGGCCGCCGCCCGGCGAGTCGGCATGGGGCGGGAAAGCGCCTATCGCCTGCGCCGCCGGCCGGGCGCGGCGGGCTTTGCCGCGGCGTGGGACGCGGCGCTCGGAAAGCCACACTGCACTGTGGACTTGTCGTCGGAGAAGTCCACAGGCCTGGAGGCCGCCTACCGGTTCGAAACCGGGCTGCTGATGGTCCTGATCGGGGCCGGGAAGTTCAAGGGAAGCTATTGGAAAGAAGACAATAATGCCCTGATGCAGGTGCTGGCGCAGCGCGGCTTCGGGCGCCGCGGCGGGCGCTGAAGCGGGGGGACGCGCGGCTGCGTAAAACGCCGTTTCGCGTCAACAGCTTTGTGGCCTTTTTTCCGTGACCGGCCTGCCGCGCAGCCCATTGCGCCCGCCCGCGCGGAGTGCGATTATCGGCGCCGAGCCACTCACAGGAGATACGCCATGACTCGCATGTTCACTGCCCGCTCGCTGCTTCCGCTTGCCGCCGCCGGCCTCGCCTTCTCGCTTGCCGCCTGCGGAGAGCGCGAAGAGCCTACCTACGAGGCGGATGCCGAGGATCTCAGCGGGGGCGAGCTGATCGTCAGCGAAGCGACGCCGGGCGTGCCGGTCAACCTGCCCGAAACCCCGATGACTCCGGTGCCCGAGGGCGAGGCGGGCGCAACGCCCGACGCGACCGCAGAGGCGACTCCCGCCCCGGCGGAATAGGCGCGCGCCGGGGGGCGTTCGGTGTTCGGAACGCCCCCGCCTGCCTCGCGTTGTGAGGGAGAGGCGCGGCCGCGCTTCGGCCGTTGCGCTCGCTCGCGACGATGGAGGAAAGAGACCGACCCCGCCCTCCCTCGCGAACCAAAGGAGGTTTCGATGCACCAGACCACTACCGAGGACCGCCGCAAGGAGCTGCGTTCCCTGCTCGACCAGATCGAGGCTCATCCGGAGCGTGACTGGACCGAGGCCCGCCAGCGGATCGCCGTGCTGCAGAGCAAGCTGGCGGCGGAGGAAGCTGCCGCCGGCGAACACGCCGCGAGCTAGCCCTCCTCCGCGGGGATCGGATAAGGCGCGATCGGCTGCAGCGAGGTGAAATCCTCATCCAGCGGCGCATGGCCGAGCGGCGGCCAGTCGATCTCCTCCTCCTCCACCGCGAAGTCGGGCAGGCGGTCGAGCAGGTCGCGGATCAGCGTCAGCCGCCCATGCTTCTGATCGTTGAAATCGACCACGGTCCATGGTGCATGCTCGGTGTGGGTCGCCGCGAACATCGCCTCGCGCGCCGCGGAATAGTCGGCGAACTTGGTCCGCGCCGCGACGTCGATCGGGGAGAGCTTCCAGCGCTTGAGCGGATCCTCCAGCCGCTCGGCAAACCGCTCTTCCTGATGGGCCTGGTCGCATGACAGCCAGTATTTGATCAGGCGGATGCCGCTGTCGGTCAGCAGCTTCTCGAATGTCGGCGCATCGCGCAGGAAAGCCGCGACCTGCTCTTCGCTCGCGAAGCCCATCACCCGCTCCACCCCGGCGCGGTTGTACCAGCTGCGGTCGAACAGCACGATCTCGCCCTTGGCGGGGAGGTGCTGGACGTAGCGCTGGAAATACCACTGCCCGCGTTCCTCGTCGTCCGGCTTGGGCAGTGCCACCACGCGGCACTGACGCGGATTGATCCGATCGCTGATCGCCTTGATCGTGCCGCCCTTGCCGGCCGTATCGCGGCCTTCGAGCAGCACACAGATCCGCTCGCCCTTCACCCGGGCCCAGCGCGCCATGGCGACAAGCTCATGCTCGAGCGGTTCGAGCAGTTCCTCGTAGATCTTGCGCTTCATACCGGCTCCTCCCGCAATCCTGCAGCCTTAGATCAGCGCGCCGCCATTCCCAAGCCGGCGCGCATTGCCCCGCTTTCCCCCGGCCGCGCATTGGGCTAGGGCGCGCGCGACCCGCGGGGCGGAAAGGTGATGCGATGAGCGCGAGCGAAGACAGGCAGATGCTGGCCAAGGCCGAAGTGCTGATCGAGGCGCTGCCCTATTTCCAGCGCTATGCCGGGCGCACTTTCGTGGTGAAATATGGCGGCCACGCGATGGGCGATCCCGACGCCGCGCGCGACTTCGCCGAGGATATCGTGCTGCTCAAGGCGGTCGGGATAAACCCGGTCGTGGTCCATGGCGGCGGCCCGCAGATCGGCGCGATGCTAAAGAAGCTCGGGGTGGAAAGTACCTTCGTCGACGGACTGCGGGTGACCGACAAGGCCACGGCCGAGGTCGCCGAGATGGTCCTGTCAGGTGCAATCAACAAGGAGCTGGTCGGCTGGATCGCGGCCGCGGGCGGCAAAGCCATCGGGATTTCGGGCAAGGATGGCGGGCTGGTCACGGCGACCAAGCTCACCCGCACAACGGTCGATCCGGGCAGCGAGATCGAGAAGGTGGTGGATTTGGGATTTGTGGGCGAGCCGACCCATGTCGATACCACCATCCTCAAGACAGCCAGCGATGCCGGGATGATCCCGGTGGTGGCGCCGATCGGCGCCGGAGAGGACGGGCATACCTACAATATCAATGCCGATACCATGGCCGGGGCGATTGCGTCTGCATTGGGCGCCGCCCGGCTGCTCCTGCTGACCGATGTTCCCGGCGTGCTCGACAAGCAGGGCCAGCTGCTGACCGACCTGACACCGTCGGATATCGACCGGCTGCGGAAGGACGGAACGATCAGCGGAGGGATGATCCCGAAGCTGGAAACCTGCGTCAATGCAGTCGAGGCAGGCTGCGAGGCAGCGGTCATCCTCGATGGGCGCGTGTCCCATGCGATGCTGCTGGAGTTCTTCACGCAGCGCGGCGCGGGTACGCTGGTCCGCGCGAATTAGGGATTCGTCGGCTCGCGGTTGCCGCGCGGGCAGCCGCTCTCTAAAGCTGCGAAAACCGGCCTAAATTTGGAGCTTTGCTGACTGATGTATGCGCTGATCGAGATCATTGCCCTGCTGACACGGGTGATCGTGATGCTGGTGATCATCCAGTTCGTGATCGGGCTGCTGTTCGCCTTCAACGTCGTCAATTCCTCCAACCAGTTCATGGTCCAGGTCTACCGGTCGATCAATTCGCTGCTGGAGCCGGTGCTCGGCCCGATCCGGCGCATCCTGCCCGCGACCGGCGCCATCGATTTCAGCCCGCTGGTGCTGATCGTCGCCCTGCAGATCCTGCTGATCGTGCTCAGCAGCGTGGCATATTGAGCCGCGCGCTGATCGCGAGGGCCATCCTGCTGCCCGCCTGCGCCTCGCTTGCGCTGGCTGGCTGCGCTTCCGGTCCACCGCGCCAGCCGATGAGCGATTCCGCCCGTGCGCTCCTGCGTGCCAGCCCGAGCGCCGTGATCGCGGCCGAACTGGCTTTTGCGCGGATGGCGCGTGAGCAGGGCACCTGGACCGCATTCCGGCATTATGCGGCTCCCGATGCCCTCTGGCCCTCGCCGGGCTGGGTGAATGTCCACCAGTCGCTGAGCGGCGTGGCCGATCCGGCCCAGCCCATCGTCTGGGGCCCGGATGCGGTGTGGATGAGCTGCGACGGCAGTTTCGCGGCGTCGACCGGCGAGGCGACCTTGTCCGACGGACGCCCTTCGCGGTTCCTCACGATCTGGCAGCGGCAGGGCGATGGCGAATATCGCTGGGTGCTCGACCAGGGCTTCGACAGCGAGGGAGGCGATATCGCGCCCGACATGATCGCCGGCAAGACAGCCGAATGCCTCCGTCCCGAAGAGTCGGGCGACCGTCCGCGGCGCGATTTCAGCGTGCGGCGCGGCGAAAACTGGAGCTCTGGCGTATCGAACGATGCGACGCTGCGCTGGGAAAGCGTCCTGCGCCCTGACTGTTCGCGAGAGGTGAGCGTCAGCATTGCCGGGCGCGAGGGGATGGAGGAGGTGTTCCGCGAAGTCGCCCCTCCACCGCGGGAAGGCGCTGCCTGCGAGGCCTGACATGGTCGAGCTGTTCCTCTCCGCCTTCATCACGCTGTTCGTAATCATCGATCCACCCGGCTGCGCGCCGATCTATGCCGGGCTCACCACGGGGGCCAGCCCGGCCCAGCGCCGGTCCATGGCCTGGCGCGCCTGCGCGATTGCGTTCGCCATCCTGCTATTCTTCCTGCTGCTGGGCGAACCATTGCTGGCGGCCCTGCATATCCAGCTCGACTCCTTCCGCATTGCCGGCGGGCTGATGCTGTTCCTGATTGCACTCGACATGGTGTTCGAAAAGCGCACCCAGCGGCGCGAGAAACGCGCCGAGCAGGTCATGGCGACGCCCGAGGTGGAGGATGTTTCGGTGTTCCCCATGGCGATGCCGATGCTGGCCGGCCCGGGCGCAATCGCTTCGGTCATGCTGCTCGAAAGCGGCGCAAGGGGGATCGAGGGCTCGCTGGTGGTCATCGCCGCGCTGGTGCTGGTGATGCTGCTGACGCTGCTCGCTCTCCTGGCCGCCGCGCCGCTGATGCG
>CAYRCH010000063.1:0-13066 GCA_964422665.1 uncultured Sphingomonadaceae bacterium | reverse complement strand
AGCGATTCCAAGACCGTGCGCAGTTCCGGATCCCCGATATCGCGCAAGCTGTCACCCAGTTCCATCGGTATCGGCTTGAGCGAAGGCGGCGCGCCGGATGCCGGTTCTGCACGCGGCGGATTAACCTCGCCTTGCCGCAGCTTGACCCGGGCCACCGCCCCATAGCCGAAAAACCGGTTCACCCGGTCGATGATTTCGGGAATGACATGCTGGATCAGCGGCGCATGGGCGGGAAGGACGACGAGTTCGAGGATGCCCTGGCTCTTCTCCCCGGGCGGGAAACGGATGGATTCGGGGGCGCAGACCCTGGCATGCGCCTGGCCCACGATTTCCGGCCAGCGGGTCACTACGCTCGATTGCACGAAGCCGAACCGGCGAAAGGCGCTACGCCCGATATCGGGCATCAATTCGCCGATCGCCCTCGGCGTGCCGCCGCGGGGCCGCTGCCACCCCTTGGGCTTCGCTTTGCGGGGGCCGGCATTCTTGCCTCTTTCGCTCATGGGAACCGCCATGCCATAGGCAGCTGGTGACTGCCAGCGCCGCGATTTCCGACCTCCTGCTCGAATGGTATGACAGGTCCGCCCGAACTTTCCCGTGGCGATTGCCGCCGGGAAGCGGGAGCCATCCCGATCCGTACCAGGTCTGGCTGTCGGAGGTGATGCTGCAGCAGACGACTACAACGGCCGTTGTGCCCTATTTCCGCAAGTTCGTAGCGGCCTGGCCTACAGTGGAGGCGCTGGCCTCGGCGCCGGAGGAAGAGGTGCTCGCCGCCTGGGCAGGACTGGGATACTATTCGCGCGCCCGGAACCTGGTGAAAGCCGCTCGCGCGGTGCAGGCGCGCGGAGGTTTTCCGGACACGGAGGCGGGGCTCAGGGCGCTGCCGGGGGTGGGGGAGTACATCGCGGCGGCCGTGGCTGCGATTGCCTTCGGCCGGCCCGCAGTCGTGGTCGATGCCAATGTCGAGCGGGTCGTTGCGCGCCTGTTCGCTCTCGACGAGCCGTTGCCCAAAGTTCGGTCCGCGATCCGGGAGCGGACCGCAGACATAACACCACGCGAGCGAGCGGGGGACTTCGCGCAGGCCATGATGGATCTTGGCGCGACCATCTGCACCCCGCGCGATCCCAAATGCCTCCTCTGCCCGCTGAACCGGGAATGCCAGGGGTTACTAACGGGCGATCCCGCGGCATTGCCCGTCAAGGTCGCGCGCAAGGCGCGCCGGCACGTGAACGGCACGGCGTTCTGGATCGAGCGGGAAGGAGCGGTTTGGCTCGTGCGCCGGCCGGATCAGGGCATGCTGGGGGGGATGCGGGCCCTGCCGGACGACGGCTGGAGCGCGTCGGCCGATGGCAGCGACCAGCCACCGCTAAAGGGAGCATGGAAGGCGGGCGGCATGGTGGAGCACGGCTTCACCCATTGTTCGCTCGCCCTGTCGGTCGCGATCTATGCCGGCGACGACTGGGAATCGCTCGGCGAGGACGGCGAATGGTGGTCGGTTGCCGAGATCGGGGAGGCCGGGCTGCCCACGCTCTACGCCAAGGTTGCGGAGCGAGTGCTGGCCGTCAGATGAAACCGCCGCCCAGCATCAGTCGCAAAACCGCGATTACGAACACGATCAGGCAGAAATTGCGACCGGTGTTCGAACTGGAGAGGGCGCCGACTCCGATCCCGACGACTGCGATCGGGAGGACGAACCAGTTGCCCCATCCAAGAAAGGGGATGGTGGAAGGAATGGCCAGCGCCAGCGCAACCAGCCCGATGAGGATCGAGACGATGTTCAGCATGTGTCTTATATGGCTAGGACACCTCGGTTGCGCAAGACCCGCATGGAATCGAAGCTTTGTGTGAGCCGCTCGGGGGAGCTAAGTCATTGGGTGACACCATGGGGAGAGTCATGACGGGTCAGTCAATGATTGCAGGCAGGATGGATCGCCGGGGCGTTCTACGCGGCGGCACCATGACGGCGCTTGGCGCAGGACTCGCCGGGCTTCCCTTCGGGCTTTCACCGGCTGCGGCGCAGGGAAAGTCCTGGCCCAGCGTGGAAGCGTTCGTCCGCTCCTATGTGGACCCGGTCAAGGTGGCCAACATGTTGGTGATTTTGGGAGGTGGCAGTACGTCGGCAGTGGTGATCGCCAAAGGGGCGGATACGCTGGGCGGGAGGCGGTCTGCCGACGAGAACAGCCTCTACCGGATCTATTCGATGACCAAGCCGATCACCGGCATGGCGGCGATGATCCTGATGGACGAGGGAAAGCTTTCCCTCGACCAGCCGCTCCATACAATCCTGCCCAAATTCAAGCAGATGCTGGTGCAGAAGACCTATGATGGAGGTATCGGCCCCGCGGATCTCGAGCCGGCGGTGCGCCCGATCACCATACGCCACCTGCTGACCCATACGGCCGGGCTGGGCTATTCGATCGTTCAGCAAGGCCCCATCAGTCAGCTCATGGTCGACCGGGAGGTCGTGCCGGGCCAGGTGACGAAGCTCGACCTCCCGCAGTTCCTGCGCGGAAAATCGGCCGACAGCCTCGAAATATTCGCCGACCGCGCGGCCGAAATCCCGCTGGTCCACCAGCCGGGCACACGCTGGTCCTATTCGATCGGGCTGGACCTGATGGGCCGGGTGATCGAAGTGGTGAGCGGGCAAAAATTCGACGAGTTCCTGCAGGAGCGAATTTTCGATCCGCTCGGCATGACGAGCACCTTTTTCCGGGTGCCGGCCAGCGAGACCTATCGCCTGACGACCAATTACGGCATCGTCAACGGCCTGCTGTTGCCGCTCGATCCCGCAACGGACTCGATCTATTCGGAGGAACCCGCATTTCCGTTCGGAGGGGCGGGCCTGGTCAGCAGCCCGCGCGATTACGACCGGTTCCTGCACATGCTGGCCAATAAGGGCGTCCTGGATGGCAAGCGCGTGATGAGCGAGCGGGCAGTTGTCACCGGAACGGGCGACCTGCTCCCGGAGACGATGGATCCCACCGACGAGGTGCGCAGGAACTACGGCTACGGTGCCGGCGGGCGGGTCGGGTTCGGCGCGTTCAAGCATGTGTTCGGTTGGGCCGGGGCAGCCGGAACGATGGGGTTCGTCGATACGCGCACCGGCCTGCGCGTGGGGCAGTTCAGCCAGTTCATGCCCGGGCAGGCCTATCCGATCCTTGACGAACTGCCCGCGGCCATTGCCGAGGACCTTGCTGCGCGGCAGGGCGCCTGATGAGCCGATACGCAGCGACCATCGCCTTCGCCGGCGCGAGGATCGATCGCGCTGACCATGTGCGAGCCGACCCGGCGCGGCTGGAGGCGCTCAGGCGGGAATCCGCGATATTGCTGGAGCTGGACGGGCTGACGCCTGTCTTAGGCGAAAACGGCATGCTGCGGTGGCGGGATATATCCGGAGAAGATCATCCGGACCTGGTTTTCCTCGGGCTGCTGGAAGGGCGGGGCGCATTTGCGGCCGTGCCCTCCCACCAAATCGTGGACCGGGCATCCGCCCATCGCGAAATCTGGCAGCTGCTCGGCATGCTTCAGCCTGAGGAGCTTGCGATCTATGGCGGGGCAAGGGGGCTTATCGAATGGCATTCCCGCCACCCCTTTTGCGCGCGATGCGGTTCGCCTACTCGCATAGCCAAAGGTGGATGGCAGCGGGACTGTACCGGCGAAGCTTGCGAAGCGCAGCATTTCCCCCGCGTCGACCCCGTGGCCATCATGCTGGTGGAGCATGACGACCGGCTGCTGCTGGGACGCAGCACCCGCTTTCCGCCGCGCTCCTATTCGGCGCTGGCCGGTTTCATAGAGCCGGGCGAGACGATCGAGGAGGCAGTGGCACGCGAGGTGCTGGAAGAAGCGGGCGTCGCCGTGCGCGATGTGCGCTATGTAGCGAACCAGCCCTGGCCATTCCCGGCGCAGTTGATGATCGGGTGCCACGCCATGGCGGACGACGACAGGCTGACCATCGACACGACGGAACTTGCCGATGCGCGCTGGTTCACGCGCGCCGAGGTTGTCGAAGCGATGGAGAAGCGGCGCGAGAGCACGAGTTTCGTGCCCCCGCTCAAGCAGGCTATAGCATTCAACCTGCTGCACTGGTGGCTGGAGAAGGAATGATGGCGGAAATCCCGAAGGTCACAGTCGACATCTGGTCTGACGTGATGTGTCCGTGGTGCGCCATCGGCTACGGCAAATTCGCCAGGGCACTGGCCGAGCTCGACGGCGAGATCGCAGTCACCACGCGCTGGATGCCCTTCGAGCTTAACCCCGACCTGCCGCCCGAGGGCAAGAGCCAGGACCGGCATCTGGCTGAGGTCTATGGCCGCTCCCCCGAGGAGGTGGCGGAGATGCGCGCGAAGATGGAAGAAACCGGGCGCGAAGCCGGTTTCCCGATGACCTATGAGGGCGAAGGCGATCCGCCAACGGCGATGATGTGGAACACTTTCGATGCGCACAAGCTGCTGCGCTGGGCGCTGGCGGTGGGCGGTCCCGAAGTGCAGACGCGGCTGAAGCTGGCGCTGTTCAAGGCGCATTTCCAGCGCCGCCGCAATGTGAGCGACCGGGATGTGCTGCTCGATATTGCGGCAGCGGAGGGGCTGGACCGCGCGGCGGCGGCCGAAGCGCTGGACGACGAAGCCCTGGGAATGGCCGTGCGGCTGGAGGAGCAGCGGGCGCGCGAGCAAGGCATCAATTCGGTGCCGAGTTTCATTTTCAACGGGCGCTACATCGTTCCCGGCGCGCAGGAGCCCGATGTGTTTGTCGCGACGCTGAGGCGTGTGGCCGAACTTGCCGAAACGGCTTGACCTGATCGCGCATTGCGCGTGGTATCGGGGCGGACGGGGCATCACTGCAGCGGGGGCTGAGAAAGGCCGTCTATGCGTTTTATTCCCGTCGTTCCCGTCAGCCTGCTGACGCTTTTTACCCTGTCGGCCTGCGCCTCATTCGGGGAGCGGGCCCATCCGCTGACCCGGGCCGAATGGCGCCTGGTGCAGGTCGATTATGAGAATGCCTATCCGATGGACCTGACCCCGGCGCAGCAGGAGCGGCACTGGATCGAATTCGGTGACGGTGGCCGGCTGCGCGCAGGGTTGGACTGCAACAGCGGCGGGGCGAGCTGGAGTGCCACCGATCCGCGCGGCGGAGAAGGCTCGGTTGCGATCGGTCCGATCACTTCCACCCGCGCCTTCTGCCAGCCGCCGACTTTCAGCGACGAGATGGCTGCGGACTTGCCGCAGGTCGAACGTTATGCACTGAGCGCGTCGGGTGACCAGCTGGAGCTTTTCAACCAGCGAGTCACTTTCCGCTTCGTCGCGCGCTAGGCCGCGCTCCGGCCGCGAAACGCTGTCGTCGCGCGGCCGGGACCAAATGCGGCCCGATCAGAAGCGGAACGCCGCTCCCGCGCTGACCACCCATGGATCGAGCGTGTGCTCGGTTTCGATGACCTTGACGCCGCCCGCGGACCAGCGCGCGGTCGTGCCCATGAAGTAGCGTTTCGCATCCAGGCTCAGCGCGATGCCGCTGTCGCCCACGGGGATATCGACGCCGGCCTGCAGCGCCAGGCCCAGCTCGTTCGTCAGTTCAAGATCGTCCGCGCCGGCTGCGACTGCTGCCGCGCCCGGATCTGCGTCCAGCCAGAGGAAATAGGCCGGACCGGCGCCGACATAGGGCGAGATTCCACCGGGATTGAGATGGTATTTGAGAGTGAATGTGGCCGGGACCAGCTTCGCGTCCGAGACCAGCTCCGCGCCAGGAATTCCGGCAGTCGCATCGACATCGTGCTGGGTTACGCAGCAGATGGTTTCGAGCGAGAGCGAGGGCGAGAAGAAATATTCGACGGCGATTGTCGGCACCCAGTTATCGTTCGCTTCGGTCTGGGTGCCGGCTGGCAGGCCGACCAGGTCGAGATTGACCTTGTCGATTTTGCCGCCGGGCAGCACTCCGGTGGCGAAAACCTTGACCTGCCACCTGCCCTGATCCTCCTGGGCCGCTGCGGGACTGGTGGCTGCCAGCGTCGCTGCAATGGCAAGGGACGAGGCGAGGCCGCGCCGGAGCATATTCTTCATTGTCTCATCTCCGCGCCGCGGGGGGCCGCCCTGTGCGGCCCGCGTCTCGGCGGCGCAGCGACCTGATGCGCTCGCGCGCGGTCAGTCGTCGTTGATGCGGGTCAATACCCGTCGGGGCTCAGGCGAGACCGAGCTTGCTGAGTTCGCGAACCAGCCTGCCCGGGAGCAAGTCGTCCGCAGTCTCGCCTTCAGCAAGGTCCGGCGGCGCATCCTCCTGCTTCAGGTAGCGCCATCCCTGATGCGCGCGCTTCGGCACCGGGTGCACGAGCCGCAGCTTGCCTTCGAGCCGGATCGTCCAGCGGCCGTCGGCTCGCTGCTCGAAGCCCAGAATCTCGCAGCGGGCAACGATGGCGTGGTTCATGATCCAGTAGAGGGATCCGCCGATCATCTCCTCATGGCGCTTTGGCAGGTAGCGCGTGGTCATGAGTGCCTCGGCATCGCTTTCCACCCAGCGACGCAGCACCTCGATGGTTTTCGAGGTGTAGGCGATCTTGGTCATGTGAAGCGGCATGGGCCCGAGATAGGCTCTCAACCGCTATGCTCAAGCCTTAACCTGCCAGGCCCGCTGCCACGGCCAGGCCGAGGAACGCGAAGAAGCCCATGGAATCGGTGATCATCGTCACGAACACGCTCGAGGCGACGGCCGGGTCCTGGTCCAGCCGGTCGAAGATCACCGGCACGAGCACCCCGGCGAGCCCGGCCGTCACGATGTTGATCACCATTGCGAGCGCGATCACCGCGCCGAGCTGAGGAGTGAAGACCAGCGCAGTGGCGATCCCGATCAGCACGGCGATTGTTGCGCCATTCCACACGGCGACCCGGAGTTCGCGCCACAATATGCGGCGCGTGTTGGACCGCGTGAGCTGGTTCATCGCGATGGCGCGCACCGCCACGGCCATGGTCTGCGTGCCTGCATTGCCGCCTATGCTGGCGACGATCGGCATGAGGATGGCAAGAGCCACCAGCTCTTCGATCGCTGCACCGAACCAGGCGATGATCAGGCTGGCAACCAGCGCAGTGCCCAAATTGGCGACCAGCCAGCGGACCCTCGAGACATAGGCGTCGCGGATCGGCTCGTTGATGTCGCCTTCGCCGGCACCGGACAGCAGCAGCACGTCTTCGCCGGCCTCTTCCTGGATAATGTGCACGATATCGTCGACCGTGATCTGGCCCACCAGCCGGCCATCCTCGTCCACCACGGCGGCGGAGATAAGCGCATATTTCTGGAACCGCAGAGCGACCTCTTCCTGGTCCATGGTGACCGGGATCAGCGTCTGGTCGCGCTTCATGACGTCGATCAGCGGAATCTTTCTGGGCGTCCGCATGACCCAGGAGAGCTGGCATGTGCCGACCGGGCGCATGCGGTGATCGACCACGAACACTTCCCAGAACTCCGTGGTGAGGTCTTCATTCTCGCGCAGATAGTCGATCAGGTCGCCCACGGTGAGGTGTTCGGGCACCGCCACCAGTTCGCGCTGCATCAGGCGCCCGGCGGTCTCTTCCGGATAGGACAGGGCGCTTTCGATCGCGGCGCGATCTTCCGGCTCCATCTCCGCCAGGATGGCTGCACGGTCGTCTTCGTCGAGATCCTCGATCAGCTGGACCGCGTCGTCGGTATCCAGCTGCTCGGCGATTTCCGCCACCGCATTGGCCGGCAGCGCTTCGATCATGTCCTCGCGGACGTAGTCGTTGAGCTCTGCGATGACCTCGCTGCTCATCAAATCGGTGATGGCTCCCGCGAGCGAGCGGCGCTCGTCACGGTCGAGCAGTTCGAACAGGTCGGCAATGTCGGCCGGGTGGAGCGGCTTGACGAGTTCGTAGGCCTGCCCGTCCTCACCGCTCTCGATCGCATCGCGTACGGCGTCGACGAATTCGGGCTTGAGGCGGTTTTCTTCGTCGAGTTGCTCGCTTTCTTCCGCAGCCTGCGGTTGTTCTGCGATCGTATCGTCGAGTTCAGGGTCGGCCATTGCCCGCTGTCCTATTCTTGTGCGGCGCAAAAGCAAGCGCAGCCGTGACATTGGCGCTGCGTCCCCTATAGGTGCGCGCGAAATCGATTCAGGAGACCAACATGGCCGACAGGCTCACTCTTACTCTCGACAGCGGCGATGTGGTGATCAAGCTGCGGCCCGACCTTGCACCCGGTCATGTCGAACGCATTACCGAACTCGCCAATGAGGGCTTCTACGACGGCGTGGTGTTCCACCGCGTGATCCCGGGCTTCATGGCGCAGGGCGGGGATCCGACCGGGACCGGCATGGGCGGCAGCGAGAAGCCGGACCTGAAGGCCGAATTCAATGCGGAGCCTCACGTGCGCGGTACCTGTTCGATGGCGCGCACCCAGGTGCCTGACAGCGCCAATTCGCAGTTCTTCATCTGCTTCGACGACGCGCATTCCCTCGACGGGCAGTACACCGTCTGGGGCCAGGTCGAGAGCGGGATGGAGCATATCGACGCGCTGCCCAAGGGCGAGCCGCCGCGCGAGCCGGGCAAGATCGTGAAGGCGACTGTCAGCTAACTTCGCGGCGCTATTCCGCGCGCTCGGCGCCCTCCACCTCGTCCGGAGCGTGGAGGCGCAGCCGGGTGACGTGGGTTTCGTCCCCCGCGGTCACTTCGATGCACCAGCCGCTGGGATGCGTTAGGACGGTGCCGACATCGGGCACCTGCTCCGCCAGGATGAACGCCAGTCCGCCCAGCGTATCGACCGATTCTTCCACTTCCGCGATCCTGGGATCGCCCACGATCTCCGCCACATCGTCCAGTTCGGCCCGGGCGTCGGCATCCCAGATGCCATCGCCGATCTGGACGACGAGGTCCTCGGGCGCGTCGTCGTGCTCGTCTTCGATATTGCCGACGATTTCCTCGACCAGGTCCTCGATGGTGATGATCCCGTCCGTCCCGGAATATTCATCCACCACGATGGCCAGATGGGTTCGCCTGGCGCGCATGTCCGCCAGCACGTCCAGCGCGCCGCGCGATTGGGGCACATAGAGCGGCTGCCGCATCAGCGCGGTCCAGTCGTCCGGCGGCGGCTTTCCCTCGGCAAGGTAAGGAAACACATCCTTGATGTGGATCATGCCGATCGGCTGGTCGAGCGACTCGCGATACACCGGAAGGCGCGAGTGGCCGTGCTCGGAGAATTGCGAAACCATATCGTCCCAGCTTGCTTCGGCATCGACAGCGATAATCTCGCTGCGCGGAATAGCGACATCGTCCGCGTCGTTTTCGCTGAAATGCAGCAGGTTGCGGAGCATGATAAGCTCGGCTGAAGACAGATCGCCCTTGGCCTCTTCGCCTTTGCGATCGGCCGATTGCTCTTCTTCATGCTCGTCAATCGCTTCTTCGATCTGGGCTCTCAGCGACTGGTCGCCGTCGCCTTCCTCGAAGAAACGGCGGATTGCTTTCCACAACCCGCCTCTACTGTCCACGTCTCCCTGATTGGAGTCGCCGTTCCTGGTCGAATCGGGCATTGCCCTCTCATGTCCCCTTCAGTTTGGCGGTGAATATGGGTTGCCGATGCCCATCAGTGCAAGCGTCATGATTTCCAGTTCCTCCATCTTCTCGGCATCTTCCGGCGACGTCTCATGATCGTAGCCGGCCAGATGGAGCAGTCCGTGCAGGATCAGATGGGCGGCGTGATCCCGCAGCGGGATATCCTTTTCCGCTGCTTCGCGCGCGCAGGTTTCATAGGCCAGGGCGATGTCGCCCAGCATCGCCGGGGCGCCATCTGGCGCAAGCGAGAGCACTTCATCGCGCGAAAGCATCGGGAAGGACAGCACATTGGTTGGCCGGTCCTTGCCTCGCCAGTCGCGATTGAGCGACCGGATTTCTTCGTCGCTGGTGAGCAGCAGGCTTGCATTCAGCCGTTCGTGCGCAAGTTCGCTGGCGATCGAACCAGCCGCCTCCAGAGCGGCCCAAGCAAGCTCTTCCCAGTCGCCTTCGGGCCAGGGAGGCTCGATGGATATGTCGAACTCGCTCACGGTGCCAGTCAGGCGTCCTTGCCCTCATAGGCTTCAACGATCCGGCCCACGATCGGGTGGCGCACCACATCCCCGGCCGTAAAGTGGGTGACATTGATGCCTTCCACGCCTTCCAGGCGTGCGACCGCATCGTGCAGGCCGCTGGCTGTGTGACCGCCGGGAATATCCACCTGCTTCGGGTCACCGCAGATGACCATGCGGCTGTTCTGCCCGAACCGGGTAAGGAACATTTTCATCTGCTCGCGCGTGGTGTTTTGCGCCTCGTCGAGGATTACGAAGGCATCTGCCAGCGTGCGGCCGCGCATGAAAGCAATGGGCGCGATTTCGATCTCACCCGAAGCCATCCGCCGTTCGACCTGTTCAGGGGGCATGCAATCATACAGCGCGTCGTAGATCGGCCGCAGGTAGGGATCCACTTTCTCCTTCATGTCGCCAGGGAGAAACCCGATCCGTTCGCCCGCCTCGACCGCAGGCCTGCTGAGGATCAGTCGCTGTACGCTGCCGGTAATCAGCTGGGCGACAGCCTGCGCCACGGCGAGATAGGTCTTTCCGGTGCCTGCGGGCCCCAGCGCAAATATGATGTCGTCGCGCACCAGAGCCCGCATATAGTCGACCTGCGTGTTCGAGCGCGGGACGATCGTCTTGCGGCGGGTCCGGATCATGATCGGCGGACCCTTGGCATCGCCAGTCACGATCCCTTCGAGAGTCGGTTCATTCGACATGGCGATCAGGGCCTCTATGGCGCCGGCATCCAGTTCCTGCCCGGTGAGCAGTTTCTCGTGCATGGCCTTCAGTACTTCTCGCGCGCGGGCGACTTCATCTTCTCCGCCTTCGATCTGCACCTTGTTGCCCCGCGCGGCGATATACACGCCGAGTCGGTTCTCGAGTTGCACCAGGTTGGCATCGAATTCGCCGAACAGTGCGCCAAGTACCGTCTGTTCGTCGAAGCTTATCTCCGCCCGGGCGCGGTGCGCAGAATCGTTATTCGCCGGAAGCGGATTGGTGTCCGTGCTGGTGACACGGCGGCTGGATTTGCGGCTCATGCAATCCTTTCGGGTCTAATCTCGGGAAGATAGTCTTCCGGCGCTCAAGGGCAAGCGTGCCGCAGGCGAATGACAGTGGAAAGGCGATCAGGCGTGTGCGGCCTGCAACAGCCGGCCCGAAAGCGAATTCGGCCCCGCCTCGGCCAGTTCGACTTCCACCAGGTCGCCGATTACAACATCGCCGGTGAAATGAACCGATTGCAGCCAGGGCGATTTGCCCAGCCATTGGCCGGGGAGCTTGCCCCGCCGTTCGACCAGCACCTGGCAGCGCTTGCCGATGCTGGCGCGGTTGAAGGCCAGCTGGTGACGGGCGATCGCCTGCTGAAGACGCTGGAGGCGTTCATCCATCACTTCCGGGGCAATCTGCTCGTCCATGGTCGCCGCCGGGGTCCCCGGGCGAGGGGAGAATTTGAAGCTGAATGCCGCGGCGTAGCGAACCTCGTCCACCAGTCGCAGCGTCTCTTCGAATTCGGCTTCTGTTTCTCCGGGGAAGCCGACGATGAAATCGCCGGAGAGGGCTATGTCCGGGCGGGCCGAACGGAAACGTTCGAGCAGGCGCAAATAGCTTTCCGCCGTGTGACTGCGGTTCATCGCCTTGAGCACGCGGTTGCTTCCGCTCTGCACCGGAAGATGCAGATACGGCATGAGCTTCTCGACCTCCGAATGGACACGAATAAGCCCCTCACTCACATCGTTGGGATGGCTTGTGGTGTACCGAATTCGCTTCAAATCCTGGAGCTTGGCCAGCTCTCTTATCAGTCCGTCGAGACCGATCGTGTGACCTTCCGGTCCGGTTTCGCGCCATGCATTCACGTTCTGGCCGAGAAGGGTGATTTCACGCGCACCCGCCTCGACCAGCTTCTCCGCTTCAGTCATCAGGTCGCTGAACGGGCGTGAAATTTCTGCCCCGCGGGTGTAGGGCACCACGCAGTACGTGCAGAACTTGTCGCAACCTTCCTGCACGGTAAGGAAGGCCGATGGCGCCATGCGGCGGCGGGCCGGCAATGCATCGAATTTTGCGATGGCCGGCATATCCGTATCGGTACTGCGTTCGCCCGAAGCAGCGCGGTCGATCATGTCCGGGAGGCGATGATAGGCCTGCGGTCCCACGACCATGGACACGGCCGGCGCTCGCGCCATGATCTCTTCGCCTTCCGCCTGCGCGACGCAGCCAGCCACCGCGATCATCGGCTTGCGCCCCTTCTCTTCGCCCGCCTTCACCAGCCGGCCGATATCGGAATAGACCTTCTCCGCGGCTTTCTCACGGATATGGCAGGTGTTGAGCACGATCAGGTCGGCATCTTCGCCTTCGCTGGCAGGGCGTATCCCTCGCTCGGCCAGGAGCTCGGCCATACGCTCGCCGTCATAGACGTTCATCTGGCAGCCGAAGCTCTTGACCCGGTAGGTCCTGGGAGGCGGGCTCTGTTGCATGGCGGCGCCGTTACAGGAAACGCGGCGATTATGAAAGTGCGTCCCCGCCTGCCATCGCCCGGGCGATCGCCTCTTGCGCCGCGGCTGCGATCGTCTTGCGATCGGCCAGCTGGGGTCCGGCGAGCGGGGGGAGGAAATGCAGGGTCAGCTCCACGGGACGGCGTCTCGCCAGGATGCGCAGGAAATTGTCGAGCCCGGGATCGTCTCCAACCCAGGCAATGTCCGGCACTTCCGCGTAATCCAGATAGACCGGCTGCACGGCAATTCCCGGCGGAACTGGCTCGAATGCGGAGAGGAGCGCCGATTTGAAGGGCAGGAGCCCGGTGCCATCGCTTGTGGTGCCTTCCGGGAAGATTGCCAGTGCATCGTTTTCATCCAGCGCATTTGCGACTTGTCGGGCCTGGCTTGCCACGCTTCGCCGGTCGTGCCGGGCCACGAACACGGTGTCGTTGAGCGAGCATAGCCAGCGCAGCACCGGCATGGATGCAAGGCCGTCATGCCCGACGAATGCCGTGCCTGTACTCCCGGCGAGTGCGGGAATGTCGATCCAGCTGACGTGATTGGCGAT
>CAYRCH010000062.1:0-13239 GCA_964422665.1 uncultured Sphingomonadaceae bacterium | reverse complement strand
GTAGCGTAGTGTAGAAGTCGGATTTTGCGCCGCAGACATTTGAAAACGGCCGTCGATCCGAACATGCGCGCGGCCCGGCGTCATAAACGAGTCACACGGGCAAGCCAAAAGCCTCTTGATCAAGGGGCATTCCAGGCCATGCAACGAGTGACCATCCTGACCACGAACCGCGATGCCGCGCATTTCGACACGTTCGATCACGGCGACGTGATTTGCACTTTCGACCAGCTGACGCCGCAAGGTCCGAAGCGGCTGATCGAGGGCCAGATCTGGGCCTTTGTTGACTGGGTGATCGACGAACTGTCCGGCCTCGAGATGTGCCGCCGCCTGCGCGCGGATACGCGGCTCGAAAATGCCCACATCACCATCGTGCTGGAATCGGACGATCCGGACGATCGCCGGCGCGCATTGCGTGCGGGCGCCGACGATTACCTTCTTGGTCCCCTGGACCGGCAGAAGATGCTCGACCGCGTGCTCGCACTTCATGCGAGCGATGCTGCGCGTCATGCGCCGCAGGTCATCGAACTGGGAGATCTCAGGATAGACATCGCCGCTGAGCAGGCGCGCTGGCAAGGGCAATCGATCGTTCTGCGGCCCAACGAATTCCGGCTGCTCCGGTTCATGGCCGAGAATCCCAATCGCGTCCTTTCCCGCCAGCAGCTGATCGAAGCGCTGGGCAAGGACGGCAATCCCAACTACCTGCGCACCGTCGACGTCTGGATCAAACGGCTGCGCAAGGGATTGCGCGATGTAGGCGCCGGCCATTTGCTGCGCACGGTCCACATCAAGGGCTACGTGCTAGACGCCCCCAACGGGGCGTAGCTTCCAATTCATCAACGAAAAACCCGGCCGCGACATGCTCGCGGCCGGGCTCAAGACGCGACTGTAATGCCGGTCAGAACTTGGCGGAGACGCCGAGCGAGAACGTGGTCCCGATATCGTAAGTGTTCACCTCGATCCGGTTGTCGTTGGTTGCCTGGAATTCCTCGTAATTCTCGCCAAAGATGTTGCGGGCCTCGAATTCCCATTCAGTCTCGATCCCGAACAGGTTGATCCCCTGGCGCCAGACGAAATCGATCTGGATGCCGGGCCGCTCGACGATGTCGGGGAACTGGCCGTCCCCGCGGCCGACCACACGCTCGCTGGCATATTTGACCAGGATGGTCTGCTGCGAGAGCCGTTCAGTGTCCTCGAGGCCGAATTGCAGGTTGGCGAGGTGGTCGGACTGGCCGGTAAGCGGGCTGCCATCGATGAAGACGTTGGTCGCCGGCACCGGGTCACGGCCGAACCGGAATACCAAATCCTCGTCGCTCACATTCAGCTTGGAATCGGTGTAGGTATAGTTGGCGATCGCAAAGAGACGGCGGTCGGAGAAGAATCCGCCCCAATCGTAGAGATTGAAATATTTCACCAGCTCCACTTCGCCGCCGTAGAGGTCGGCCTCGGGAGCATTGGCAAAGCTGCCCACCGTACCGTTCGCTGCAAAATTGATCGAAACTTCGATCGGCTTGTCGATCTTCTTGTAGAAGCCCGCGACGGTGAGGCGCTCGTCCGCTCCCATGAAATATTCGGCGCGCACCTCGGCATTGAACAGTTCGCTGTCCTCGAGCAGCGGATTGCCGCGGAACGAGCGGTTCGATTCCGGATCGTAATACAGGATCGGCAGCAACTCGCGAAATTGCGGACGGGCTATCGTCTTGGATGCGTTGAGGCGCAGCTGGAAGTCGGAGCTGGCTTCCCAGGTGAGAGTTAGGCCAGGCAGCCAGTACTCGTTGGACAAAGTGTTCGAGAACGGGGCCGTGACCGGGTTGTTGAACACTTCCAGCGTTCGCACGAGCTGGTCGGCCGTTTCATAACGGACACCGGCATCGAGTGTGACGTAATCAAAGAGCTCCCAGTTGATCTTGGCATAGGCGCCGTGAATCTCGAGACCTGCGGCAAATGCCGGCGAGCCCTCCGTCAGCTCGAACAGATTATAGGCACAGTTTTGCTGCGGCTGATTGAGGGCCACGCAGATCCCGCCAGAAATCAGCGGTTCACGGATCAGCAGATCCGGACGGAATGCGAAGATCGGGGTCGGAGTGACTTGTGGCGCCGTAATTGAGAATTCGCGCCGGGCGGACTTCCGGAAGGTGTCCGTATAAGCATAGCCGACGGCAATGCCAAACCGGTCCGTTGCCAGAAGACTAAGGTCGATACCGCCGTACCATAGGTCCTCGTTGAGGTCGGAGAATGCGATATTCGCGGCACCCTGAGCGCCGCCATCAAGCCGGTTGAGCGGGATATCGGCATAGGGATTCCCGGCAATGTTGTTCCTTGTGTAAAGGAAGCTGGTTTCGAACGGGGCCTCGCGCTGCGAATTGGCGTAACCTGCGCGCAAATCGATACCCAGGCCACCGAAGCGCAACTCGCCGACGAACTGGGAATTGATCAGCTGCCGCTCGAACCAGGCGGTATCCTGAGTGATGCGGTCGAAGCCCGAATTGTTGTCGAGCGCCTCACCAAGCCGGGTCTGCTTGACAGTGTCGCGGATGTAGAGCTGCGTTGCACGGAAACGGTGATCGCCGATCTCGACGCCAAGACCCAGCATGGCGTTTACGCGAATATTGTTTTCGGTGTTCACCGTCCGGCCGTCCTGGTCGAGCACGGTGAGATCCTCACGTTCCGGCGTCTGCTGAATGATATCGCGCGTACGCCAGTCGTTCGAATATGAGGCCGTGGCAATCAACCCCACCCGAGCAGCGCCCACATCGAAAACCGTGCCCCCGGTCAACGACGCGCCCCAATCAGCCGGAACATGGTCCAGCTTCTGAGTAATCACGAAATTCGGTCGCACCAGTTCCGCGATGATGGGCGCGAATGCTGTTCCGCCTTCCGACAGGCGGTTGCCACTGGCAAAGAATGCATTGAGGTTCGGCGGTACATCGCGCGCGCTGTTGTCGAAGCCGGTCCAGTCCGTGCCGGTTCCGTAATACGAATAGCCGAAGTGGCCGGTCGTTTCGGTATTGGCGCCGCCGCTGACACCGATAGAGAGGAAGCTCTCCTCGGGAACGGCCACGGTTGTAAGGTTAATTACACCGCCGCCGAATTCGCCGGGATAATTCGCCGAATAGCTCTTCTGCACCTGCGAGGACGCGATGACGTTTGTCGGAAACAGGTCCAGGGGGACGACGCGGCGCAGCGGTTCCGGGCTAGGCAAGGGCAATCCGTTCAGCAGGGCCAGCGAGTAGCGATCGCCAAGGCCGCGAACATAGACGAAACCGTTGCCGACCACAGAAAGTCCAGTAACCCGCGAAAGCGCGCCGGCAATGTCACCTTCGCCCGTGCGGGCGATGTCCTCGGTCGAGAGTACGCTCAGGACCTGATCCGAGGACCGGGTTTCATCCCGGCGAGCTCGGCCGGTGACGATGATGTCGCCGCCCATCGATACATCGGCCTGTTCGGGCCTTTCATCCGGCGTTGCGGCATCGTCGGCAGTGACCGGCGGATCCACCGGCTCCGCATCCTGCGCGAATGCAGCGCCGGGCAGGACCATGGCGGTGGTGATGAGAAGAGAGCGGCTCAGCCAGGACGGCTTCATTGGATTTCCCCTGAGAATATGCGGTGCGACAAAGGGGGCGCTGAGGTCATCAGGCGCCCCCCAGATCGTGTTCGGGCCTGCCGATCAGACCGGCGATTCGGCGCAGTTGCGAGTGCCGTTCAGGTTCGCGATCGAGCTGTTGCAGGTCCAGGTTTCGAACCAGGTGGAGCTCCCGTTCGACGCGCCCACGAAGCCTGGATTGGTGAAGCTAAAGCCGTTGCGATTGAATACCGTCGGGTCGAAAACGGTGAACGTATTTTCGGTTGTGCCGTTCTCGAACACCAAAGTGAGGGTGCTGGTGTAATCGTCGTCCTTGTTGAGCCCCACTGAATGCGAGAAGGTACCATTGCCCGCCGAAAGGAATGCCGCTTCGGTCGGTCCTTCATTGCCGTCGACGGTATAGGACCCCCCGGTTCCATTGCAGTCCATGAATACGGACGCGAAGAACGGCGGACCATTGTCGTCAGTATTCCCGCCCGAATTGCTCGATGGGTAGCTGCCCTGCGCTTGCAGCGTTTCGCTGTCGTCAACATCGAGGCAGGCCTGATTGTAGTTTCCAGTGGTGACCACGATCGAATTGACCAGCGACACGTCCATGCCTCCACGGAAACGCATCGCTGCGGCATCGGAATTGGAGGAGCGGGCAATCATCGTCGCATTGGAGATACGTAGGTCATGCCGAGGGAAGTCATTCCCCCCGCCTCCGCTGTCGCCTTCAATCAGGCTGTTGCCGGTGTTGGCGCGCTGAACAGCAATGAAGTTTTGCAGGTTAACCTGCGCACCATAGTCGGTGTCGAGGGAATCATCGCTGGCGCCTATCACTACCAGATTGCGCATATTCACATGGCCGCCGAAGAATTCGACGCCGTCGTCCGAACTGTTGAACGACATGATGTTCTCCAGCACTGTGCTGGAGCCAGTACCGCCCGTTGTCAGCGACTGCAGTTCATTGTCAGGGGCGATCGGGAAGCCCGAGAAGCGGATCTGGACGAAGCGCATCGTCCCTGAGTCGTCGGTATTGGTCACTCCGCCATAGCGCGCATCGGTCGACGCACCTTCGATTTGCGCGTTACAATTTACCGTGCCGCCATCGCTGACGTCGTCGCAGTCGGAAATCTGCGCACGGCCGAGCAGGATGACTCCGCCCCATTGCTGGTCGGAATCGTCTGTGGTCGAACCCAGCAGGTTCTGTTCCGAGGTGAAGATGATCGGTGCCGAGGCAAGACCCTGGGCGTTGATCTGGTTGCCTCGATTCACGAGCAGGAACGAACTGCCTGTGCCGCCAAAGACCACAGCACCGGGCTCAATCGTCAGAACGACGTTGTCGTCGCCGGCTCCAGGCGTCGGACCGCCATCGGTACCGACGTCGACGCGACCGGGAAGCTCGTAAACGACTTTTGCATTGTCGGGCGTCTGGACCAACGTTGACGACGCATCGACCAGGGCAGGCAGCGCACAGACGCGAACGGTGCCATTGGGGACGCTTACCACACCGCCATCGGAAAGCCCGCCAGTGGCATTGATCACAGGGCACGAAGCGGCAGCCGTGACCGAGGTTGGCGTCGGGGTGGGAGTTGGAGCAGGCGTCTCCCCTGGAGTCGGCGTCGGCGTGGGGGCCGGGGTGGGAGCCGGAGCCGGCGTCGGTGCCGGCGGGTTATTAATAATAATATCACCGCCCGCCCCGGGCGAGGAAATTTCTTCCGGTCCGCAGGCCGCAAGGGCGAGCAGGCTGGTGCCGATAATCAGCGAACGAGTCTTGTAAGTCACGGTGGTTGTCCCCTCATGGATTCCGGAGAATCGGAAGCTGCGAAACGAACATCGCGACTCGAGAGTTAGGACCGTGACGTGACGGTTTTTTTGCAAAATTACATTTTGGTTCAATGTCCTGCTTATGTCCGGAATATGTCATCATGGACATATTTGGGCGCCATGCAGAACATTCGACCGCTATTCCATTTGGCGCGGACGGCATAAAATTACACTTTTATGACAATGTTTCATTTTTGTTGCAGTCAGGAGGCTGCACGCGCAGTCTCCCCCATAACGAGAGAGTTCACTTGGGAGAATTGCCATGATGCTGACCCTTGCGATGGGACTGGCTTTCGCAACACAAGCGCCGGTTGCCGCGACCGCGCCGGAGTTCCAGCCCGACCCTTCAGCCGACGCCGCCTACTCCGAACTTGCCGCGGGACGCACCGCCGAAGCGATCGCACGGATCCAGGAAGCGCAGGAAAATGGGTCCACTCCCGCGCAGTTGATCAATCTCGGCACGGCTTATGCCCAGCAAGGCCAGCTCGATAAGGCACGCGCAGCGTATCGCGCGGCAATCGCAGCAGACGACACAGTATTCCTCGAAACCGCCAACGGAACCTGGATCGAATCGCGGACATTGGCGCGGATGGCCCTCAATCGCCTCGACAGCTCTGAAACGCTCGCCCTGCGCTGATCTGCAAAACCCGTTTACACATCCCTGCAGGCCCGGCTGTTAGCTCAGCCGGGCCTTTTCAATTCGTCGAAGCCGTAGCGCCTAGTTCGGGCCCGCCTTTGTCACGCAGATGTCATTTCATTTGCGCATCAGGCGGTCTCGGAGGGCAATTTGATTCTCGGACTCGCCAAGGCAATGTTGGGATTCGGCATGGCAGCTATAGCCGCTGCGCCGGCTTGCGCCGACGTGCTTGAGCTCGACGGCGGCGAGGCTCGCTGGATCGCCGGCGGGCCGGTGTTTGCTGCGGAAGCCTTTGAAACGGCATCCACAACTCTTCACCCCGCGGCATCGGTTCCAGAAGAGCTGCGAGTTCCGGAAGGCATCATTGTCGATCCCGATCTTCATGCAACCACGCTCCCGGACGCCTATCGGGCCAAGGTGCTGGAACTGTCCGCTCGTTTCGACCTCAGCCCTACGCTGATCGAGGCGCTGGTGTGGCAGGAGAGCCGCTGGCGCCATCGTGCGGTTTCGCCGAAGGGCGCCCAGGGACTCGCCCAGCTGATGCCGGCGACCGCGCGGGAGCTCGGTGTCGACCCATCCGACCCCTTCGCCAATCTCGAGGGCGGTGCGCGTTACCTACGCCAGCAGATCGATCGTTTCGATGGCGATCTCGAGAAGGCGCTCGCAGCCTATAATGCCGGTCCCGGCCGGGTTGAGAAAGCCGGCGGAATCCCGCGCATTCGCGAAACGCAGCAATATGTCGCGGCCATAATGGGCCGTTTGTCCAATCACTCCCGGAGATAATCGAAGATGCGCATCTTCAGCAAAATCGCCCATATGAGCATAGCAACATTGCTTGCGGCGGCGCCCGCCGCGGCCCAGGCACAGATGGTGGCCAGCGACCCGCGCGGCTCCGGCCCGATCGTGGCGGCGCTCGGCTGGATGCAGGGCACGCTGATGGGCAATGTCGCCACCGCCGTCGCGGTGATGGCGGTGGCCGCGGTCGGTTTCATGATGCTGACCGGCCGGCTCAACTGGCGCTTCGGCGCGACCGTGATTGTCGGCTGCTTCGTGCTGTTCGGCGCAGCCACCATCGTCGGCGGCATCCAGTCCGCCGCGGCCGTCGGGTGAGCCAGGCAGACGATGGAACTCGCCCGCCACCCTGTGCACCGCGCGCTCACGCGACCGCAGATGTTCGCGGGCGTGACCTTCAACTATTTCATCATCAACGGGCTCGTGACTACGGAAATGTTCCTGATCCTCAAGAGCCTGTGGATCCTGCCCGTGCCCTTCGTGATCCACGCGATCGGCTATTTCGCCTGCCTGCGCGAGCCGCGCATCTTCGATTTGTGGATCGCCAAGGTCAGCAAATGCCCGCGGGTGAAGAACTGGCAGCGCTGGGGCTGCAATTCGTACTCGGCGTGAAGACCTGGCCTGAGGAGGGCCGACGCACATGACCAAGTGGTTCGGAGCCGCCGCGTGGAACGCGAAGGAAGCCCGCGCGGGCGACCGCCTCCCCTATGCGCGGCTGGCGGACGAGAACACGCTGCTGCTGCGCGACGGTTCGCTGATGATGGCGCTGCAGGTGCCCGGCCTGCTGTTCGAGACCGAGGATACCGACGCGCTCAATGCCCAGGCGGCGACGCGCGAAGTGATGCTGCGATCCAACCTCGATGCCCGTTTCGCGCTCTACCACCATGTGATCCGCCGGCGGGTCGAGGTCGAGCTGGAGGCGGAATTCGACGATCCGCTCTCGGCCCATATCGATGCCGCCTGGCGCGAAAAGCTGGCCGGAGGATCGCTGTTCATCAACGACCAGTTCGTCACGCTGCTGCGCCGCCCTGCGCGCGGCAAAGCCGGCATCGGCGAAAGGCTGGCGAAGAAGCTGCGGCGCAGGGGCGAGGACGGCATCGAAGCCGATCCGAAGGAGCTGCGCGCACTGCGCGCGGCGGCGCAGGCATTCTGCGCCTCGCTCTCGGATTATGGCGCGCGCATTCTCGGCGATTACAAGGGCGCCGGCGGACAGACCAACAGTGAGATGCTGGAGCTGCTGTCGGCGCTCTACAATGGCGAGATGCGGCCCGTGCGGCGCCCGGCGGACGAAACCGATATCGGCCACATGCTGCCCTATCGCCGGGCCAGCTTCGGGCTCGACGCGATGGAGCTGCGCGGGCCGCAGGGCGCGGACTATGCCGCCATGCTGAGCCTCAAGGACTACCCCGACGCGACCTCGCCCGGCCTGCTCGACGCGCTGCTGCGCCTGCCCTTCGAAATGGTGGTGAGCGAAAGCTTTGCCCCGCAGGACCGGCAGACCGCGCGCGAGAAGATGGACCTTGCGCTGCGGCGCTTGCGCTCGGCGGACGAAGAGGCCCAGGCCGAACGCGCCGAAATGCTGGCCGCACGCGACGCGCTGGGCACCGGTGCGGTGGCATTCGGCGATCATCATCTGTCGGTGCTGGTGCGCGCGCCGGATCTCGGCGCGCTTGACGATGCCGCGGCCACCGCCGCTGCCGCGCTGGCCGATATCGGCGCCATCGCGGTGCGCGAGGACACCAATCTCGAGCCCGCCTTCTGGGGCCAGTTTCCCGGGAACGAGCATTATCTCGTGCGCCGGGCGATGATCTCCACCGCCAATATGGCGAGCTTCGGCTCGCTGCATGGCTTCGCGCTCGGCCAGGCCGAGGGCAATCACTGGGGCGATGCGGTGGCGCTGCTGCAAACGACCAGCGCCACGCCGTTCTTCTTCAATTTCCATCACGGCGACCTGGGCAATTTCTCAGTCATCGGCCCGTCCGGCTCGGGCAAGACGGTAGTGATGAACTTCCTTGCCGCGCAGGCGCAGAAATTCAGGCCCCGCACGATCCTGTTCGACAAGGACCGGGGAGCCGAACTGTTCATTCGCGGGATCGGCGGGCGTTACGACCGGATCAGCGCGGGCCAGCCCAGCGGCTTCAACCCGCTGGCCCTGCCCGACAGCGCGGCAACCCGCGCCTTCCTGCGCGACTGGCTCGGCGTGCTGCTCAAGGCCGCAGGGCCGGAGGAACTGGCGATCATCGCGCAGGCGGTGGATGCGGCCTATGCCAATGACGCATCGCTGCGCCGTCTGCGGCATTTCCGCGAACTGCTGTCCGGTGCGCGCCGCCCGCAGGCCGGAGACTTGGCCGACCGGCTCGGTCCGTGGATCGAGGACGGCGAGCATGGTTGGCTGTTCGACAATGCGCATGACCGGCTCGACCTGTCGAACCGCGTCCTCGGTTTCGACATGACCGCGCTGCTCGAAAACCCGCGCCTGCGCACGCCGACAATGATGTACCTGTTCCACCGGATCGACGAGCGGCTCGACGGCAATCCGACCATGATCCTGATCGACGAGGGCTGGAAAGCGCTCGACGACGAGGTCTTCGCCGCGCGGATCCGCGACTGGCTCAAGACGCTGCGCAAGCGCAACGCACTGGTCGGCTTCGCCACCCAGTCGGCGCGCGATGCGCTCGACAGCCGGATCTCGACCGCGCTGGTCGAGCAGACCGCGACGATGATCTTCATGCCCAATGCCCGCGCCCGGCCCGAGGATTATTGCGACGGTTTCGGCCTGACCGAGCACGAGCTGTCGCTGATCCGCTCGCTGCCGGCGCATAGCCGCTGCTTCCTCGTGCGCCAGCCCGACGCATCCGTCGTGGTGCGGCTCGACCTGTCGGGCGCGCCTGAAGTGCTCACCATCCTTTCCGGCCGTGAAAGCACCGTGCGCCGGCTCGACGCCATTCGCCAGTCGGTGGGCGACGATCCCGCGCGCTGGTATCCAGCGCTGGTCGGCCGGGCATGGCCGGGCGTGGCCGGCGACGATGACGAAATCGCCGTATGGGAGGCCGCGGAGTGAATCCCGCCATCTGCCAGCGCGCGATGGAAGAGGTCGGCAGCGGCATTGCCGCGTCGCTGGCCGGCGTCGATTGCGTTGCGCTTGGTACGACGCAGGCTGCTTTCGGGCGGCTGTTCGGAACCGGGGGTGCGTTGGTCCCCGCGCTGACGATCCTGCTGACGCTCTATGTCGGTTTCTTCGCTTTCCAGCTTCTCACCGGGCGTTCGAGTGTCGGCGTCAATGCGCTGACGCCCCGGATGATGACGATCGGGCTGGTGCTGACCTTTGCCACCAGCTGGATCGCCTACAGCCAGGTGGTGTGGAACCTCGCGCTCGGCGCGCCGAACGAGATTGCATCGATCCTCACCGGCACCCGGGGCTCGGCCACCATGGTGTTCGCGCAGAAGGTGGACATATTGCTGTCCGCAATCGGCGAGGCCTCGGGCATGGGGCCGCGATCGGAAACGCCCGCCTCCATCGTCTCGCCTGAAGGCATGCTGTGGATGGGCGCAACCATGCTGCTGCTCGGCACAGCCGGTGTGCTGGTGACCACACGCATTGCCATGGCGGTGCTGATCGCGATCGGCCCGATCTTCGTGGTGCTGGCGCTGTTTCCCGGTACGCGCGGCCTCTTTACCGGCTGGCTGAAAGGGCTCGTCCTCCTGGCCATCGCCCCGGTTTTCGCCGTGCTCGGCGGATCGCTGATGCTCGAGCTCGCAGTCCCGGTGGTGCGCCAGCTCGCCCCGGTGCCCGGCGCAATCGATCCGCGCGCCGCGATGGCGTTTTTCCTTATCGGGGCGGTGCATGTCGCGCTGATGGCGATGGTGATGAAAGTGGCCACCACCATGGTCGCGGGGTGGAGTGTGTTTGGTCTCGCTGCTTCGGCGGAGGAGCGCAAGTCTGGCGGCGGTACATCGCGCGCTGCCGCAGCCGCCGCGCCTGCCGCGGCCCCGGCGTCGACCCATACCGCCGGTTCTTCGCGGCACATCAACCTTTCGGGCGTGAGCACCGCCTATGCCGCCAATGATGGCGGTTCACCCGCCTCGCATTCGCGCGAGACGGTGATCCGCACCGTCGGCGACCGGACCGCTGCGTCCGGCAGCAGCGCCTCCGCCCTGTCCCGTGCGCGCGGCATCGGCAGCCGCTTCCGCGCCGCACCTGCCCGTTCCACGGAGAAGATCAGATGAGTTTCGCCCGCGCATATTTCCGCGCCACCCTTCCCGCCCTTGCGCTGCTGGCCGCGCCGCTTTCGCTCCATGCCGAGAGCGGTTCTGCCGCACCCGAAGCGACAGAGGAGCCGGCCGCGCCTTCGGACCCGCGGCTGGTGCAGCTTCACTATGACCCGGCCGAAGTGGTGCGGATCGAAGGCAAGCCCAATGTCCAGGCGACGATCAAGTTCGGCGAGACCGAGATGATCGAGAATGTCGCCATTGGCGATTCCAACAGCTGGCAGGTGACGCCGAACAAGCGCGCCAATCTGCTGTTCGTGAAGCCGCTTGCCGCGAAGGCCGCCACCAATATGACGGTCGTGACCGACCGGCGCACCTATTTGTTCGACCTCGTCACAACGACCCGGTCCAACCCGCTCTACGTGCTGAGCTTCATCTATCCGGACGAGCCGGAAGAGGAAGAGACGCTGGCCGACGGTGCCAGCGAGATCGAAATGCAGGCGGCGAGCGATCCCTATGCAGTCGCTGACCCGGCTCAGCTCAACTTCGCCTGGTCGTCGACCGGGGACGGCAAGCTGGTGCCGGAACGCGCGTTCGACGACGGCAATTCGACCTTCCTGACCTGGCCTGCCGGCCGCGACGTGCCCGCGATCCTGATCCGCGACCATGAAGGCACCGAAGGCCCGGTCAATTACGCCGTGCGCGGCAATACGATCGTGGTCGACGGGGTGCCGCGGGAGATCGTGCTGCGTTCGGGCGACGACGCCGCCATCCTGACCAATACCGGCCCCGAGCGGGCCCCCACTCAAACACGCGATACCGCGCTTGCCCGCGCCGGGGAGAGAAACTGATGCGTCTTGCCATGCGCCTGCCCGAGAAGAACGGCCCGAACGGAAACTCCGCGGCTGACCCGCGCGAGGAAATGTCGGCCGAGATCATCGATTTCGCGAGCCGGACTTCGTACCCCGCGGTCACGCAGCGCAAGGGCAAGTCCGACGCGCTGGGCATGGTCGCCGGGATCGCGATCGTGGCGGTGCTGGGGGCAGTGACTCTGTGGGGCATGAACCTCGCCCGCACCGGCCCGGCGCCCCAGCAGCAGGTCGCGCCGCCTCCGCCGCAGGCCGCCGCGGCTCCCGCCCAGCCCGCCCAGGACGGCGAGGCAGAGCAGGCCGCACAGGCGGCTCCGCAGGCGGACCCGGCGCCCTCGCCCGTGCTGGCCGCGCCGCCGCAGGCCAACATGGCACCGGCGACCAATCCCTATTCCTCGCCCACCATGGTCTATGATGCGAGCATCATGCCGCCTGCGCCGGGCGCGATCGCCGAAGGCATGGCGGGCGCGGAGGCAGGTACGGCCAGCGATTTCGCAAGCCGCATCGGCGGGATCGGCGGCGGCCCGGTGACGGCCGCACGCAATTTCGACCCGGCCACGACGGTGACGCAGGGCACGCTGATCCCGGCGGTGCTCGAAACTGCGATCAATACCGACGTGCCCGGCTATGTCCGCGCCATCGTGAGCCAGGATGTGCGCAGCTATGACGGGCGGCGCGTGCTGGTGCCGCGCAGCTCGCGGCTGATCGGCCAGTACCAGAGCGGGCTGCAGGCGGGGCAGAAGCGCGCCTATGTCATCTGGACCCGGCTGATCCGGCCCGACGGCGTATCGGTGCAGCTGGCCTCGCCCGCCACGGACTTTGCCGGAAATACCGGCCTGCCCGGCGATGTCGACAGCCATTTCTTCCAGCGCTTCGGCTCGGCCATGCTGCTTTCGGTGATCGGCGGGCTGACCACCATCGCCAGCGGCGGCGCCTCGGTGATCCTGGGCGGCGCGGGCGGCAGCGCGGCCGCGGCGGCAGTCGATGGCGGGAGCAAGATCGGTCCGACGGTGCGCGTGCGCCAGGGCGAGCCGATCCGCGTGTTCACCGCGCGAGACCTCGATTTCAGCCAGGCACCGCGGCTCTGAGGCGGGCATGAGCGCGACTGTGCATCCGATGGCCGCGGTGGAGACGCCGGCGCGGGAAGGCGCCAGCGGGAGCGTCTATCTCGACGCCTACCTCGCGCCGTTCCGCGAATGGCTGGAGCGCGACACCGTCACCGAGATCCTCGTCAACCGGCCGGGCGAGGTGTGGGTCGAGGATGCGGCGCTTCCCGGCATGCAGCGCGTCGAGCGCCCGGAGATCGACGACCGGCTGGTCCAGCGGCTGGCCGAGCAGGTCGC
>CAYRCH010000061.1:9753-13412 GCA_964422665.1 uncultured Sphingomonadaceae bacterium | reverse complement strand
GCGTCGCCAGCGTCTTGCGCTCGGCGACTTCCTCGCGCTTGGTGGCGCAGATTTCGGTGAGCTTGTTCATTTGGGGCCGCATTAATCCAAGACAGACATCAAGCAAGCCGTCATTGCGAGAAGGCGTAGCCGACGAAGCAATCCAACGCTGGCGCGTGAAACTCTGGATTGCTTCGCTACGCTCGCAATGACGATTTCCAAGACCTACTTCGTCGCCTCAATCCAGCAGTCGAGCAGGGCCTTGGCGAGGCCCTTGTCGAGCGCCTCGGCGGCTTCCTCCACCCCCTCGGGCCAGCTCTGCACCTCTCCGGCCACGATCAGCGCCCCGGCGGCGTTGAGCAGCACGGCGTCGCGATAGGGGCCGCGCTCGCCCTGCAGCAGCTTTTTGAGCTCGGCGGCGTTATAAGCCGGGTCACCGCCGCGGATCGCCTCCAGCGGGGCCTCGGCAAGCCCGGCATCGGCGGGCGAGATGCGCTGCATCCGCACGCTGCCGGCGCGTATTTCGGCCACTTCACTGCCCCCGGCGAGGCTCAGCTCGTCGAGCCCCTCGTCGCCCGAGACGACCAGCGTGTGATCGGTGCCGAGCCGGCGGATCGCCTCGGCGTAGATCGGCACATAGGCCGGGCGGGCAATGCCGACCAGCTGGCGCTTGACGCCCGCCGGATTGGCCAGCGGGCCCATCAGGTTGAAGATCGTGCGGCGGCCGATGGCGCGGCGGATCGGCATGATCCGGCCCATCGCCGGGTGATGCTTGCCCGCGAAGAGGAAGCAGATGCCGATATCGGCCAGCGTCTGCTCGGCGGTTTCCATGGCCCGGTCGAGGTCGAGGCCGAGCGCTTCCAGCGTATCGGCCGCCCCCGCTTTCGAGCTTGCCGCGCGGTTACCGTGCTTGGCGACCGGCACACCGCAGGCGGCGACCACGATGGAAACGGCAGTGGAGACGTTGAGCGTGTGATGCCCGTCGCCCCCTGTGCCGCAGACGTCGATCGCGCCTTCGGGCGCGGCGACCGGGATCAGCCGCGCGCGCATGGCCCGCGCCGCACCGGCGATTTCGGCAGCCGTCTCGCCCCTGTCGGACAGTGCGATCAGAAAGGCGGCGATTTCCTCATCCGTGGGCTTGCCGTCGAGCATCGCGCCGAATGCGGCTTCGGCTTCCTCTTCGAGCAGCGGGCGGTCGACCGGCGGCAGCACGCTCATGCGCCGGTTCTCTCTCGCGCCTTTGCTTCCAGCCCGCAGATGCGCAGGAAATTGGCCAGCAGCCCGTGCCCGTGCTCGGTGGCAATGCTTTCCGGGTGGAATTGCACGCCGTGGATCGGCAGGTCGCGGTGGCGGAAGCCCATCACCGCAGTGCCGTCGAGCCCCGGCGTCTCGCTGGTCGCGTTGACCACCAGGCAATCGGGAATGTCTTCCACGATCAGCGAATGATAGCGGGTGGCGGTGAATGGCGAGGGCAAGCCTTCGAAAAGCCCCGTCCCGTCATGGTCGACGGGCGAAGTCTTGCCGTGCATCAGCCCGCCGCGCACCACCTTGCCGCCGAAATGCTGGCCGATCGACTGGTGGCCGAGGCACACGCCGAGCAGCGGACGCTTTGCCTCGGCGCAGGCGGCAACCAGGCCGAGGCTGATCCCCGCCTCGTTGGGCGTGCAGGGGCCGGGCGAGATGAGGAAGCCCGCGGCATTGCTCTCCATCGCTTCGGCGACGGTGATCTCGTCATTGCGCGCGACGCGCACTTCGGCGCCCAGTTCCATCACGTAATGGACCAGGTTGAAGGTGAAGCTGTCGTAATTGTCGATGACGAGGATCATGGCCGCGCTCTTGCCCGTTTCTCGACCACGATCAAGGGGCCGATGGCGATCCCGGTATCGATCCGCTCTTTCGCGGGGTCCCATAGCTGCGACACGGTGCCGTCGAGGAACAGCGCATTCTCGACATTCAGCACGTCGCGGTAGAAGCGCGCCAGCCGCCCCATCGACAGCGGAACTTCCGAGATGACGAAGTGCGCCCTGCCGCGGCGATCCACGCCCACAGCGTTGCGGATCTTGCGCGAGGGGCCATTGTCCGAAAGCTCAGGATGCATTTCCCCGCCGATCAGCAGCATCGGGCCCGACTGGGTGGCGAAGGCGGGACGCTCGTCGATGGTCTCGGCGAATTCGTCGCTGGTCAGCACTGCCCATTCGCCCTCGCTCCCGAAGAACACGCCATTGGGCAGCAGGTGGAAATTGCCGGGGCCGGGGTTGCGATTGAGCCGCTGGAGCCGCTCCCCATCCTCGACATAATAGCCGATCGGGCGCCCCTGATTGTCATACATGCCGCCATTGACGGCGAAGACGACCCGCGCGGCATCCTCGCCCATCGCGGCGGCCAGCGCACCAACCGAGCCATGCACCTGCCCACCGGGCGCGGCGAGGGCAGTCCGGATCGTGTGCTGCGCCGGATCGGCGAGGCAGTGGGTGAGCGGCGTGTCCTCGAAAATCATCGCCTCGCAGGCGGATACGCGGCCATCCTGGGTTCCGGCTCCTCCGCCGCAGGATGCCAGGGCAAGCAGAGAAAGCGCGGCGAAAACCGCCTTCACTGGCCGAAATCCGGGTCCTGCGCGATCCGGGCAGCCTCGCGCGCGGCGGCGATCAGAGCGCCGGCCTTGTGGCGGCATTCGGCGAGTTCGTATTCGGGATCGCTGTCGGCGACGATCCCCGCGCCCGCCTGGACGTGCATCGTGCCGTCCTTGACCACCGCGGTCCTGAGCACGATGCAGCTGTCGACCGAGCCATCGGGCGCGAAATAGCCGACGCCCCCCGCATAGGGCCCGCGCGTTTCCGGCTCGAGCTCGGCAATGACCTGGCAGGCGCGGACTTTGGGTGCGCCGGAGACGGTGCCGGCGGGAAAGCCCGCGAACAGCGCGTCCAGCGCGTCCTTGTCCGCCGCCAGCTGGCCTACGACATTGCTGACGATGTGCATCACGTGGCTGTAGCGCTCGACTGTGAAGCTCGCCGTCACGCGCACGCTGTCCGCGGCGGCGACCCGCCCGACATCATTGCGGCCGAGATCGAGCAGCATCAGGTGCTCGGCGCGTTCCTTGGGATCGGCCAGCAGGCTCGCTTCGGCGGCGGCATCCTCTTCCTCGCGCTTCCCGCGTGGACGGGTGCCGGCGATGGGGCGGATCGTCACTTCCTTCGCGCCATCCGGCCGTCCGCGCACGCGCACCAGTATTTCCGGGCTCGAGCCGACGACCGCGAAGCCCGGCAGGTCGAGGAAATAGAGGAAAGGCGAGGGGTTGATGCGCCTGAGCGCGCGGTACAGCGCGAAAGGCGGCAGGGCGAAAGGTACGGTGAAACGCTGGGCGAGCACCACCTGGAAGATGTCGCCGGCCTCGATATATTCCTTCGCTTTCAGCACCATGGAGCGGTATTTTTCCGGCTCCATCGTCGCTTCCAGCTCCATCTCCGGCAGTTCCGCCGCGCGGGAGGCGGCGGGACCGGGCGCGGCCAGGCGGCGAAGCGCTTCGTCGATACGCTCCCCGGCGTGCAGTATAGCGCCGTCGGGATCGGAGGTCGCATCGGCCTGCGGCGCCCATAGCGGCGCGACGCAGAAGAGCTCGTCGGTCAGCCCGTCGAACACCAGGATGAGCGTCGGCCGCACGAACAGCATGTCGGGCAGGCCAA
>CAYRCH010000061.1:0-9653 GCA_964422665.1 uncultured Sphingomonadaceae bacterium | reverse complement strand
CGCGGGACTTTCTCGACCAGTCCGATCGTCTCGTAGCCGAAATAGCCGACCAGGCAGGCGAGGGCGGGTGGCAGCGCCGCCGGCACGTCTATCCGACAGCCGGCGGCGAGCGTCCGCAGCTCGGCCAGGCTTTCGCCTGCCAGCGGGCGGAACGCATCGCGGTCATGCTTCCAGTCGGCATTGATCTCGCATTCATTGCCATGGGCGCGGAAGACGAGGTCCGGGTCGAGTCCCAGCAAGCTATAGCGCCCGCGGATCTCGCCGCCTTCGACCGATTCCAGCAGGAAATCCCCGCGGCCCGGCTCGATCAGCTTGAGCGCCGCGCCCACCGGCGTTTCGGTGTCGGCGACGATCTTGCGCCACACCAGCGCCGCTTCGCCGGCGGCAAGCTGGCGGCGGGCATTTTCGGCGTTCTCGGGCAGATATCCGCTCAGGATGCGCCTCGCTCAGTTCGCGCTGCCGGCGCCGGAGAGCTGCCTGCGGACCGCCTCGATGGCCGTCTCGTTGCGCTCGACGCCGACCTGCTCCTGGATCGCGGTGACGAATTGCCGGATATATTCATCGCCCGCCAGCTGCGAGAGCTCGCGCTGGGTGGCGAGGATGATCTGGTTGTCGCCTTCCACATTGCCGGGTTCGATCTCGTCCAGCTGGACCACGAACCAGCCATTCTCGCTGGGCGCTTCGAGCCGCTTGGTGGTCTTTTCCGCCATCGAGAACAGCAGCGCGAGCACAGGCGGCACCTGGCCGCCCATCTGGGCGAGCTGCTGGCGTCCCATATTGATCTGGTCCGGCGCAGGAATGGTGGCATCCTCCGCGGCGAGCGCGGCCGCAAGGGTCTGCCCCTCGCGGATGCGCGCCATCACCCGGTCGGCCGCGGCTTTCGCGGCAGTGGCGCCCTGCGACTTCTTCCAGTCGGCAACCACGCGGTCGCGGATTTCGGCCAGCGGTGCAGCGGCGCTCTCGGTGATTTCCGCGACGTCGAAAACCAGGAAGGTTTCCCCCGGCACGATTTCGGCGAGCTGGGGCTGTTCCTCGTCCATGGCGAAGGCCGTGGACAGCGCGGTCGCCAGGATTGCCGGGGCCGAATCGGCCGAACCATAAACCCGCCCATCGGCCGTGAGGGGGGCAGTGGTCTGCAGTTCGAGGCCGAGCTCCTGCGCCACTTCCGCAAGGTTCCCGCCGGCGTCGAGCTCCTGCTCGATCTCGGCCCCGAGGTCGAGCAGAGCCTCGCGGCGCTGCTCGGTGGCCAGCGTGTCGGCGATTTCGGCGCGGGCCTGATCGAGGGTCCGGCCCGGCTGGCGGTCAATTTCCTCCACCCGGACGACATACCAGCCGAGCGGCGCGCGCGCCGGACGAGCAATTTCGCCGGAATTTGCGGCGAAGGCGGCCTGGGCGACCGCGGCGGAGCTTTGTGCCGCGTAGTCCGATTGCGAGATCGGGCCCATCGGCCCGGCCTCCAGCCCCTTTTCGCGGGCGGCGGCGGCGAGGGTCTTTCCGCCGCGAACCTCGGCCACCAGCGCATCGGCGGCGGCCTGGGTGGGCACGATGACCTGCGACAGGCGGCGGGTTTCCGAGGCGGCATATTGCTGCCGGTCGCGTTCGTACCGCTCCCGGATCTGTGCGTCGGTCGGGGCGGAGAGCCGCTCCAGCGCTTCCTCACCGAAGGTGGCGTAGCGGATGACCCGCCGTTCCGGCCGCAAATAGCTGCTGCGATTCGAAGTGTAATAGGCCTGCAACTGCGCGGTGGTGGGATCGCCCTGGGGGGCGAATGCCGAACTAGGCAGGGTGGCGATCGCGCCGCGGCGCGTTTCGCGCAGCAGCTTGGCATATTGCGTCGCCAGCTTGGCAGGCATGCGCGTGCCGAGCGAAACGGGCGCGAGCACCTGGTTCGAAAGCAGGCTGGCGGCCATATCCTGCCGCACCAGCGCGTCGCTCAGCCCGCGCTGGGCCAGCGCAGCGCGATAGGTGTCCTGGTTGAAATTGCCGTCGGCCCCGCGAAATGCGTCAATCTGGAGCAATTCACTGTTCACAAGATTGGTGCCGGCGCGAAGGCCCATCTGCTTCCCATATTCGGCAATCGCGAAGCGCTGCAGCATCTGGTCCAGCACTTCATCGAGTGCTCCCTGCGCAAGGAAGGCTTCCATGGTGAGCGTGGGATTTTGCTGCCTTGCGCTTTCCAGCGCACTGGTGGTGGCGCGGGACAGATCGGACGAACTGACCTTCTCGTTCCCCACCACCGCCACCCGGTCGCCGCCTGCGATCCCGCCGAAAGTACCGGTATTGGCGACATCGGAGCTGGCGAAGGCGATCGCGATCAAGGCCAGGAAAGCCAGCGTGACGACAATGCCGATTTTCGATCGGAAGAAACTGCGAAAGGACTGGAGCATGGCGAGGCTTTTTTGTTCCGTGCAAATCGGGGCATGGGGCCGGTTTCGCCCCGTGGAGCGAAGCCTCTATCCCGGCTGCGGCGCAGCGGCAACAGTAGAAGCGGTTGCGCTATCCAAGTAGAAAACCCACTTTGACAGCCCGCCCTGCTGTTTGTAGCGGCGGCGCGGCCTCAATCCCCCCGGGCCTGCGAGAAAGCAAGGAATACACATGTCCCAGCGGCTGTATATCGTCGGAAACTGGAAGATGCATGGCACCCGCGCCATGCTGGCCGAAGCGCGCGCCATCGACCGCGCGTCGGAGCGGCTGATCCGGGTGGAAGTCGCGCTCGCTCCGCCGTTCACCTTGATCCACGCCACGCGCAAGGAAGCCGAGCTCATCGGAGTCGGAGCACAGGATTGCCACCCCGCCGACGGCGGCGCGCATACGGGCGACGTCTCGGCCGCCATGCTTAAGGATGCAGGCGCGGGCTTCGTGATCGTTGGCCATAGCGAACGCCGGGCCGACCACGGGGAAAGCGACGCGGATGTGCGGGCCAAAGCGGAAGCCGCGATCGCTGCGGGCCTTGCGGTGATCGTCTGCGTCGGCGAAACCGAGAAGGAACGCGATGCCGGCAAGGCGGAGCAGGTGGTCGCCGCGCAGCTGGCAGGCTCTCTGCCCGAAGGAGAGGAACTCGCCGAGCGTGTAACGGTGGCCTATGAGCCGGTCTGGGCCATTGGCACCGGGCGCACGCCGACGATCGAGGACATCGCGGCCATGCACAAATCGATTCGCGGCCAGCTCAAGCAGTTCTACGGCGATGCGGGCCAGGATGTGCGCATCCTCTATGGCGGATCGGTAAAGCCCGACAATGCCGCCGAAATCCTCAAGGTTCGGGAAGTCGGCGGTGCGCTGGTCGGCGGGGCCAGCCTGACCGCGGAGAGCTTCCTCGGCATCGTCGCGGCGGCCGCGGACCTCACCGACGACTGAGTTTCGGCGCGCAAATGCCGCGCGAAAGTTGAATCGGGTGCGCGGCATCGCTAGATGCGCCCGAGTAATTATGGATTTGCGGGAATTCCCATGTCGCTGTTTCTCTTCCTCACCGTGTTGCAGGCGATCGTCGCGGCGGCGCTGGTCGGCGTTATCCTGATGCAGAAATCCGAAGGCGGCGGCCTGGGCCTGGGCGGCGGTGGCGGCCCCGGCGGCATGCTTTCCGCGCGCGGGGCAGGGGACTTCCTCACTCGTACGACCGCCATTCTGGCGGTGACATTCGTGGCGCTTTCCATCATCCTCGCGGCAGTGGCAGTAGGCAGTTCATCCGGCCAGACGGTCGAGTCGACGCTCGATCGCACGGTTGCCCCGGTGCAGCCCGTCGATCCGCTGGCGGGAGCCCAGGCGCCCGCCACGGAAGAGGCTCCTGCGCCATCGACGCCCAGCGACGATCCGCTGGCCGGCGTCGCCGAGTAAACAAACCTCCCTTTTTCGCGGGCACTGTGCATATCGCGCCGCATTGCGCTTGCGCCGAATCCGTTTCGCGGCTTAAGGCCCGACTCCCATGGCGCGGTTCATTTTTATCACCGGCGGCGTGGTTTCCTCGCTCGGAAAAGGTCTCATGGCTGCGAGCCTCGCGGCTTTGCTGCAGGCGCGCGGCTACAAGGTGCGTATTCGCAAGTTCGACCCCTATCTGAACGTCGATCCGGGGACGATGAGCCCCTACCAGCATGGCGAAGTCTATGTGACCGATGACGGGGCGGAGACGGACCTCGACCTCGGCCATTACGAGCGCTTTACCGGCGTTTCCGCGCACCAGGGCGACAACATCACTTCAGGCCGGGTCTACCGCGACATCATCGCCAAGGAGCGACGGGGGGACTATCTTGGCGCCACGGTGCAGGTGATCCCGCATGTGACCGATGCGATCAAGGAGTTCGCAAAGGCCGATACGGACGATCTCGATTTCGTGCTGTGCGAGATCGGCGGGACGGTGGGCGATATCGAAAGCCTGCCCTTCATCGAGGCGATCCGCCAGCTGCGCAACGAGCTTGGGCGCGAGCGCACGGCGCTGATCCACGTGACGCTGGTGCCCTATATTTCCGCGGCGGGGGAGCTGAAGACCAAGCCGACTCAGCATTCGGTGCGCGAGCTCACCAGCCTCGGCGTGCAGCCCGATGTGCTGCTGTGCCGCTGCGAACATCCGCTGCCCGAGAGCGAGCGGGCGAAGATCGCGCTGTTCTGCAACGTCCGCAAGGAAGCGGTGATCCAGGCGCTCGACGCGTCCTCGATCTACGCGGTTCCACTGCAATATCACCGGGAAGGCCTGGACGACGAGGTGCTGGCCCATTTCGGGCTTGACGCGCCGGCTCCGGACCTGTCGCGCTGGGACGATATCGTCGAGCGTTACGAGCATCCCGAAGGCGAAGTGACGATCGGGGTGATCGGCAAATATGTCGGGCTGCCCGATGCATACAAATCACTCAACGAGGCGCTCGTCCATGGCGGGATGGCCAACCGGGTGCGGGTGAAGATCAAGTGGATCGATGCCGAGATCTTCGAGCAGGACGACGCCGATATCGCCGCCCAGCTCGAACCGATGCACGGCATCCTGGTGCCGGGCGGCTTCGGTGTGCGCGGATCGGAAGGCAAGATCGCCAGCGTCCGCTTCGCCCGCGAACGCAAGGTGCCGTTTTTCGGCATCTGCCTCGGCATGCAGATGGCCTGCGTCGAGGGGGCACGGACGGCGGGTGTCGAAGGCGCCTCCTCGACCGAGTTCGGCGAAACCTCGGAGCCGGTGGTGGGCATCATCACCGAGTGGATGAGCAAGGAGGGGCTGCAAAAGCGTGGCGCCGATTCCGACCTTGGCGGTACCATGCGGCTCGGCGCCTATGAAGCGCGCCTTTCGGGCAACAGCCTTGTGGCGTCGCTCTATGGTGCGACTTCGATCTCCGAGCGGCACCGCCACCGCTATGAAGTTAACGTTGCCTATCGGGAAGTGCTCGAGCGGGACGGGCTGATCTTCTCCGGAATGTCGCCCGACGGTCTGCTGCCCGAAATCGTCGAGCGGCAGGATCATCCCTGGTTCGTGGGCGTGCAGTTCCATCCCGAGCTCAAGAGCAAGCCCTTCGCGCCGCATCCGCTCTTTGCCGGCTTTATAGAGGCCGCAGTGGCGCAGTCGCGCCTGGTCTAGCCCAAGCGGGAAAAGCAGACTGTTGCGGATCGGCACAACCGATTCTGTCGTGATTTCAACCGTTGCATAATCAACTGTTGAGTTGTTAATGATGGGGAGAAGGGGCAGGGTCACCAAATTGGAGGCAATTGCCGGATTTCCGCATCGGGATCCGGCGGGGAGCGTCGCTCGGCGGCCCACCTGTCCGGGTTTGTTCGATCATAATCGTCTCTTGCGACCCGGACGGTTGTTATCGGACAAATCGGCGCCGCAAGGCACCGAGGGGGCGGATCCTTCGTGGATCCGCCCCTGAATTTTGCGAGATGGAATACTTCGAAAGGACTGTGGGATCAGGCGGCCTTTTCGGCGCCTTCGTCCTTCTCGCCCTTGTTTTCCACCACTTCGAGCGTCTTCTGGCCGCCGACGAGGATCTTCTTGGGCTTCATCGCCTCCGGCACTTCGCGCACCAGATCGATCACCAGCAGTCCGTCGGCGAGGTCCGCGTTTTCGACGCGGACATAGTCCGCAAGTTCGAACCGGCGTTCGAAACCGCGATTGGCAATGCCCACGTGAAGCATTTCGCCCTCATCGGTTTCCTCACGCTTGCGGCCCTGGACGACAAGCAGGTTCTGCTGTGCCGTGATGTCGAGATCCTGGGCCCGGAAGCCCGCCACGGCCAGCGTGATGCGGTAGCTGTCCTCACCGCGGCGCTCGATATTGAAAGGCGGGTAATTGTCGCCGCCATTCGAACGGGCCTGGCCTTCGAGCAGGTCGAACAGCCTGTCGAAGCCCACGGTGGAGCGGCGATAAGGGGTAAAATCTATACGAGCCATGGTGCAAATCCTCCATTGAGCAATTTGAATCCGGACCCGGACCGGCCGGCATCCGTTGATCATTCATCCGCAGCCCTTCCGGCGCCGCAGGACTGATATTAGATATGAAACATGGGCTGCCTTTCAAGAGCGCCCAAGGGTCTGGAATAAAAGGAAATTCGATGGATACGCCCAAGGTCGAGATCTACACCAAGGCGCTGTGCGGCTATTGTCACCGCGCCAAGCAGCTTTTGAAGTCGAAGGGCGTGGAATTCACGGAATATGACATTACGCTTGGCGGGCCGCGGCGACAGGAGATGCTGGAACGGCGGCCGGGCGCTTCGACCGTGCCGCAAATATTCATCGACGGCCGCGGAGTCGGGGGATCGGACGATCTCGCGGCGCTTGAGCGCGAGGGCAAGCTCGACGCGATGCTCGGCCGATGACGCGCATCTCCGTGCTGCAGATGACCTCCGGCATCGATCCGGAGCGCAACGCCGCCGATATGGTGAGCGCAGCAGAGCGGAGCGCCAAAGAAGGCGCGTCGATGATGTTTACTCCCGAGATGAGCGGCGTGCTGGACAAGGACCGGGCGCGCTGCGCTTCGCATATCCATCCTGAGGAGGAAGACCCGACACTGGCCGCGATGCGCGAGACGGCAAGGCAGAACGGCATCTGGATCGCGATCGGGTCGCTTGCTGTCGATCGCGGGGACGGCAAATGGGCCAACCGTGCATTCGTCATCGACAATGAAGGCAATGTCGCTGCGCGTTACGACAAGATGCACATGTTCGATGCCGAACTCGATAGCGGCGAGACCTGGCGCGAAAGCGCTGCCTACGCCCCGGGCGACCAGATCGTGACGGTCGACACGCCAGTCGGCAGGCTGGGCCTCACGATCTGCTACGATATTCGCTTTCCCGCTCTCTATGACGCGCTGGGCCGGCGGCACTGCGATGTCATCTCCATCCCGGCGGCTTTCACATTTCCGACCGGGCAAGCGCACTGGAGCGTGCTGGCGCGGGCGCGCGCCATCGAATGCAGCGCCTATGTAGTGGCGGCCGCGCAGGCCGGAAAGCACGAAGACGGTCGGACGACCTACGGCCACAGCCTGGTGATCGACCCGTGGGGCGAAGTGCTGGTCGAGCTGGGCGGCGATGGTCCCGATCTTGCCTTTGCTGAGATCGACCCGGAGCGTATAGCGAAAGTGCGCCGGCAAGTGCCGAGCCTTGAGAATAAGCAATTGATACCCAACTGGGATTCGCAATGATCGTGTTCGACCTTTCCTGTGACCAGGGCCACCGCTTCGAAGGCTGGTTCGGCTCTTCGGGCGACTTTACCGACCAGCAGGAGCGAGGTCTTGTCGCCTGCCCCCATTGCGGCAGCGGCGAGGTGGTGAAGGCTCCGATGGCGCCGGCTGTCCCGAGGAAGGGCAATACCCGGAGTCCATTCGCCGCTTCCCCGCCCCCAGAAAGCGTACCCGTCGCTGCCGGCGAGATGCCCACCGAAGTGGCGCAGGCGCTGGCGAAGCTCGCTTCCGCGCAGAAGAAGGCGCTGGAGAAATCGACCTGGGTGGGCGACAAATTCGCCGAACAGGCCCGGGCGATGCATTATGGCGAGCGGGAAACGGCCCCGATCCACGGGCAGACCAGCCTCGATGAAGCCAAATCGCTCATCGACGAAGGGGTGCCGGTTGCGCCTCTGCCTTTGCCCGTCGCGCCTCCCGACGAGATCAATTGACGCGGCGATTGCACCGCGCGGCCCGCTTGCCTAAACGATGCGCGCGGTGCGCCCGTAGCTCAGCAGGATAGAGCACCAGATTCCTAATCTGGGGGCCACAGGTTCGAATCCTGTCGGGCGCACCAATTCGATCAGCTATCGGGCATTCGGCATGAATAGCTGTCGGCCTTGGCCGGCTCGCCGCCGGTGTAATGGGCGTAGGATGGGTGCGGGCAGAGCGGGCGCTTCTCCGATCCGTCCGCTCGGGATGCGATCACAGTTTCCACCGGCTCGCCGTTTTCCACCCATTCCACCAGTGGGCCGAGCAGGTCGAAATTGTCGAAAGCGTTGCCGCCCTGGCAATGACCCATGCCCGGGTTCATGTAGAACCGGCTGGCGTCGGTGAACGCGGCGCCATTGGTCTCCGCCGCGCGCTGCCAATAATCCCATGTGTCGAAAGCCGAAAACCACGGATCGCTGACGCCGTGGAAGAACAGGATCTTTCCGCCGCGGCCAAGGAACGTATCGAGATCGGTCCAGACATTCGTATCGGTCAGGCGCTGCGGCGCGTTGGCTTCGATCTGGCGCAGGCGCGCATCGATGTCGATCGCGAGATCGCGTGACGGAGGGCCGAACACGCCGGGCGCGCCGGTTGGGAGGTAGCCGGGAAGGCCAGGGCCGCCCGTGAACACGATCCCCGTATCGTGGGGTACAGGGACATAGACAGGATATCCTGCGGCGTCCTTGGGCCCGGCGAAGGAGCGTTCGATCGCGCCGACCTGTGGGGCGCTGAGGCAGCCGTCGCGCTTCTCGCCGCTGCACTGCAGCTCCGCCGGATGAAAATTGCAGCCGGCAACGTTCATTATCATTCCGTCGGTCCGGCCATCCAGCGCGTCGCACTGCTTGAGTAGGCCGTCGAGGACGGTTTGACGGTCGTTGGAGGAGAGTGCCTGGGAAAGGACGGGTAGCCCTCCCTCGTCGCGCGGGGATGCCTGATTGAACTGAACGGTGGTGTATTCGATTGCCAGGTTCGAATGTCCGGTGCGCATGGCCGGCGCGCCGACGATGATACCGTCGAACAGCTCGGGATAGCGCTGTGAGGCCAGCATGCCTTCGCGTCCGCCGGTCGAGCAGCCGGTCATGTAGCTGTGGCCGATATTTTGGCTGTAATAGAGCTCGGTCATTCGCTTGCCATCGATCGCCACCGTGCGGACCGAAGCCTCCGCGAAGTCGAGCGCGGCGCGCTGGTCGGTCATGAAACTGTCGTCGAAGCCGGCGCCTTTGTGACCACTGTCATGGCTGATCACGGCAAAGCCGCGAGTGAGAGCCGGGCGGTCACCTGCCGCAGTGGGACCGAGCGCAGGACGGACGATGCCATTGAGGCCGCCGCCGCCTTGCAGCAGGAAGCGCCCGTTCCATTCGTCCGGCAATGCCAGTTGGAACCCGATACCGTATTCGGCTCCGTCCGCGCCAGTACGAGGATCGATCACGCCTTCAATGAGACAATGGGCCGGAACCGCGACCGGTATCGTCATCCCGGGACCGGCGGGCACGGTACCGGGCGCAGCCTCGGGCACATGGCGGGCTGAAGTAAT
>CAYRCH010000060.1:0-13431 GCA_964422665.1 uncultured Sphingomonadaceae bacterium | reverse complement strand
GGCCGCGGCCATGTGGTGGTCGGCGGCGAATATCAGAAGAACGAAGGCATCGGCGACTGCGCCAAGGTTCGTGAATGGTGCGCCGAAAGCTGGGACATCTTCACCAACGCCAACAACGTCCTGCCGGGTGGCGGAGCCTCGGGCTACAACGTCCCCGGCTCTCCGGGTTTCGGCCTGCCGCACTACGTGATCGGGCCGGATTCAAAGCAGGCCAATAACGATCCGCGCGGTGTCGTGCGTGATCGTGCCCCGGCCCACCCGGATGCGCGCAACAAGCGCTTCACCGATGACGGTCTGCGGGTGGTGGACTACGATCCCGGCCGGTTCCTCAACTCGTTCCAGTTCGGCTCGCGCCAGGGCGGCGACGGTGCCTCGACTTATGACGACTCCGACATCCAGACCCCGCTGAAGCGCTGGGTTGGCTATCTCTACGGCGAATATGAGCTGACCGATTCCATCACGGTCCAGACCGAGCTGACCTATGCGGAACGCTTCGCCACCAACACCAGCTATGTGGTCGGTCCGCGTTCGACCTTCTTCGTCAACAACGACAATCCCTATATCCCGGACGATCTCCGCGCGCTGCTTCAGGGCACGGATTTCAGCCTCGGCAAGGATCTCGACTACGAGCTGACTTCGGTCAACGAAGCCGAGGCCAAGGTCTTCCGCGGCCTGATCGGCCTGTCGGGCGATCTCTTCGGCGACTGGACCTGGGACGCCTACTACCAGTACGGCAGCAACAAGCGGCACCAGGAACGGACCAACAACCGCGTCAATTCCGCCTTCCAGTTCGCGCTCGAAGCCGTGGACGAAGGGGCATACACTTCCGGCACGCCCAACGGGAATATCGTCTGCAAGGAACTGCTCCGTCCCGATCCCAATCCGATTGCCGAGGGCTGCCTGCCGATGAACCTGTTCGGCATCGGCAATGCCGATCCGGCGGCGCTGGCCTATGTCTATCGCGACGTGATGGAAGACTTCAATTACACGCAGCACGTGCTGGCGGGCGCGGTGCAGGGCACCCTGTTCCAGGGATGGGGCGCAGGCCCGATCTCGGCGGCCGCGGGTGTCGACTATCGCAGCGAAGGCGGGGAAGTCACCCATGGCGACATCCCGTTCTATAATGATTACGCCTTCACTTTCGGGCTCGACTATTCGGGCGACATCTCGGTGCTGGAAGGCTTCGCCGAACTCAACGTCCCGGTCTTTCAGGACTCCGCCATCGGCGACTTCTTCGAACTGAACGGCGCGGTCCGCTACACCCGCAACCATGCGGTGAACAACGACACTTCGGAAGAGAAAACCACCGAGGCAGTCAGCTGGAAGGTGTCGGGGATTTACGACATCACCGAGGGCCTGCGCCTGCGTGCTTCGCGTTCGCGTGACATTCGCGCCGCCGGCTTCCGCGAGCTGTTCCTGCGCAACGTGCCGACCGAATCGGGTTCGACCAGCGGCATTGTCGAGAATCCGTGGCTGCCGGGCACTCCGCCGATCGGCGACGATCCGACGCCGATCCTGAACGGCGGCAGCTTCGCGCTCACCCCGGAAAAGGCCGATACGATCACCGCGGGCGTGGTGCTCCAGCCGTCCTTCATCCCGGGCCTGCGCCTTTCGGCCGACTGGTACCAGATCAAGATCGCGGATGCGGTGACCACGCTGGGCGGCAACCGGATCGTCGAATTCTGCCATGATTACGACCTGTTCTGCGACCGGATCACCTTCGCGGCCGGCTCCAACCAGATGGACATCACCTTCGTCGATGCGCGGCAGGTGAACCTGGCCAAGCTGGAAGTGCGTGGCTTCGATTTCGAGGTGGCCTACGCAATGGAGCTTGCCGATATCAGCAGCGGCTGGGACGGCTCGCTTTCCATGCGCCTGCTGGCCAACCGCCAGTATGACTTCATCTCGCAGGCCGATCCGACCGTGCCCGAGCTCGACTATGCCGGCCAGTCCGGCCCGGTGGGCGATGGCGGCGACTTCAACCCCAGCCCGCCCTGGATCTGGAATGCCTTCGTCACCTACGACAATGGCGGCTTCAACGTCACCGGTTCGTGGCGGCGCTTCAGCCAGGGCATCTACAACATCCAGCGCATCGGGCCGGAAGATCCGGGTTACGATCCTGGCATCCAGAACTCGATCAGCTCCAACCGCGTGGAAGGTGCGAGCTATTTCGGCCTCGCAATGTCCTACCGGATCCCGCTCGCGAGCGGCGGCGATACACAATATGTCGAGCTGTTCGGCTCGATCGACAACCTCTTCGACAAGAAGCCGCCGATCGCGCCGGGCGGCGGCGGGGGCGGCGGGTCCAACTACCCGACCAACCCGGTGTTCTTCGATACGTTCGGTTCGCGGTTTCGCGCCGGTGTCCGGGTGCGCTACTGACCTTTTCGAGCCTGGACGGGAAGGGGGCGGGTCCGCGAGGATCCGTCCCTTCTTGTTGACACTCGCTTGACGGATCGCGGCCGGCGGCTTGACACTTTCGCCGCGCAAATTGACGCTTTTCGGCTTTCGCTTGACGCTTTTTCGCCGAAACGCCCGGGACCGTGTCAACGGCGTCAACACCCCGGTTTCGCAGGCCTCCTGCAGGGGTCTGTCCTACAGCCTGCCGACCTGCTAAACTTGATTCGTTCCTTGCGTCGTCGACCTGTCCCGAGCGGCCCGCCATAGGCAAGAAGAGCGGACGAGCAGGTATGTGTTTCGTCAACCAGTGCCAGTGACGGGGCAGGGTTTCATTCTCACCCTTGTTGCATTGCACCAATGCCGCTAGGGCCCGCGCCCATCATTTTCCGAAAGAAGAAGCCGATGTCCCTTCGCAACGTGGCGATCATTGCCCACGTCGATCACGGCAAGACCACGCTTGTCGACCAGCTGTTCCGCCAGTCCGGGACTTTCCGCGACAACCAGCGCGTGGAAGAGCGGGCGATGGATTCGAACGACCTGGAAAAGGAACGCGGGATCACCATCCTTGCGAAACCGACCAGCGTGGAATGGACGCCGGAGGGCGGACACGAGCCCTACCACATCAATATCGTCGATACGCCGGGCCACGCCGATTTCGGCGCTGAGGTCGAGCGCATCCTCTCCATGGTCGACGGGGTTATCCTGCTGGTGGATGCCGCCGAAGGTCCGATGCCGCAGACCAAGTTCGTCACCGGCAAGGCGCTGGGGCTGGGACTGAAGCCGATCGTCGTCGTCAACAAGATCGACCGGTCCGATGCCCGCGCCTCCGAAGTGCTCGACGAAGTGTTCGATCTGTTCGTCGCGCTCGAGGCGAATGACGAACAGCTCGACTTCCCGGTCCTTTATGCGTCGGGCCGGTCCGGCTTCGCCAGCGAAGATCCGGAAGCCCGGGAGGGAGATCTGATTCCGCTGTTCAAGCTGATCGTCAGCCATGTGCCCGCACCCGATCTCGACGAGGACGGCGCTTTCGCCATGCTGGCGACGCTGCTCGACCGCGATCCCTTCCTCGGCCGTATCCTGACCGGCCGGATCGAGAGCGGCCGGCTCGAAGTCGGCATGCCGATCAAGGCGCTCGACGTCGCCGGCAACCAGGTCGAGGCCGGACGTGCGACCAAGGTCTTCGCCTATCAGGGGCTCGACCGTGTGCCGGTGCTCCACGCCAAGGCAGGCGACATCGTGGCCATTGCCGGGCTGACCGAAGCGACCGTCTCCAACACATTGTGCGATCCGGATGTCAGCGCGCCGATTGCCGCGCAGCCGATCGACCCGCCGACGCTGGCCATGAGTTTCGCGGTCAATGACAGCCCCTATGCCGGCCGCGAAGGCGACAAGGTGCAGAGCCGCGTGATCCGCGAGCGGCTCGAGCGGGAGGCCGAGGGCAATGTCGCCATCCGCCTGACCGAAAGCGCCGAGAAGGACGCGTTCGAAGTCGCCGGCCGCGGCGAGCTCCAGTTGGGCGTGCTCATCGAGACGATGCGCCGCGAAGGCTTCGAACTGTCGATCAGCCGCCCGCGCGTCCTCTTCCAGGACGGACCGGATGGCCGCGAGGAACCTTACGAGACCGTCGTGATCGACGTGGACGACGAGCATTCGGGCACCGTGGTCGAGAAGATGGCGCTCAGAAAAGGCGAGATGATCGACATGCGCCCCTCCGGTGGAGGCAAGACGCGGATCACCTTCTCCGCCCCCAGCCGCGGCCTCATCGGCTATCACGGCGAGTTCCTGTCGGACACACGCGGCACCGGCGTGATGAACCGCCTGTTCGAGAAATACGGACCGTATAAGGGCCCGATCCAGGGGCGCCAGAACGGCGTGCTGATCTCGATGGAGCAAGGCGAGGCCGTGCCCTATGCGCTCAATGCGCTGGAGGAGCGCGGAATATTGTTCATCTCGCCGGGCGAGAAGCTCTACGAAGGCATGATCATCGGCGAGAATGCCAAGCCGCAGGATCTCGAGGTCAATCCCCTCAAGTCCAAGCAGCTGACCAATTTCCGCTCGACCGGCAAGGATGACGCGGTTCGCCTGACCCCGCCGCGCCGGATGACGCTGGAACAGGCGATCGCCTACATCCAGGATGACGAGCTGGTGGAGGTGACCCCGCAGAGCATCCGCCTCAGGAAGCGCTATCTCGACCCGCATGAACGCAAGCGGGCGGCGCGCAAGGACCAGGCCGCCTGACCCGCGGTTATCCGGCGGTCAGGAAAGCGTAACCGAACTGTCTCAATTCGGCGCGCGGGGCGGGGCGCCGCTCGACCATTGCGCACGGGTCATGCAGCGTGGCCGGCACCATGCTGGAACGGTTGCCGACATTCGCGAGGACCTGGCTTGCCGACGGCAAGCTTGTCCTGCTCGCAGCCTATCTCGCACTCGATCATGCAGCGATCGGCGATCGCATTACCTCGCTCGGTATCTCGCCGCAGCTTGGCGCATGGGCGGTACTCTACGCGCTGCTCGCCGCTGCGCTGGCAGCGGCCGCATACATTCCTCAGGCTCTGCCGCGCCTGGCTGTCGCCGCGATACTCGCCGCGGGATCGGTGGCGCTGCACAGCTACGAATGGACCACGGCTTCGCCGCTGGATTACGCCAGTTTCGAGACCATGCTGGCCTCTCGCGGCGACGCCGGCAGCGCGATGGCGCAGCACGGGGGAGTGCTGCTGAAGGCCGTGGGAGCGGCGCTGGTTCTGTTTGCGGCTCTGGCTCTGCCGCCGCGCGGACGCACCCTGCCGCCCGGTCTTGCCTGGGCGATGCCCTGCGCGGCCCTGATAGGGCTCTCCGGGTTGTTGTATGCAAGAGGCGGGGAGGGCTCCCGCGCCCTTCCGGCGGCCTTCACTCCGGTCGCCTATTCCGCGATCAAGGGCGCATTGCTTCTGACGGACGAAAACGCGCCGCGCGAGCAGGTGGCTGTCTCGCCCTCAGGTTCTGCGCCGACCCGCGACGTCGTGCTGATCGTCGATGAGAGCATCGCCGCCAACTATCTCGATATCAATCATCCGCGCGGCGTCTATTCCGGCCTGGGGGAAGAGCGGGCCGGATTTGCCATTTTCAACTATGGCATCGCGGCGTCGGTCACCAATTGCAGCGCTGGCAGCAACAAATCGCTTCGTTTCGGCGGGACGCGGGCCAACTTTCGGGACGTGGGTCGGCGCAGCCCTTCGATCTGGGCGTTCGCCAGGAACGCCGGCTACCGCACCGTCTATCTCGACGGACAGCGGATGGGCGGCGAATTGCAGAACCTCAAGACTGCGGAAGAACGTGCGGAGATTGATGATTTCGTCCAGCTTGATGCCCGGGTGGCGGTCGTGGACCGGGACCATGAGCTCGCGCGGCTGCTAGCCGAGCGGATAGGCAATGGCATCCCCGAGTTCATCTACGTCAACAAGGTCGGGGCACACTTCCCCGTGGCCGACAAGTTTCCGCTGGAAGCGGCAAAGTTCCTGCCGATCCCGGAGCGGGGGCGAACGGCCGGCATCATCGACATGGGGCCAGTCCATGGCCGACATCGCGGTACGGGAGAGGAATGGCGGCTATATCGCAATGCCTATCGCAACACGTTGATATGGAATGTGGGCGGGTTCTTCGATCGGCTGTTGCCGTCCATCGACCCGGCCGCCGCGACGATCATCTACACCGCCGATCACGGGCAGGATCTGCATGAGCGCGGCCATCCGGGGAAGGGAACTCACTGCACCAACGACCCTCTGCCGGAGGAAGGCGCCGTGCCGCTGGTCGTGATCGACAGTGCTGCGGCCCCGGGACTCGACTGGGCTGCGCATCATGCCGGGCTGCGCGATGCCGCCAGCCACTTCAGGATCTTTCCCACCCTGCTCGAGCTGATGAACTATCCGCTGCCCGATATGGCGGCCACTTACGGCCCCTCGCTCAATTCCGCCGGTCCGGATCCGTTGGCTTTTACGCCGGACTATTTCGCGATGCTGGGGCGCGAGCCTTCCTGGCGGACATTTGAACGCACCTCCCTCGCGGCACCGCCCGCGGCCGACAACGCGGCCATGGCGTCGGCGGCCGCAGCACCGCAGCGGCGCTAGGCGGCTACCGCGGCTTTCGCATCAGCCAGCACCATCTCCGCACCGCGCTCCGCGACCATCATGGTCGGTGCGTTGGTATTGCCACTGGTGATCTTCGGAAACACCGAAGCGTCGATCACTCGCAGCCCCTCGACACCGCGCACTTTGAGGTCCGGTGTTACGGGGAAGCGTTCGTCTCCCATCGCCACCGTTCCTACGGGATGATAAACTGTCGCTGCAGCCATCTTCGCATAGCCCATCATCTCGTCGTCGGTTTGACCGAACGGATCGCCCTTTTCGGCCATGTAGGGCTCCAGTGCCGGCTGGCGCCAGATATTGCGGATGATCTTCAGCTGGGTCACAGCCATGGCCTGGTCAATCGGATCTGAGAAATAATTCGGCACGATCTTCGGCGTGACCGTACCATCCGGCGACCGGGCATGGATGGAGCCACGCGATTCCGGCCTCAGCTGACAAGGATTGGAAGCCAGGCCCGGTTCCTTCTCCAGTTGCAGCCCCTGCGTGGTGGCCAGCACTTCCAGATCCATCGAGGCAGCCATCATGTGGATCTGGACATCCGGGCAATCCAGCTCCGGCCGGCTCTTCACGAAGGCACAGCCATGGGCGACTGCCATAGAGAGTATGCCCGTGCGCGAGAGGCCGTACTTGGCGATCTCCTTCACCAGGTTGAGCCCGGTCGCCCGGTAATTGATCGAGTGCCAGTCCTCCTTGAGGCGCGCCTGGCAGCCGATCATCACGTGGTCCTGCATGTTCTCGCCGACCATCGGGCTTTCGTGAACCACCTGGATGCCGAGCTCCTGCAGCAACGCACCCTGGCCGATACCCGAGATCTCCAGCAGCTTGGGGCTTTCGACCGAGCCCGCGGCAAGGATCACCTCGCGCCGCGCCATCACCCTGCGGGTTTCGCCATGCTGCTTGAATTCGACGCCAACTGCCCGCTTTCCATCGAACAATATGCGCGTCGTCATGGCGCGCAGTTCGACTTCGAGATTGTGGCGCTTCATCGCCGGATGGAGATAGGCGACCGCGGCGCTGTGCCGCTTGCCTCCACGCGCAGTAAGCTGGAACCAGGTCACACCTTCCTGGTCCCCGGTATTGAGATCGTCCTTATAGGGGATGCCCGCTTCCACGCAGGCATCGATCAGCGCGGCGGAGACCGGATGCTTCTCGGGGAAGTCGCAGACGTTCAGCGGTCCTCCCTCGCCATTATAGTCGTCTGCCCCACGTTCCTGGTTCTGTGCCTTGCGGAAGTAGGGGAGGCATTCGTCCCAGCTCCAGCCTCGCGCGCCCATTTGCGCCCAGTTGTCGTAATCGGCGCTCTGCCCACGAACGTAGAGCAGGCCGTTGATGGAGGATGAGCCGCCCAGCACCTTGCCCTTCGGCCATTTGTGCGGGCGCCCGCCTGTGCCCGGATCGGGCTCGGTCTCGTAAAGCCAGTTCACCTTGGGATCGTTCAGCGTCTTGCCGAAGCCGATCGGCGTGTGGATCATGATGTTCGATACGAACTGGCTGGGCTCCTTCAGCGGACGATCATCTCCGCCTGCTTCCAGCAGCACGACCTTGTGTTCCCCGCTTTCCGTAAGCCTGTTGGCGAGCACACAGCCTGCGCTGCCGGCTCCGACAATCACATAGTCCGCATGAATCTCGCTGGCCATTATGCATCCTTCCTAATTGCTTTTGTCCGATCCGCGCCAAGCGCGATTCGCTTGGTCTCCACGCTAGGGGTATGCATTGTCCCGGTCACTAGAAAGATGGGGCCTTGGAGAACGTGATGATCAAGCCGGAACTGGAATTTGTCTATGAAGCGGGCGGAGAACTGGCAGCACCCCGCGAGATCGGGAAGGTGGTGGATGGCACGCGCCGGATCATTCCGATCATGGCAGGCGGATATGTGAAGGGCCCCCGGATCAGCGGCCAGCTGATGGGCAATTCCGCCGACTGGCAACTGACCCGGCCCGACGGGGTCACAGTCGCCGATGCCATTTATGCGATCGAGACGGATGATGGAGCGCTGATCCAGCTGCGCAACCGGGGTTTGCGTCACGGCCCGCCCGAGGTGATGGAAAGGCTGCGCAACGGCGATGACGTCGATCCGGCGGAATATTATTTTCGCACCGTGCCCGAATTCATCGCTCCGGAGGGGCCATATGACTGGCTCAACAGGTCGATTTTTGTGTGCGCCGGAGCGCGCTACGCGAGTTCGATCAAATTGTGGGTCTGGAGGGTGCTCTGACTCTGGCCATGCGCGTCTTCGCCGTATAACTAGTTGCAAAAGTCCGGTCGTCAGCCGGGGATTCGGGAGAGTCAGTGAATGTTCCGTCGTATTATTGCATCGCGCCTTTCAGCGTCGGCGTTTGCCGTGGCCTGTGCTGCCGGTTTGGCAATCAGCATGCCCGCATCCGCGCAGGAGCGGCCGGCCGACCTCACCGAAGTTCCGCCGATCCCCACGGATTATACTCCGGACAAGACGGAATGGGGGGACTGGGATTTCACTGGCACCTGGCCGATCGAAAACCTTCCCTCCGCCCGCATCCTGTTCCAGCGGCCGCCTGCTTACGGCAACCGGGTATGGATCAATGACGAGGAACTCGCCAAGCGTATAGAAGCGGCCGAGCGGTCCGACGGCAATTTCACCGTCGCCACCGAACAGGGAATCGGAACGGCAGGCACCACCGGTCTTGCCGACTGGGTCCGCAACTCCTCGATGGGTAAGCGCACGTCGATGCTGGTGGTTCCGGCCGACGGCCAGCTTCCCCCGCTGACCGAAAAGGGACAGGCGCTCTACGAATCGGGACGTTCGGGCTGGGTGCCCGGACAGCATTATGACTGGATGGATGATTTCGACAGCTGGGATCGCTGCGTCTCGCGCGGCTACCCGGCCTCGATGTTTCCGTTTCGGTACAATAACGGCATCCGCATCTTTCAGGCCCCCGGCTACGTCGTGATCAAGCTTGAAATGCTCGGAACGCGCGTGATTCCGCTGGGCGACGCCCCGCAAGTGCCGGGCGCGGTAGAGGAATGGCTTGGCATCAGCCGCGGCCACTGGGAAGGCAAGACGCTGGTGATCGAGACCACCAACATCAAGTCGGGCGACAGCGTCACCGAAGACGTATCCAAGCGCAACGGCTCGCCGCTCAATATGGCGACCCAGCATGTCCCGCCGTTCAATACCATCCCGACCAGCACACAGGCAAAAACGGTTGAGCGCCTGACCATGCTCGGGCCGGACGCGATCGCCTACGAGATCACTTATTCCGATCCTGAAGTCTACACTGCACCGTGGACCGCGCGCCTCGAATGGGCCCGCGACGACGATTATCAGTTCTTCGAATATGCCTGCCACGAAGGCAACCGCATGCCGCGCGACTATATCCTGGCGTCCCGTGCGCAGCGCGAGGCCATCGCCCGCGGCGAGAAGGAGGAAGAAGTCGGCGCAGCGGATTCCCGCAATCGCTTTGCCGACAGGTTCGACTTCGATCCCGCAGTCGAAACGCCGCCGGGCTTCGGTCCGCCGCCGCCATCTTCCGATGATGAGGATGAGGAATAGCCGCCAAGCCGCAGCGGCTGACGGCTCAGCGTGAAGGCGGGCACGCCTTGAAATAGGCTTCCGCCTGGTCGGCATATTTGCCCGGCGCACTGTATTCGGCAAGCTTGGCGCCGAGCAGTGCGGCGAGGGCCACGGGATGGCTGGGCAGGTCCGATGGCAGCGGATCCGGCCGCTTCGGTGGCCGGCCAGCGCATGGACGAGGCACTTGCCGAACTTCCACGGGTTGTTCGGCCACAGGCGCTTCAATTGTCTCTGGCTGCTCCAGAACGATCTCGGGCTCGGGCGTGCGCCCGGCACAGCCGACCAGAAGCAGCGCCGCGCCGAGCAGCCCGAAAATGGTGCCGTTGAGGCGCATTACAGCCCTGCCAGTGCCTGCAACAATTCAGGTGGGGATTCGCAGTTTGCGCCGGGTTTTCGCGCCATCGCCAGAAGGCGGTTGATCCTTTCGTCGGAGCTGGCGCCAAGCTGCGCCAGGGCAACATTGCGTTGATCCATGCGCTCACGTGCTTCCTGCGCAGCAGTTGCGTTGGCTTCCGATTCCAGCGCCAGGCGGTCCACTTCCATTTGCAGCAGCTTGATTGTCCGGCTCGCTTCGAGATTGGTGGCTTCCGCCACGGCCAGTTCGCCCTTCAGAGTCGCCCGTGTGAGGCCAAGAAAGACCGAAAGCGCGCACAGGGCCGCCACCGCCAGGACCAGGAAAACCAGCAGAGATTTTTCGCGGCGAAATTTGCTGAACACGCGGGCCTTCGCAGGCGGGACCATGGCAGACCTCCCAGTTGCAATCCGGCCCCACGGTCCACCGCAATAGCCTTCCCCGGGCTATCGTGCCTGAACCTGCTTATATAATACCGCGTTATTGTGGCCGCGAAAGCACTAAGTTGTTAAGGAATATTAAGAATGTCTGCGCCGCAGGCAGCGGTTCAAATTTCGGGAACTCTTTTGGTTCCCGATAGCTGAACGGACAAAACGAAGAAGGACTGTCCATGCATATAAAGATCGTTCCAACCGCCCTTCTTGCCTGCGCCGTCGCGGCTTGCAGTTCACCGGAATCGCAACAGCAGCCGCCTGCTGAACCGGTGGAAACCGAAGCACCCACGCAGGCTGTGGCGATGCTGATGACTGCCGATGGTATCGAGGTTGGGCGCGCAACCGCGATGCCCGACGGGGATAGCGTCGCCATCGCGCTGGATGTGGAAGGCATGATGCCAGGTGAGCATGGTGTCCACGTCCATGAGACGGGCAGTTGCGTGGGCCCCGACTTCGCCAGTGCGGGCGGCCATTGGAACCCGGCCGGTGCTGCTCACGGATTGGAAGATCCGGAAGGTCAGCATGCGGGAGACATGCCCAATCTTACTGTGGCCGAGGATGGCACCGGTACGCTCGGCTATACGCTCGTAGGAGCGACCTTCGAGGGGCTGATGGATGCCGACGGATCGGCCTTTGTCATTCATGCCGACCGAGACGACCAGGTCACCGATCCTTCGGGCAATAGCGGCGATCGGATCGCTTGCGGCATATTCGCAGTAGGCTGATTACGCGATCCGCACGTCAAGCAGGCTGGGCCCTTCCAGCGAGAAGCTCCACGCCAGCGCCTCGTCGATCTCCTCGTGAGCTTCGACGCGGCGCGCGGGGAGCCCTTGGGCCTCGGCCAGCTTGACGAAATCGATCCCGGCAAGGTCGCAGCCCGGAACCTGGTTCATCCCGAATTCGCCGGCAAAGCCCGTCAGCGCGGCGTAACCGGAATTGTTCAGGATCACGAAGCTTGCATTGGCGTGTTCCTGATACGCGGAAAACAGTCCCTGTATGGTGTACATGGCCGAGCCGTCGCCGAGAATGGCGATGACCTTGTCGTCCTGCCCCATCGCGACCCCCACCGATGCCGGGAGCGAATATCCCAGCCCACCGCTGGCGCAGCTGTAGAAACCGCCCTCGCGCATGATCGGCAGAGTATCATGCTCCGGGCCGCGGGCTGTTGGGGCCTCCTCGACGATGACGGCATTCGCAGGGCGGAGCGCTGCAATGCGTTTGAGCACGTAGGCGGCGGTCATTGCCGGTTCCGGTTCGGCAAGCACGCGGGCCTGGCCAGCATAGGGGCGGGCACCGACCCGGTCTGCCAGCGCGGCCAGTCCCATTGCCACGTCGCCGAGCACGCCTCCTCCACCGGGCAATGCTGCAATGTGTTGCGGATCGTCGGAGAGTGCCATCAATGCCGCGCCTTCGGGCCAGTGCGGGCCGCTGCCTTCCACATGGTAGGTGAAGACCGGTGCGCCCGCGACGAGGATCGCATCGTACGGCGCGAGCAGTGAGCGGATCTGGTCGCGCCATGCCGGAAGGAAGCCGGCGAATTGGGGGTGGTCTTCAGGGAATGTTTCCCGCGCCGCATAGGGCGCGGCCCACACGGCGCAGCCCGCATGTTCGGCCAGCCGGATGGCATTGCCCCAGCCGCCCGCATTTGCCGTTCCGGTTCCAAGTACCAGCGCTGGCCGTTCGGCATTATCGAGCAGCGCTGCCAGCTTCTCGATTCCAGAGGAACAGGGGGGCGTGCGCAACTGGAGATCGGGCAGGCCCGGCCAGTCGCATTTCCTATCCCAGTCGTCGACCGGAATGGAAACGAATACCGGCCCCATAGGAGGCGTCAGCGCGGTGACGAATGCGCGGACCAGCGCCAGCGGCACATCCTCGGCGCGGGCGGGTTCGATCGCCCATTTGACGAATGGCCGGGGGAATTCGGTCGGGCGCTCGGCGAACAGGAAGGGATCGTGCGGCAGGATGCTCCGCGCCTGCTGGCCGGCGGTGACGACCAGCGGCGTGTTGTTTCTGAAAGCCGTGAACAGATTGCCCAGCGAATGCCCCGTGCCCGCCGAACTGTGCAGGTTCACCAGCGCGGGCTTGCCGCGCGATCGCGCATAGCCATCCGCCATGCCGACGACCACGGCTTCGTTCAAACCCATTACATAGGGAAAGGGCATGGCCTTTAGCATCGGCAGCTCGGTACTGCCGGGATTGCCGAACAGGCGATCTACCCCGAAATGCTCGAAGACGCGAAAGGCTGCCTCGCGGACGGTAGGCACTAGACTGGCTCCCCTCCTTCGCGTGCACGATCACGGACACTGTCCTCGTCGCGCTGGATACGGAAGAGAACGTACAGGAGGATCACGACGATCACCGGCGCCACGACGTTGATCGAGATGATCGCCTGGCCGAGGTCGCCCCCGTTTCGGTCGCTGACAATGCCGACGAAATAGGGCCCCATACCGAGCCCGAGAAGGGTCGAGACGATGATATAGGTGCTGCTCGCAATGCCGCGCATCCGGGGCAGGACCAGGTCGTAATAGAGCGAGTAGATCGGCGGCAGCCACAGCGTCAGGATGAGGCTGTAGA
>CAYRCH010000059.1:0-13473 GCA_964422665.1 uncultured Sphingomonadaceae bacterium | reverse complement strand
TGGCGGCAATCATTTCGAGATCGAAATTGGTTCGCTGCTCGAGCCGCTGGGCTTCGAGCAGACGTCCTTCGGCGTGCAACTCCTTGAGCCGTTCCTCCAGCTCGAACCTGATGGCCTGCATCGCCTGCTTCATCGTCGGTCCGGGCGTGACGTAGTGCGAATTGGCATAGACGCGCACCTTGTCGAGGCTTGCGCCTTTCTGCCCGGTCAGCGGGTCGAACTCGCTGATCTCCTCGATCTCGTCGCCGAAGAAGCTGATCCGCCAGGCCATGTCTTCGTAATGGCTGGGGAAGATCTCCAGGCTGTCGCCGCGGACGCGGAAATTGCCGCGCGCGAAGGCGGTGTCGTTACGCTTGTACTGCAGCGCCACCAGCTTGCGGATCAGCTCGCGCTGGTCGACCGTTTCGCCCTTCTTGATGTCGAAGATCATCGCCGAGTAGGTCTCGACCGAGCCGATGCCGTAGAGGCAGGAAACCGAGGCGACGATAATCACATCGTCGCGTTCCAGCAGCGCGCGGGTAGCCGAATGGCGCATCCGGTCGATCGCCTCATTCACCGAGCTTTCCTTCTCGATATAGGTGTCCGACCGCGGCACGTATGCCTCGGGCTGGTAATAGTCGTAGTAGGAGACGAAATACTCGACCGCGTTGTTCGGGAAGAAGCTCTTGAATTCGCCATAGAGCTGCGCGGCAAGGATCTTGTTGGGCGCGAGCACGAGTGCGGGGCGCTGCAGTTCCTCGATGACCTTGGCCATGGTGAAGGTCTTGCCCGAGCCGGTGACGCCGAGCAGCACCTGGGTCGTTTCGCCGTCCTTGGCGGAATCCACCAGCTCCCGGATCGCAGTCGGCTGGTCCCCGCTCGGCTGATAGTCCGAAACGAGCTCGAATTTCCGTCCGCCCATGGATTTTTCCGGGCGGGCGGGCTTGTGCGGGGTGAAGTTGCCGGACGTGTCCGGCTCTTCCAGCCCGCGGCGAATGACGAGTTCAGCCATGGCCGCCATATGGAGAACAAAGCGCGGACATGCAACGTGCCGGAGATATTATCGAAAGCATACCCGGACGCTGGCGCTGTCAATTGCGGCGCGATGCGATATATCGCCCGCAAGGCATTTTACGGGAGGAAATCTATGCGCAGGGTGATTTTTGCAGCGGCGGCGATGTCGCTCTTGGCGGCGTGCGGGGATTCGGGCGGAGCCGATGCCGATGGTGACGGCAACATCACCGCGGAAGAGGCCGCGGCGGAGGCCGCCAGCGGCGGGCAGGTCGCGATGCGTCCCGGCCGCTGGGAGCAGACGATGCAATTCACCGAGATCAACATGCCGGGCATGCCCGCCGGCATGGCGGACATGATCAAGGGACAGATGGGCCAGGGGATGACCGTCACCCACTGCCTCACGGAAGAGGACGTGCAGGAACCGACGCCGGAGATGTTCTCCGGCGAAGGGCAGGACAATTGCCGGTTCGAGGAATTCGATCGCAGCGGAAACAATATGCGCATGCGCATGACCTGCGACTCCGAAGGCGGCGGCAAGGTCAACATCGCCATGGACGGCGAGTACGGAGCCGAAGCCTACCGGATGGACATGGACATGAACTCGACCGGCGGGACGCAGGGCGACATGGCCATGAAAGGCGCGATCACCGCGCGTCGCATCGGCGAGTGCAGCTAAGCCCCTGATGGTTCGGGCAGGCTTTTGACACGGAACGGATGCCGCTGTTCAGCCTCGAATAAGGCAGTTAGTGTAACCAAACTGTCATGTTCGAACCTGCCGTTTCTCCCCGCCGCATGGGCGCTTCCGGACTTCCGGGACTGGCCGACCGGCTGGCGCTTGCCCGCGCGGCCGCGCCGGAAGGGGTGCGGGGACCGGCCCTGCCGCTGATGCTGGGCGAGCTGGAGGTCCTGGCGGAACCCATCCGGCGGATCGCGCGCAGGATGGAGATACCGCGGGCGGCCGAGCCCAAGCTGGTCATGCTGCTGCCCGGCTTTGCCACCCATCCGATCCGGATGCGTTACATGGCCCGGCAGCTCGAGAGGGCCGGTCACAAGGTCAAGCGCTGGGGCATGGGCTTCAATCTCGGCGCCAGCGAAGAGGCGTTCGAGCGTCTTTCGGACCGGGTCGAGGCCATCCACAAGCGCTATGGCCGCAGGATGGTGCTGGTCGGGTGGAGCCTGGGCGGCATCTTTGCCCGCGAAATGGCAAAGCGGCACCCCGACATCATCGAGAAGGTGATCACCATGGGCTCGCCCTTTTCCGGCGATCCCCATGCGAACAACGCCTGGCGCGCCTATCAGTTCGTGGCCGGGCATCCGGTCGACCGGCCGCCGATACAGGCGGATGTCGCTGCCAAGCCGCCGGTCGAAACGGTGGCCTTCTGGAGCGCGCGCGACGGAATTGTCAGCCCGCGCAGCGCACGCGGCAAGCCCGGCGAGAGGGATCGCGCGGTGGCGCTGCGATGCAACCACCTGGGTTTCGCCTATTCGCCGCAATGTATCGAGGCGGTGCTGAGGGAACTCGAATCCGCCTGAGGTTTTGATCTGGCAGGACTGCCCCCTTGGCAGCGTGTCTATAACATGACAATGTTGCGCTGCAGCATGGGATTATGATCAGAGCCGACTCCAACTTCGATGAAATGCACTGCGCCGACGGCGCGCTGCGTCCGGCTTATGAAGGCTATGGAAGCTGGCTCGAGCATCAGGACCCGTCCTTCATGCGCCGCAAGGCGAGCGAGGCGGATACGCTGTTTCGCCGCGCCGGCATCACCTTCAACGTCTATGGCGAGGACGAGGCCGAGGAACGGCTGATCCCGTTCGACATGGTCCCGCGCGTCATCACCGGATCGGAATGGCGGCGGCTTTCCCGGGGCATCGAGCAGCGCGTGCGCGCGCTCAACGCCTTCATTCACGATCTCTACCACCGCCAGGAGATCATCCGTTCCGGCCGCCTGCCCGAACGGCTGTTCCAGGGCAATTCGGCATGGCTGCCCAACATGGTCGGGCTGACGCCGCCTGGCGGGGTCTATACCCATATTGTCGGGATCGACCTTGTCCGCACCGGGCCGGACGAATTCATGGTGCTGGAGGACAATGCCCGCACGCCCAGCGGCGTTTCCTACATGCTTGAAAACCGCGAAACCATGATGGCAATGTTCCCGGACCTGTTCACGCAGGTGAACGTCCAGCCGGTCAGCGACTATCCGCGCAAGTTGGCGCGGAGCCTCGCCGCCTGCGCACCCGAATATGGCAGCGCCGATCCCGTAATCGCCGTGCTGACGCCGGGCATGTACAATTCCGCCTATTTCGAACACGCCTTCCTCGCCGACCAGATGGGCTGCGAACTGGTCCAGGGCAGCGACCTGCGCGTGGTCGATGGGCGGGTGCAGATGCGCACGACGCGCGGCTACAGGCCGATTGACGTGATCTACCGGCGAGTGGACGATGAATTCCTCGATCCGCTGAGCTTCAATCCCTCCAGCCTGCTCGGCGTGCCGGGGATCATGGACGTTTACCGCGCCGGGCGGATCACTATCGCCAACGCGCCCGGTGCCGGGATTTCTGACGACAAGGCGATCTATTCCTTCATGCCGACGATCGTCGAATTCTACACCGGCCAGCGCCCGATCCTGCCCAATGTGGAGACCTGGCGCTGCGCCGATCCCGACAGCCTCAAATATGTGCTCGGCAAGCTGCCGGAGCTGGTCGTCAAGGAAGTCCACGGCTCGGGCGGGTACGGCATGCTCATCGGCCCCACTGCCACGCGCAAGGAAATTGCCGAATTCCGTAAGAAGCTCGAAGCCCGTCCCGAGAACTATATCGCGCAACCGACGCTGTCGCTTTCGACCTGCCCGATCTTCACCCGCGCCGGGCTGGCGCCGCGCCACGTCGATCTGCGGCCCTTCGTGCTGGTTTCGCCCGACAATATCGACATCGTGCCCGGCGGGCTTACCCGCGTCGCGATGAAGAAGGGCAGCCTGGTGGTGAATTCCAGCCAGGGCGGCGGCACCAAGGACACATGGGTGCTCGACGACTGATGGAGCGGGGCCCTTCATGCTAGGCCGGACCGCCAACGACATCTTCTGGATGTCCCGCTATCTCGAACGCGCGGAAAACACCGCCCGCCTGCTGGAGGCCGGCTTTCGCATGTCGCTCACCCGCGGCGCGGCCGCCGCAAGCGAGGAGTGGCGCTCGATCGTCACCACGCTCGGCAAGAATGCCGATTATGCCGCGCGGCACGACGAGTTCACCGGGCAGAAAGTGTGCGACTTCGTCCTGCGCGACGATGCCAATCCGGAGAACGTGCTGCGGATGTTCGAAATGGCGCGCGACAATGCCCGCCAGTCGCGCAGCTCGATCACGCAGGAAGTGTGGGAAGCGGTCAATGAAGGCTTCATGCACCTGCGCGACAAGCTGCGGCGGCAGGTGCGCGAAAGCAATCTGGGCGAGGTGCTGGCATCGATCCGCCGCGATGCGACGCTTGTGCGCGGCGCGACCTATGGCTCGATGCTGCGCAACGAGACTTACAACTTCGCCCGGGCGGGGACTTTCCTGGAGCGGGCGGACAACACCGCCCGGATCCTCGACGTGAAATACTACCTGCTGTTGCCTTCACTCGCCTATGTCGGGACCAGTCTCGACACCAGCCAGTGGGATTCGGTGCTGCGCTCGGTGTCCGGCGAGCGCGCCTATCACTGGCTGAATTCGGGCCGGATGGAGCCGCGCAGCATCGCCGATTTCCTGATCCTCGACCGCCGTTTTCCGCGCAGTCTGGCCTTCTGCTATGGCCAGCTGCGAGAGAACCTCGTCGGGCTCACCTCGCAGCACCAGGCGGAGGGGAGGGCAATCCAGCTCACCCGCGATGCGGACCAGCGGTTGGCCGACACGCCCATCGACGATATCCTCAACCGCGGCCTGCACGAATTCCTGCTGCAGTTCATCGCCGACAACCAGGCCGTCGCCAGCGCGATCGCCCAGGACTACAGGTTTACCAGCTGATGCGTCTCGCCATCCGCCATGTCACCCATTACGATTTCGACGCGCCGGTATCCTATGCCCTGCAGCGGCTCCGCCTGACGCCCAAGGAGACGCAGGGTCAGCGGATCGTGGAATGGAAAATGCATCTGGAAGGCGCCACCCGGCAGCTCGAATATGACGATGAGCACTTCAACCACGTGACGCTGGTTTCGGTCGATCCGGGGACTGAGCATGTGCGCATCACCTGCGAAGGCACGGTGGAGACGGAAGACAATGCCGGGGTCATCGGCCACCATGCCGGGCACCTGCCGCTCTGGGCGTTCCTCACTCCCACGCCGCTGACCGTCGCGAGCAGCCGGGTCCGGCAGCTGATCGGCGCGGTGGACCGCAGCGCCGGGGGGCTGGTCGAAACGCTGCACAACCTGTCGTCCGCGATCCGCGATGAGGTGCGCTACGAGCCGGGCATCACGGCGGTCGATACGACGGCGGAAGAGGTCCTCGAGCATGGCGCGGGCGTCTGCCAGGACCATGCCCATGTGTTTATCGCGGCCGCGCGGGCGATCGGCATTCCGGCGCGCTATGTCAGCGGCTATCTGATGATGAACGACCGGGTCGACCAGGAGGCGAGCCATGCCTGGGCGGAAGCGCATGTGATGCATCTGGGCTGGGTCGGCTTCGACATTTCCAACGGTATCAGCCCCGATCCGCGCTATGTCCGCGTGGCGACCGGGCGCGACTATCGCGATGCCGCGCCGGTGACCGGGATCAGCTTCGGCGGGGCCAGCGAAGGCCTGTCGGTCCGTCTCGAGGTGGAACAACAGTCCGTGGAACAGTAGCGGGCCGGGCTTTTCCAATGCTGCCGGCTGATGCAACAATGGCGCCCGAAATGGGGAATTCGATATGACTTACTGCGTCGGCATGATGCTGGATCGCGGGCTGGTGCTGATGGCCGACACGCGGACCAATTCCGGTGTCGACAACATTTCCGTCTTTCGCAAGCTGGTGCACTGGGAAGTGCCGGGCGAGCGGATCATCGCCGTCATGACCGGGGGAAACCTGGCCACCACGCAGGCCGTGATAAGCCAGCTGGAGGAGCGATCGAAGGCTCCGCATGAGCGCCAGAATACGCTGCTCAATGCACCGACCATGTTCCAGGTCGCGGTCGAGATCGGCAAGCTCCTGCGCGACACCGTGCGCAATACGCAGGAACCCAACGGGCAGGAGGGGACCACCCGCTTCGCCGCATCGATGATCCTGGCCGGGCAGATCAAGGGCATGGCTCCGCGCCTGTTCCTTATCTATCCCGAAGGCAATTTCATCGAGGCGAGCTGGGACACCCCATTCTTCCAGATCGGGGAGACCAAATATGGGCGGCCGATCCTGATCCGCGGCTACGATCGCAGGATGAGCTTCGAAGACGCCATCAAGCTGTTGATGGTGAGCTTCGATTCGACTCTCAAGGCCAACTTGTCGGTCGGGCTGCCGCTGGACCTGCTGGTGATCGAGCGTGACGGATTCACAACGTTCCATGAGACGCGAATCGACCACGAAAATGCCTATTTCCGCGAGATATCTTCCGGCTGGAGCGAGGCACTGAGGGCGGCATTCCACTCCCTGCCCAGCTACCGGATCGAGCCGAAGGACGGTTCCCAACCGAAATAGCGGGCAGTTTTTCCTCCATTTCGGACCATCGAAACACACGCATTTGCCCTTATTGCGCGGCTTTGGCGCCCCCCAGTATTCATCGAAAACGGAACCGAGCACGGCTGGACCGGCAAGGGAACGGGGGCCAGCAAGAGGGACATGACCGAGTGGAGCACCATTCATTTCGTCCACGGCGACAGCCGGGTGCGGGCACAGGCGGCGCGCGTCTGCTACGAGCTGCAGCGCCACGCTGAAGTCTATTCCGACCTCGGGGAGCTGATCGGCACGCGTCCGCAATCGGGGATGATCTTCGCCGAGGACGGGCCGGACGAAGACCAAACGAATTCGGCACCCGCGCGGATGCTCGACAGGCTGGGGCGCTGCGGGATTTGGCTGCCGGTGATCATGGTGGCGGAAAATCCGGACCGCGCCCGGGTGATCGCGGCCATCAAGGCCGGCGTGCTCGACTATCTGCCGCTTCCGCTAGCCGCTGCTTCGCTGCGCAATGTGTGGGGCCGGCTGGAGAGCGAAGCGGCGACTTTTGCCGAAGGCCGGCGGCGGATGATCGAGGCGCGCGAGCGGATCAACCATCTCAGCCAGCGCGAACGAGAAGTGCTGGAGAAGCTGGCCGACGGCAATTCCAACAAGGCCATCGCCCGCGCCCTTGCGATCAGCCCGCGCACGGTCGAGATCCACCGCGCCAACATGATGGGCAAGCTCGGCGCGCACCACGCGGCGGACGCGGTGCGGATCCGGATCGAGGCGCGGCTGGACGAGCTGGAGGACGTGCCAGCAAACGGCAGGGGCTGATCGCTTGGCCGCCGCCTAGCGGCAGAACCCGCTTCCCGTCAGTTCGAGATGCAAATGATCGCGGTGGGCTGCGTTATAGTCGGGTCCGAGCACCGTGCCGAGCCGCTTGCAGGCGCTCTCGTGGATCACCCGCAGGAATTCGCGTTCCGCCCGGCTGCCGCCCGACCAGTCGGACTGCACGCTGATATAGCGCCCGTCCTGCAGCACGAAGCCGGCGACATCGATCGCCTCCGCCGTCGCATGGGCCGACAGGCGCCCCGAACCGGCAACGTTCCTGCACGAATAGCTGCCCATCGTCTCGATCCGGGCGAGGCCGCTGCCCAGCATCTGCCGCGCCGCGCGGTCGACGCCGAAGCGCGCCCAGGCCGCGAACGCATCGGCCAGCGGGCAGGCCACGGGTCCGAGATTGGCGAGCTCGAAACGCGAGGCATCGCCGCGCAGCGCCGACAGGCTGACCGTGCTGGTCGTCTCGCAGCCGGCGCCATAATAGCGGTCGGGCAAGGGGGAGAAGTCGGCCTGCCGTTCGCCCAGCCCGGCGAGGCACTGGCGCATTTCCGGCCGGCTGGCCGCCTGCGCGGGAAGCTGGTTCTGGCCCGGGCGAACCTGCTGGCGCGCCTCGCTGCGCCCTCCACCATCGGGCAGGATCGAACAGCCGGCCAGGGCCAGTGCTGCGCAGGCGGCTGCCAGATGTCTTGCCATTGCTCCCGTCATGGGCAGCGATCCTCGCCCATTCATGGTTAACCCCACCCTAATGTATTTGGATTCAGGGGAAAAGAGGCTCCGGTTTCAACCGCAACCGCATTCCCGATTGACTCTCTACCCGGCAGGTCTATTGGCCGCAGCGGGCCACGCGGTCCCAACGCCGCGCGAGCTCTCTGCAAGGAGAGAATACATGACTGCCGAACCTACGCTCCGTCCGGAGCGCCCCTTCTTTTCATCCGGACCCACCGCAAAATTCCCTGGCTGGTCGCTCGACAAGATCGACACCAAGTCGCTTGGCCGCTCGCACCGCTCGGCCTATGCCAAGGGTCGGCTGAAATACGCCATCGACCTCTCGAAAGAGCTGCTGGGCGTGCCCGAGGATTACCTCGTGGGTATCATGCCCGCCTCCGATACCGGCGCGCTGGAATGCGCGATGTGGACCATGCTCGGTTCGCGTCCGGCCACGGTCGCCGCTTGGGAAAGCTTCGGCAATGTCTGGATCCAGGACGCGGTCAAGCAGCTCAAGCTGCCGAACCTGCAGGTCCTCGACGCCGATTACGGCGAGATCCCCGACCTTTCGAGCATCCCGCAGGACAACGACGTCGTCTTCACCTGGAACGGCACGACTTCGGGCGCCAAGATTCCCAATACGGACTGGCTCGCCCCGGGCCGCGCGGGCGTGACGATCAACGACGCCACCAGCGCCGTCTTCGCGATGGAGATGGATTGGCCCAAGCTCGATGCCACGACCTATAGCTGGCAGAAGGTGATGGGCTCCGAGGCGCAGCACGGCATGCTGATCCTCAGCCCCAAGGCGATCGAGCGGATCGAAAGCTACGATCCCGAATGGCCGCTGCCCAAGCTCTTCCGCATCAAGAAGGGCAGCAAGATCAACACCGGCATCTTCGAAGGCGCCACAATCAACACGCCTTCGATGCTCGCGACCGAAGACTATATCGCTGCGCTCGAATGGGCGAAGTCGATCGGCGGCCGCAAGGCTCTGTTCGAGCGGGCCAACCGCAACGCCCAGACCGTGTTCGACTGGATCGAGAGCAAGGATTACCTGCGCAACATGGTCGCCGACCCGGCGCAGCGCACCAATACCGGCGTGTGCATGGTGTTCCAGGGCGACTGGTATGAAAGCCTCTCCGCCGAGGAGCAGGCCGCCGTGCCGAAGAAGATCGCCTCGACGCTCGAGAAGATGGACATCGGCTACGACTTCAACGGCTATCGCGATGCCCCGCCGTCGCTGCGCATCTGGTGCGGCGCGACGGTCGAGCAGGAGGACATCAAGCGCCTGCTGCCGTGGATCGAATGGGCCTACGAACAGATCAAGTCCGGCGCTCTCTGAGCCACTAGTCCTCTCCCCTTCAAGGGAGAGGGTTGGGAGAGGGGCCGTTCCTCTCCATTTTTCCAACGAATTCAAGGGCCGGGCGACGAGTCCCCCTCTCCCCGGCCCTCTCCCCTTGAAGGGGAGAAGGAGCCTATCATGACCAAACCCAAAGTCCTCATTTCCGACAAGATGGATCCCAATGCAGCGCGCATTTTCGAAGAGCGCGGCTGCGACGTCGACGTGAAGCCCGGCATGACGCCCGACGAGCTGAAGGCGGTGATCGGCCAGTATGACGGCCTCGCCATCCGCTCCGCCACCAAGGCGACGGCTGAAATCCTCGATGCCGCCACCAATCTCAAGGTCATCGGCCGCGCCGGCATCGGCGTCGACAATGTCGATATCCCCGCCGCTTCGGCGCGCGGCATCGTGGTGATGAACACGCCTTTCGGCAATTCGATCACCACTGCCGAACACGCCATCGCCATGATCATGGCGCTCGCCCGCCAGATCCCCGCCGCCGACCGCCGCACCCAGGCGGGCGAATGGCCGAAGAACGACTTCATGGGCGTCGAAGTCACCGGCAAGACGCTCGGCCTGATCGGCGCGGGCAATATCGGCTCGATCGTCGCCAGCCGCGCGCTCGGCCTCAAGATGAAGGTCATCGCCTACGACCCGTTCCTGACGGAAGACCGCGCCATCGAAATGGGCGTGGAGAAGGTCGACCTCGACAACCTCGTCACCCGTGCGGATTTCATCACGCTGCACACCCCGCTGACCGAGGAAACCCGCAACATCCTCAGCCGCGAACGGCTGGAGAAGACCAAGAAGGGCGTGCGCATCGTCAATTGCGCGCGCGGCGGCCTGATCGACGAGGCGGCGCTCAAGGACCTGCTCGACAGCGGCCATATTGCCGGTGCCGCGCTCGACGTGTTCCAGAGCGAACCGGCGAAGGACAGCCCGCTGTTCGGCACGCCGGGCTTCATCTGCACCCCGCATCTCGGTGCCTCGACCACCGAGGCGCAGGTCAATGTCGCGCTGCAGGTGGCGGAACAGATGGCCGATTACCTCGTCAATGGCGGAGTGACCAATGCGCTCAACATGCCGTCGCTCAGCGCCGAGGAAGCGCCGAAGCTGAAACCCTACATGGGGCTGGCCGAAAAGCTCGGTTCGCTGGTGGGACAGCTGGCGCACGGTGAACTGCCCAAGATCAGCATCGAGGTGGAAGGCGCCGCCGCGCAGCTCAACATCAAGCCGATCGTCGGCGCCGTGCTGGCGGGTCTGATGAAGCGCTATTCGCAGAGCGTGAACATGGTCAATGCGCCCTATCTTGCCAAGGAACGCGGGATCGAAGTGCGCGAGATCAGGAACGAGACCGAAGGCGTCTATCACACGCTGGTGCGCGTCACCGTCGCGACCAGCCAGGGCGACCGCTCCGTGGCCGGCTCGCTGTTCGGCTCCGGGGCGCCGCGTCTGGTGGAGATCTTCGGCATCGGGATCGAGGCCGACCTCGACGGCAACATGCTCTACATCGTCAACGAGGATGCGCCGGGCTTCATCGGCCGCATCGGCTCGCTGCTGGGCGAGGCCGGCATCAATATCGGCACTTTCCACCTTGGCCGCCGCCAGGCGGGGGGTGAGGCCATCGTGCTGCTCAGCGTGGACCAGCCGATCCCGGCCGATGTGGTCGAGAAGGCCAGCCAGCTAGAGGGCGTCAAAACGGTGAAGGCGCTGTCGTTCTGATCCCTGACTGGCCTGTCAGCCACTCGTGCTGAGCTTGTCGAAGCACCGCTTTTTCTTCTAGCGCATTGCTTTAAGGAAAGACGGCCCTTCTACAGGCTCGGGGCGAGCGGATAAGGGGGACCCGCAAGAGGGAAAAGCATGACCGACCCGACGCAGGACCTGCTGCCCGAAGGGCTTGAGGACCGGCTGCCGCGCAGCGCCGCGGCGGCCGCCTCCATCACCCGCGCCATGCTCGCGGCGATGGATGCGCATGGCTACGACCAGGTCAGCCCGCCGCTGGTCGAATTCGAAAAGCCGATGGCCGCGCGGATGGACGGCGTGCAGTCGCGCCGCATGTTCCGCTTCGTCGATCCGGCGAGCCTGCGCCTGCTGGCGCTGCGTTCGGACATCACCGTGCAGGTCGGCCGCATCGCCGCCACTGCGCTGGCTTCCGCGCCGCGCCCGCTGCGCCTCTCCTATGCCGGGCAGGTGACGCGGATCGCGGGCGAAAGCTTCGACCACCGGCGCGAGAGCCTGCAGGTCGGGGCCGAGCTGATCGGCAGCGACAATGTCGCCGCCGCGAGCGAGATCGTGATGCTGGCGATCGAGGCGCTGGAAGCCGCGGGCGCGAGCGACATCTCGGTCGATTTCACCCTGCCGGACCTCGTCGATACGCTCTCGGCCAGCGCCTTCCCGCTGGCGCCGGAGCAGGAAGACGCGGTGCGCCGCGAACTCGACGCGAAGGATGCGGGCGGGCTCACCCAGGCCGGCGGCGAGGCATATTTGCCGCTGCTCTATGCGACGGGCCCCTTCGAGGAAGCGATCGAGAAACTCGCCGCGATCGATGCCGGCGGCGCTCTCTCCAGCCGCATTGCGGGCCTGCGCGAGATTGCCGCCAACGTTGGCGGCCGCGCCCGGCTCACTCTCGACCCCTCTGAACGGCACGGCTTCGAATATCAGAGCTGGTTCGGCTTCACGCTCTATGTCGGTGGCATCACCCGCTCACTCGGCCGCGGCGGCACCTACACGATCCACGGCGCAGACGAAGCCGCGGCCGGCTTCTCGCTCTATCCCGAGCCGCTGATCGAACTTGCGGCGAAGGCGGAGGCGGGCCGTGATGCGGTGTTCCTGCCGCTCGGGCATGACCCTGGGGCGGCGGCAAAACTGCGCGCCGACGGCTGGCGGACGGTGGCCGCGCTGAGCGAGGGCGACGATGCCAAGGCGCTGGGTTGCACCCATGTGCTGGATGGCGGGGAAGTTAAGATAATTTAGTATGCTATGACCCTAGTCCGCGCGGGCAATTGCCAGAGTGCGCGGAGGTTTACGGGATGGCGACGGCGAAACGGCGAAAATTCGCGGCTCGGCTGAGCTGGGGGCTTGCGTTGCTATTGGTACTCGCCGGTTGCGGGCTGCAGGCGGAGCCGTTCCCGACCTATCGCTATCGTTTGACCGTGGAAGTCGACACACCCGAGGGCTTGCGCACCGGATCGAGTGTGATCGAAGTCGAAACCAGTCAGTCGAGCGAAAACACGATTCCCACTCCCGGCAAGATCAATCATCGCCTCAGAGGCGAAGCGGTTGCGGTGGATTTGGGGCAGCGAGGCGTGATCTTTGCGCTCCTGCGATCCGAGCGGGAGGTCGACTGGGCGAAATATGTGATGTTTCTGCTGGCGCCGGTACCTCCGAAAGACACCGAAGACCGGTTCGCGGATCGCTACGCGGCGATGCTGGAGATGGATCAATTGATCGAGTTGCCGCGCCATTTCCCGGATCAGGGACATCTGAAAGATCGACCCGCTCGCCCGATGCTGGTGACCTTTTCTGACATTGAGAATCCGGGCAGTGTCACAAAAGTTGATCCCGACAATCTAAGTGAGGTTTTGGGGGATGGCGTAAGTCTAAGGCGGATCACGGTGCAGATGACCGACGAGCCGGTAACTCACAAGATCGACAACAGGCTTTCCTGGCTGCCAGACTATTATGATCGGATGTTGGATGGTGTTAGGATCAACAATTCCAACGAACTAGCGAACATCCTTTCTGTGGCCGATTTTCAGCGAAGTGGGTTCTGAAATTGGGGGAGGAAATTCCAAATCAGGGCCATCGATTTGCGGGAACATAATACTCATTGCCAGTCGCTCGCCCTGATCCAATCGTCACCCTGAACTTGTTTGTGCTTTGCACAGCTTCGCTTCCAGGGTCCATTTCTCCAACCGCTCTGTCCGAGCCAGGCGGCACGATCGATGCTGGAGTCGAAGACGTGCTTGCACAAACGAGTTCAGCATGACGTGCTGCGG
>CAYRCH010000058.1:0-13530 GCA_964422665.1 uncultured Sphingomonadaceae bacterium | reverse complement strand
CCGGTGATGCTCTCGCTGGTGGCGATCGCCAACCGCACCCGCTCCAGCTTCTCCGCCGGCTGACCGCCGCTAGTCCAGCGCGGCCCGGCCTATCGTGTTGGTGTCCGCACCGAACCAGATCGTGTTGGTCGGCTCGTGGTAATGCATGTGCCGCACCGTGCCTCCGCCCGAGGGGACGTCGCTGGCCGCGAAATAGCTGCCGCTGGCGGGGTCGAAGCCGACGAAACGGTTCGGCTGAACACCGGTCTCGACGAACCAGATGCGGTTCTCTCCATCGACCGCCATGCCGTAGGGGCGCGAATCCTCTCCGGCCGGCGCCGCCCATTCCTCGAAGCTTTGCGTCGCCGGATCGTAGGCGCCGAGCATTCCGCCGGCATAGTCCACGTACCAGATGCGTCCGTCATCGGTCAGGCCGATGCGGCGCGGCCGGGCTTCGGCACGCGGGATTTCGTACTCCGTGAGCTCCATGGTCGCCGGGTTTACCGAGGCAAGCTTGTTGGTGCCGAGCAGCACAACCCACACGGTGCCGTCTGCCGCCACCTCGATCCCGTAGGGCCGGGAACGCTCGGTCGGCACGGGGATCAGCTGGACCTCTTCGGTCTCCCGCGTGAGCTTGCCGATGAAGTTCCCGCCCTGCACCGTGAACCAGATATCGCCCGCCGCATCGAAGACCAGCGTGTGCGGATCTCGCGCCGCCGGATCGGGCATGGCGATCTTCTCGATCTCGCGCGTTTCCGGATCGATCCGTCCGATATGCGCGGCAAGGTTGCCGGCATACCAGACCGTACCATCCTCGCCAACGATGAGATTGTGCGGTCCGGTCGCGTCCTCGAGGTCGATGCGCTCGAACTCGCCGGTCTCGGGATTGAGCATTGCGGCATAATGCCCGCCCTGCCCCACGAACCAGACTTCCGAAGGAGAGACCGCATAGGGATCGCGCGGGCGGGTGTTCTCCCACGGCACTTCCCATTCCTTGAGGTCGACTGGGGCGAGCGACTGCGGGGTGGCGGCGGACTGGGGTTGCTGCGCCACCACGGCTGATGCTCCGAGCATCGCTGCGAGCGCGACAGCGGCAATGGTCGATTTCGGCTTCATGGCTGGGGCTCCTGTGGACTGTTGCGGCGAACCTACATGATCGAGAGCCGCAGCAACAGAGGCGACAAACCTAGCCGCCCGCCCAACCTTTCACGGCCAGAGCCAGCAGCGAAGTGCCGCAGATGGCTGCAATCAGGAACAGCGCGGTCCATGGGACCCAGCCCACATCGTCGATCCGGCTGCGGCGCGCCCGGCGGCGATCGGCCAGGAGCGACAGGCCGGCCAGCAACAGGAGCGCCCCTCCGGCCACCCCAATCCAGGTGGCCTCGCTGGCAAACAGCCATTCATGGATGATCCAGTCGCTCATCGCGCGCGCATATGGTGCACACCGCGGGACACGGCAATGGTTGCGCCGCGCCTGCCTGCGGCTAGAGCAGCTTCATGGAACCGTCTTCGAGCCTCAACCGGCCGCTGCTCGCCCTCGGCGTCCGGCTGGGCGCTATAGCGGCGCTGGCGACCATGGCGATGCTGATCAAGCTCGCCCATGAGCGGGGCATCGGCTTCATGGAGGTGCTGTTCTGGCGCCAGTTCTTCTCGATCCCGCTGGTGGCCGCTTGGGCGGCGATGACCGGCGGCCTCGCCATGCTGGCCACCAGGCGCCACAAGCTCCACGCCAAGCGCGCAATCTACGGCATGATCGGCATGGTGTTCAATTTCGGCGCGGTGATCCTGCTGCCATTGGCAGAAGCGACCACGTTCGGGTTCACCGCACCGATCTGGGCGGTGCTGCTCTCGGTCCTGCTACTGGGCGAGAAGGTCGGCAAATACCGCTGGACGGCCGTTCTGCTGGGCTTTGCCGGAGTGCTCGTGATTGCCCAGCCGGGCAGCGGGGACTTCCCGATTTACGGCGCGGCCGTGGCGCTGGCCGGGGCATTCATGGTGGCGCTGATCTCGATCCAGGTGGCCGATCTCGGCAAGACCGAGAGCTCGGCCACTATCGTCTTCTGGTTCGCCGTGATGAGCTCTTCAGTCCTCGCGCTCGCGCTGCCTTTTGTCGCGCAGCCGCACGACGCGGGCGAATGGCTGCTGCTCGGCGCAATCGGATTCACAGGCACGCTGGGGCAGATGCTGCTCACGCTCGCGCTCAGGCTGGGAGCAGTCGCGAGCGTGATTGTGATGGATTATTCGATGCTGTTCTGGGCGACAATCTATGGCTGGCTGATCTGGGACCGGTTGCCGCCCGCGAGTACCTGGCTCGGCGTTCCGCTGGTCGTGGGCGCGGGACTGGTCATCGCATGGCGTGAACATGTGCTATTGCGGCAGCGGCGCACCGGGGCCATCCTGCCGGAATAAGGGAACCTCTCCGACATCCCGCCGTTTTTCTCCCCCGCTCAATCAAGAGACAGGAAGTTCGACCATGCTACGCAAATTCATCCTGGCCATTGCCCTTGGCAGCACCACGCTGGCGGTCGGCGCGTGCAACACGGTGAAGGGCCTCGGCAACGACATCGAATCCGTCGGCCAGGCCGGCGAGGATGCGATCAATTGAGCCCGGCTCAACCCTTCCGATAAACCACAACCAGATTGTTCGCCGGCATGGCGACGCGGCGCGACCGGGACATCCCGTTACGCGTCGCCAGCGCATCGACAGCGGCAAGATCGCGAACGCCGTAGCGCGGATCGCGCGCGTTGAGCCAGCTGTCGAATTCGATGTTCGACGGCGCCGTTTCGACGCCCTGTTCGATATAGGGTCCGTAAAGCATCAGTTTTCCGCCCTGTGGCAGCAAACGTGCGGCGCCGGCGAACAGCCCTTCGGCGGCGTCCCAGGGTGCTATATGGATCATGTTGATGCAGAGCATGGCGTCCGCCTGCTCGAGAGGCCAATCGGCAGCGGCAGCATCCAGCATTAGCGGCACTCGAAGATTGGCGAGACCGGCTTCATCGCGCCAGGCCGAGATCGATGCAATCGCCCCGCCATCGGGATCAGTTGGCTGCCATTCGAGATGCGGAAATCGTTCCGCAAAATGGATCGCATGTTCGCCGGTGCCGCTCGCAATTTCCAGCACCAGCCCGCATGGGGGGAGCTCCTCTGCGATCACATCTGCAATCGGGCCGCGATTGCGCAGTGCCGAAGGGGCGGACTGCCTGTCAGCCATCGAGATTGCCCTTTCGCGCCCAGATCCCGGCCAGGAAGCTCCCGATTACCACATGATAGACCGCCGAAATCGCGCTCGGTACTGGTGCCAGTGCAGCTTGCATAGGGTTGGCGAACTGTGCCGCAAAGCTGGGTGCTGAGGCAAGGCTGGCACCGAGCCCGCTGTTCTGCATCCCCACTTCGATGCTGATCGTTCGGCATTCGGCCGTTCCGAAGCGAAGCGCCGCGGTCATCAGGTAGCCGAGCGCGAAGCCCGTGGCATGCAGCAGGAAGATCGCCAGCAGCAGCACGCCGGCATGGGCCACGATCAACTCCCGCGATGAGGCGACGATCGCGCCGACGATAAGCACCACGACCACAACGGAGATCAGCGGCGAAACCTGTGCCACCTTGCGCGTGACGCGCGGGAGATAGCGGTTGAGCAGCACACCCACCACCACCGGCAGCAGCACGATCGCGACCATCTGGCGAAACAGTGACCAACGGTCGATCTCGATGAAATAACCTGCCAGCCAGCCGGTGAGGAGCGGGGTGAGCAGGATCGCGACCATGGTCGAGGCCATCGTCATCGTCACCGACAGGGCGACATTGGCCCGCGCGAGATAGGTGACGACGTTCGACGCCGTCCCGCCCGGGCAGCAGGCAACCAGTACGAGCCCGACCGCAAGCCCGGTCTCCAGCGCGAACCCCATCGCCAGGAGGATGCCTGTCAACGGCATGATCGTGAACTGCAGCGTGACCCCCGCGAGGACCGCTTTCGGCATCGCAAAGACGCGGCGGAAATCGTCGAAACCGATGGTAATGCCCATCCCCAGCATGATGACGCCTAGTAGCACGCTGACCAGCGGCTGCCCGAAGGGCTGGATGGCCCCGCTAGTCACCCAGGTGAAGTGGGCCGGAACCAGCCACGCCCACGCCGTGCCCAGCACGGTCCACAGCGCGAACAATCCGGTTGCCCGGTCGGCAATGCGTTGGATCATCCCCTGCCCCTCTCACGCATGCCCTAGCGCGCGAGGGGGCGGCACGCCAAGCGCCGATCAGTAATTGAAGCGGCGGGCAGCGAGGCGGATCGCCTCGAATTCATGTGTGAAGCGACCACGCGCCTTCTCGCTGGCAAACTGGAGCGCAGCCTCGGCCAGCATCTCGACCTGCACGGAATGATAGCGTGAACGGTCACCCGTCATCGCGACATCGGTCAACGGACTGACCAGCTTGCCAAGGAATTCGAGCGGCCGGATATCGTCCTTGCGGCGCCCGCGGATGAGGCCCGGCCGAAGGATATCGAGCCGCGGCAGCTTGAGCGCCTGCAGCGCCTGTTCAACCTCGCCCTTGGTCTTGAGGTAGAAATTGTCCGAACGATGGCTGGCCCCGGCCGAGGATATGTGGACGAAGCCGTGCACGCCCGCCTCCTTCGCCGCGCGGGCTATGTCGAGCACCAGATCGTGATCGACCGCACGGAATGCCTCCTCGTTGCGGCCGGACTTGCGCCAGGTGGTACCGAGTGCGCAGATGACGGAATCGGGGCAGATGTCGGCCACTGCCTGGGCCCAGCATTCGGAAGGCGATACCAGCAGTTCAAGCTTCGTCCCGTGCGGAATCTCGAAAGCGCGCCGCGCCATGGTGATGAGCCGCAATTGCGGCCGTCCGCTCGCGATATCGATCACTTCGGAACCGAGCAGGCCGGTCGCGCCCACGAGCAGGATCCGGCGACGTTCTTCCTGCGGCACAATGACCGGCGCGTCCTCGATCTCGGTCTTGCGGCTATACATTGGAAAGCCCCTCAGGCGTGCGGCCGAAAATCCGCCGATACTCGTTGAGAGCATAGCGATCGGTCATCCCGGCAATGAAATCGGCAATGTGGCGGCTTCGGCCGGGTTCGTCCTCGGGCAGCGCGCCGCGCCAGTCGAGCGGCAACAGCGCCGCCTTCTCATGATAAGCCCCGCAAAGCCCGGCCACCACTTCGCTGGCCAGCTGCGCGGTGCGCAGCTGTCGCGGATGGTGATAGAGATTGGCGTACATGAACTGCTTCAGCTCCCGCTCATGCGTGGCCATGGCAGGCGAGAAGCAGGCGAGCGTTCGCCCGGCACTGCGCACATCCTCCTGCGTGGCAATGCCCGCAAGGTTCCTTCGTGTCTGCTCGAGACAGTCATTCACCATGAGTCCGATTTGTGAACGCACCAGTTCGCGCAACTGCCGGTCGCGCGGGGCACCGGGAAAGCGTTTTTCGACCATTCGCCACTGATCCGCGACGAAATCGAGCTCCAGCAGCTGCCCGGGCTCCAGATACCCAGATCTTAGCCCGTCATCGATGTCGTGATTGTCATAGGCGATGTCGTCCGCGAGCGCCGCAACCTGCGCTTCGAGACTTGAATACCGGACCAGCTCCAGCGGGTAAGCGGCGTCCAGTTGCTCCAGCGCCCATGAGGGGTTGGCGACCGGGCCATTATGCTTGGCAAGGCCTTCCAGCAGCTCCCAGCTGAGGTTCAGCCCCTCATGGTCGCAATAGGGGCTTTCGAGCCGCATCAGCACGCGCAGCGTATGTGCGTTATGATCGAATCCGCCGGCGCCTTCCATCGCCTCTTCCAGCGCATCCTCGCCGGCATGGCCGAAGGGCGGGTGGCCGATATCGTGCGCCAGGCACAGCGCTTCGGTCAGGTCTTCATCGAGCCCGAGGGCACGGGCGATGACCCGGCCAATCTGCGCCACTTCGAGGCTGTGCGTCAGGCGAACCCGGTAGTGATCGCCGTCGGGCGCAATGAACACCTGCGTCTTGTGGCGCAGCCGGCGAAAGGCGATCGAATGGATGATGCGGTCCCGATCCCGCTGGAAGGCGCTGCGCGGGCCGCGCCGGGCGGCATCCGGCTGTTCGGGAAACTCGCGCCCGCGGCTGGTCGCGGGATCGGCGGCATAGCTCGCGCGCTTCATCCGGTCAGGCCTGGGTCCTGGCTTGCCGGGAGGGATCGCAAATGGCGATCAGTCCTCTCCCAGTATCCACGAAGCACATCGATCGGCATGGATGCGCGTACTATCGAATATCGGCAATACGTTGGCATCCACATCTGTCACCATTTCGAGTTCCGTGCAGCCCAGCACCACGGCCTGCGCACCGTCCTGCTCCTTGTTGGTGATGATGGTCTTCATCATTCGCTGAGCACTGCGCGTGACCTTCCCGACCACGAGCTCCTCGTAGATGATCTTGTCGAGCGCCTCGACATATTCCATCGATGGCGGCAGCAGGTCGACGCCGTGCGCAACCAGCCGCTGGCGATAGAAACTCTCTGTCATCACGTTGCGCGTGCCGAGAAGCGCAGCGCGCTTGATCCCGGCCCGGTTCATCGCCGCACCCACCGCATCGGCGACGTGAATGATCGGTATCGAGATTTCCTTCTCGATCAGGTCGACCAGCCGGTGCATCGAATTGGCGCAGATCGCCAGCCCTTCCGCCCCTGCGCCCTCCAGACGTTTGGCGGAATCGACAAGCACCTTCGCCGCCCGGTCCCAGTCTTCCTCGCTCAGCAGGCCATACAGGTTGGCGAAGTCGAGGCTTTCGATAATCAGCGGGGCGCTGGAATACTTGGTTTGCCGGATCTGGATGATGCGATTGAGGTGGGTGTAATATGTGCGGGTCGATACCCAGCTCATGCCGCCGATAAGGCCCAGCTTGCGCAAACTTTGCTCCCTCATAACCCACGGCGGTTTCCCGGACCGCCGCACAGAGCCCCCTCTAGGTAAATTCCGGTATATCGAGTCCGGTTAACTGTCACTCATTCATGCGAGCGACTTGTTGATCTCTTCGACCATTTTCTTGGCGTCTGACAAGAGCATCATGGTCTGGTCCATGTAAAAAACATCGTTATCGACCCCGGCATAGCCGACACCGCCCATGCTGCGCTTGATGAACATCACCGTCTTGGCTTTGTCGACATCGAACACGGGCATGCCGTAGATCGGGCTGGACTTGTCGGTCTTGGCCGCCGGATTGACGACATCGTTCGCGCCGATGATGAAAGCGACATCGCATTGCGAGAATTCGCTGTTGATGTCCTCCAGCTCGAACACCTCGTCATAGGGGACATTCGCTTCCGCCAGCAGCACGTTCATGTGCCCCGGCATGCGGCCGGCAACGGGGTGAATGGCGTATTTCACGCCGACTCCGTGCTCCTTGAGCAGATCGGCCATTTCGCGCAGCACGTGCTGCGCCTGCGCCACCGCCATGCCGTAACCGGGAATGATGATGACGTTTTCCGCTTCTTTCAGCAGGAAGGCGGCGTCTTCCGCGCTGCCGCGCTTCCACGGGCGGTCGGTCTTGGCCGCGCCGTCTCCGCCGCCGCTTTCCGCGCCGAAGCCGCCCGCGATCACGCTGATGAAGCTGCGATTCATTGCCCGGCACATGATGTAGCTCAGGATCGCGCCCGAGCTGCCCACCAGAGCGCCGGTGATGATCATCGCGGTGTTGTGCAGCGTGAAACCCATCGCAGCTGCCGCCCAGCCCGAATAGGAGTTCAGCATCGAGACCACGACAGGCATGTCCGCCCCGCCGATGGGGATGATCAGCAGGAAGCCGATGATGAAGGCGGCGGCCACGATCGCCCAGAACAGCCAGCCCTCGCCGGGGCCGGCGCTTGGGGCGAGTGCATAGGCGGCGGTCATTCCCAAAATCGCCGCGAGTGTGCCGAGATTGATCACGTGGCGGGCAGGAAGAAGGATCGGCGCTCCCGACATGTTGCCGTTGAGCTTGGCGAAGGCGATCACCGAGCCGGAGAAGGTAATCGCGCCGATCGCCGCGCCGAGCGCCATTTCGATCCGGCTGACGACGAGAATATCGCCTCCCGCACCGAGAATATCGAACGAACCCGGATTGAGGAACGCCGCGGCCGCCACCAGCACTGCGGCCATGCCGACCAGAGAGTGAAACGCGGCGACGAGCTGCGGCATCGCGGTCATGGCAATGCGCCTGGCGATCACGAAGCCGACAATACCGCCAACAGCGATGGCTGCGCCGACCTCGAAAATATTCGCGAATTCGGAGACTACCAGCGTGGTCGCCACCGCGATACCCATCCCGATCATGCCGAAGCGATTGCCCGCCCGGCTCGATTCCGGCGAGGACAAGCCCCTGAGGGCGAGGATGAAGCATACGCCCGCGACGAGATAGGCGAGCAGCGCCCATTCGGGCGTGTGCTGGACGGTTTCAGGAAGCGTTGAGGGCATCACTTGCGCTCCCGCTTCTTGTACATCGCCAGCATGCGCTGCGTGACGGCAAAGCCGCCGAAGATGTTGACGCTAGCGAGCGCGATCGCGACGAGGCCCAACCACTTCGCTCCCGGCACTTCCGCCGCCGCCGCGGCGATCAGCGCGCCCACGATAATGACGCTGGAGATCGCATTGGTCACCGCCATCAGCGGCGTGTGCAGCGCAGGCGTGACCGACCAGACGACGTAATAGCCCACGAAACAGGCCAGCACGAAGATCGAGAGGATGGTGATGAAGTCCATGAGCCTATCCCTTCAGCCTCTCGTTCACGACCGCCCCGCCCTGCGTCAGCCGGACAGCATTGCCGATTTCCTCGTCGAGGACCGGCCCTTTCGCCTCCTCGTCCCAGAAGGCGGACAGGAAATTGTAGAAGTTGCGGGCAATCAGCGCGCTGGCATCCGCCGCGAGATGCGCCGCGGTGTTGGAATAGCCCATGATCTTCACGCCATGCTTCTCGACGATTTGGTCCGCGACCGAACCTTCCACATTACCGCCCTGCGAGACCGCCAGGTCGAAGATCACGCTGCCCGGCTTCATGGTTGCGATCTGGGCATCGGTGATCAGCCGCGGTGCATCGCGGCCCGGGATCAGCGCCGTGGTGATGACGATGTCCTGCTTGGCGATGTGGGAGGACACCAGTTCAGCCTGCGCCTTCTGGTATTCTTCCGACATTTCCGTGGCATAGCCGCCGCTGCCTTCGCCTTCGATGCCCTGCACCTCTTCCACGAAGACCGGCTTCGCGCCGAGGCTCTGGATCTGTTCCTTCGTCGCACTGCGCACGTCGGTGGCGGAGACCTGCGCGCCGAGCCGCCTCGCCGTCGCGATTGCCTGTAGCCCTGCCACGCCCACGCCCATCACGAAGACGCGCGCCGCGGTGATGGTGCCCGCCGCAGTCATCATCATCGGGAAGGCCCGGCCATAGGTGTCGGCCGCCGCGATCACCGCCTTGTACCCGGCGAGGTTGGACTGGCTGGAAAGCACGTCCATGCTCTGCGCGCGTGTGATGCGCGGCATGAAATCCATCGCCAGCGCTTCCAGCCCCGCTTTCGCATAAGCAGAGACAAGCTCCTTCCTGCGGAACGGGTCGAAGATCGCCGTGACCCAGGCCCCCGGCTTAGCGCCGGCAATGCTGGCCGGTTCCGGTGCCTGCACGCCCAGGATGATATCGGCGCCGGATACTACCGTTTCCCGGGCACCGACTTCGGCCCCCGCTTCGCGATACGCGTCGTCCGAAACGGATGCGGCCGCACCTGCTCCGGTCTCGACCGCCAGCGAGGCGCCCAGCTTGGCGAACTTGCCGATCGTTTCCGGTGTGGCGGCAACCCGGCTCTCACCGGCTGCCAGCTCCTTCAGGATCGCGATCCTCACCAGGCTGCCCGCCGCCGTGCGATCAATTGGAAATCGCAATCACGATCAGCAGGACGAGGATGGCGACGATCGGAAGGCTCCATTTGATGAGCGCGATAAAGCCCGAATAGGTCCTCTTCGCAGCCTTCATGTCATTTGCCGATTCCATTGCGCCTCTTCCTGTTCCGAAATGCGGGATAGAGCGCGTCTAAAGCGCCTCTCGCCCATGCTCAAGCCCCTATGGCCCGCATGGCGGGGGAGAGATGCCGCAAAGTGAGCGTCAAAGCTTAATCGGACTTTTACTCAATCGGCCTAACCCCGCTTCCAGTGCGGGATTCATCCGTGAAAACAGGGGACATGGCGGCACATGGCGGAGCCAGAAGAACGCCTTCTTATGCTGATCGACGACGAGCCGGCGCAAAGCCGGCTGATTTCGGCGCTCGCCGGGCGCGCGGGATGGCGCACGCATGTCGTTCATGACGCCGAGACCGCCATCGCAACCCTGGGCACACGCCAGGGGATGCAGCTTTCCGCCATCATCCTCGACCAGTGGGTGCCGGGTGACGATGCCTGCGACCTGATTGCCGAACTCAAATCCCGCCGGCCCGGCCTGCCGATCCTGATGCTGACCACCAGCGCCTCGCCCCAGCTCGCCGTCGACGCGATGCGTGCAGGCGCCAGCGATTACCTGGTCAAGCCGGTCGCGCCCGACCGGCTGATGCAGGCGCTGCGCTGCGCAACCACGCGCGAAGTTCCCTCGAGCGAACTCCAGACGCTGAGCGAAAAGCTCGACGCCACGCTCGATTTCGATTCGATGATCGGCGCGAACCCTGAGTTTCGCACTTCGCTGGCGCGCGCGGCCAAGGCAGCGCGGGGGCATGGCCATATCCTGGTGGAAGGCGAAACGGGCACGGGCAAGGACATGCTGGTCCGCGCGGTGCAGGCGGCCAGCCCGCGCGCCAAGCTACCATTCCGGATCATCAATGTGCGCGGCGTGGCGCCCAACTCGATCGAATCGGTACTCTTCGGCCATGAGCAGGGAGCCTTCCCAGGCGCTTTCGACCGTCAGGTCGGCGTGCTGCAGCAATGCGATACCGGGACCGTGGTGCTCGACGAGATCAACCGGATGCCGATGGATGTTCAGGCGCGGCTCGCCGAGGCATTCGCCAGCGGCCGCATCCGGCCCATCGGCGCGCGCCATTCCTTCCGCATCGACATACGCATCATCGCCGCCTCTAATCAGCGGCTGGCCGAAATGGTCGAAGCCGGCACATTTCGCGAGGACCTTTACCAGATCCTCTCCGCGACGCGGATCGCGTTGCCGCCGCTTCGCGAACGCGCTGGCGACATCCGCCCGCTGGCCCGCTATTTCCTGCAACGTATCGGCGACCAGCCAGGCCTGCGCGAACTGGGCATCACCGACGGCGCGCTGTCCCTGCTGGGCAGTTTCGACTGGCCGGGCAATGTCCGCCAGTTGCAGGCGGTTCTGTTCCGCGCGGCAGTCCATTGTGACGGCGACGCGCTGACGGCCAATGATTTCCCGCATTTGTCCGATATCGTCGGCACCAATGGCAGCGGCGATGAACCCATCGCGCGCGAATCCCAGGGCGCGGGCGTCATGCTCTATTCCGAGGACGGCAACCTCCGTCCGCTGGAGGAGATCGAGGCCGATGTGATCCGCCTCGCCATCGGGCACTATCGCGGGCGCATGACCGAGGTTGCGCGGCGGCTCGGGATCGGCCGGTCGACGCTTTACCGCAAGCTCAGCAATCTCGGCATCGACAACGCCGCCTGACCGCCTTAGCCCGGCCTTCATGGCCGGAATCGGAACGTTTTCTGGAAAATCAGCCCTGATCACCGGCGCTGCGTCCGGCATCGGTGCGGCATGCGCACGCCTGCTTGCTGAACAGGGCGCGGCGCGCCTTGTGCTCGTCGACCGGGATACAGCGAACCTCGAAGCGCTGAGCCTGCCCCGCACTTACGAGCGCGTGGTTGGGGACGTTGGCGACGAGGAGTTGTGGGCGGCACTCGAGCCGCAGCTCGCGCCGCTCGACCTTGCCGTGATCAATGCCGGGGTCGCCAGCGGCGCACCGATTGCCGAGCTCGACTTCGCAGAATGGCGGCGCGTGCTGTCGGTCAATCTCGACGGGGCGTTCCTTTCGCTGCGCGCTGTAATGCGCGCGCTCTCCGATGGCGGCGCAGCGGTGCTGACCTCGTCGGTCAGCGGGATGAAGGCAGAGCCCGGCACCGCGGCTTACAGCGCATCGAAGGCGGCGATGATCCAGCTTGCCAAGGTCGCGGCAAAGGAAGGCGCGCCGCGTCGCGTAAGGGTCAACGCGATTGCGCCCGGCGGCGTCGATACGCCGATCTGGGACCAGGTGCCCTTCTTCCAGGATCTTGTCGCCCAGCATGGTGGCGACCGGGATGCTGCGCTGGAAGCGATGGCGAAGATGGCAACGCCGCTGGGGCGCTATGGCAGCGCGGAGGAGATCGCCGCGCAGATCGGCTTCCTGCTGTCGGAGGCGGCCGCGACGATCACCGGCGCCGTGCTGGTGAGCGACGGCGGCTACGCTCTCTAACCCGGCAGGTCCCCGAAATCGGTCAGCGCCGCGTCGCGCATTCCGCGCCACACATTGCGCGCCTGCACCGTCTCGAACACGTCATGGACGCGCAGCAGATGCACGCCCGCATCCATTCCGGCGAGCGCCAGCGCTATGCTGCCCCCGGCACGCAGATGCGCCGGTGCCTCGTTGGATAGCGCTCCGATCATTCGCTTGCGGCTGGCGCCAAGGAGCAGCGGCTGGCCCAGCGCATGGAACAAGGGCAGCGCGTTCAGCAGGGCGAGGTTCTCGGCCATGTTCTTGCCGAAGCCGATACCCGGATCGAGAATGATCTTCTCGCGCGCGATACCGCCGGCGATGCAGGCATCGCGCCGCTCCCGCAGCCAGTCGAACACGTCGAACACGACATTGGCGTAGTCGGCATCCGCATGGAGATTCTCGCCCTCCCCGGGCGCGTGCATCAGCACCACCGGCACGCCCGCACCGGCCACGAATTCCACGGCGCGCGGATCATGTCGCAGGGCAGATACGTCGTTGACGATATGCGCCCCCGCTTTCAGTGCGGCCTCCATCACGCCCACGCGCCGCGTATCGACGCTCACCGCCGCGCCCATAGCGGCGGCGCGCTCCACTGCCGGGATCACGCGCTTGAGCTCGTCGCCTTCCCACACCGCCTGGGCGCCGGGCCGCGTGCTCTCCCCGCCGATGTCTACGATCGCCGCCCCGGCCTCGACCATGGAAGCAAGGTGGCTCGCGGCTTCTTCCGGATCGTCAAGGAACTTGCCGCCGTCGGAAAAGGAATCCGGCGTCACGTTAAGGATGCCCATCACCTGTGGCTGGTCCAGCCGGATCGTGCGGCTGCCGCACTGGAGCGGGGCGTGGACCGACTGGAGGCTGGCCCATTGTGCCTCGCCTTCAGCGGCCAGATCGTCCGGCAGGCGCGACAGCGCGTCGGCAATGGTCGCCCGGGTCGTCAATTCGCGATGGGTGACACGGTCGCCGTCGCGCACAATCACGGCAAATTCGCGGGCATAGGCCATGCTTCCGGCAAGGCGGATGGCATCGCCTTCCGCCGCCTGGGGGCCCGGCACGAAGCTGATCGGGCGAAGGTAGACTCGCTGGGTCACGGGCAAAGCCGCTAGCGGCTCAATCCTCCACCGTCAGCAGGTAAATCTGCCG
>CAYRCH010000057.1:8344-13733 GCA_964422665.1 uncultured Sphingomonadaceae bacterium | reverse complement strand
GCGAGCCGGTGAAGTATGAATTCGACAAGGCTTCCGGCGCGCTGTTCGTCGACCGCATCCTGCACACGCCGATGCGCTATCCGGCCAATTACGGCTTCGTGCCGCACACGCTAAGCCCCGACGGCGACCCGCTGGATGCGCTGGTGATCGCGCGCAGCCCCTTCATCGCCGGCTGCGTGGTGCGCGCGCGGCCGATCGGCGTGCTCAATCTCGAAGACGAACATGGCGGGGACGAGAAACTGATCTGCGTGCCGGTGGACACGACGTTCCCCTACTACTCCGATGTCGGGGAACGGCAGGACCTGCCCTCGATCGTGCTGCAGCAGATCGAACACTTCTTCACCCACTACAAGGACCTGGAAGCGGAGAAATGGGTCCGCATCGGCCAGTGGGGCAATGCGGCCGATGCGAAGCGAGTCGTCATCGAAGCCATCGACCGGGCGAAGGCGGCGCGCCAGGCGCCGGAGGCCTAGAAGAACAGGTAGACGGTCAGCTTGTAGAGGCCGGTGACGAGCAGCGGCAGGCTGATCGCGCCGAGCCAGATCAGCAAGCGGTCGCGGCGATAGGCAGGCGCGAGCGCCGGGTCGAGCGCCTCGATGTCGCCCAGCCTGGTCCAGCGGCGTTCGATTGCCCGGCAGGCGGGAATAATGGCCGCGACCAGCAACACCAGCGAGAAATAGGGGAGGATCGAGCCGGATTCGCTCTTCAGCGCGCCCATGGTGACGAAGATCTGCAGCCCGGTATAGACCAGCAGGCCATAGGCCACGTGATCGCTGATCTTCTTGCGCCAGTCGACCACGCTCTGCGTTTCGTCGATCTTGGGCAGCTGCCAAATCGCCTTTGACACCAGCATACTCCTCTCATCCCGCCTATATGTATCTCAAATGAATCGCGGGATGACAAGCTTGGTAATCCATCGTTCAGCAAGATGTTCCAGATCGGGCCCGGGAGCGGTCCTGCGGGGCCATGCAGGAATCCTGCCAGAAACGGTTTCAACGCCGGCAATTGCTGGTAGAAGCGGGGCCATGAGTTCGCTTGAAGACAATCTGATCGCCAATCCCGCCGTGGCCGAAGCCATGGCCGAGGCTCCGGCCAATGCCTCCCCCCCGATCCCGCAGGGCGGGCTCGAAGTGATCTCGATCGCCAAGAGCTACGACAAGCGGGCCGTGCTCAACGATATCTCGCTGACCGTCGGCAAGGGAGAGGTGCTCGGCCTGCTGGGCCCCAACGGTGCGGGCAAGACGACCTGCTTCTATTCGATCATGGGGCTGGTGCGGCCCGATACGGGGCGCATCCTGATGGACGGGGTCGATGTGACCAACCTGCCCATGTATCGCCGCGCGATCCTCGGCCTCGGCTACCTGCCGCAGGAAACTTCGATCTTTCGCGGTATGACCGTGGAAGAGAATATCCGCTGCGTGCTGGAAATGATGGAGCCGGACGTGGCGACGCGCGAGGCGGAGCTGGAGAAGCTGCTGGAGGAATTCCACATCACCGCCCTGCGCGACAGCCCGGCCATGGCGCTTTCGGGCGGCGAGCGGCGGCGCTGCGAAATTGCCCGCGCGCTGGCGGCCAAGCCTTCGATCATGCTGCTCGACGAACCCTTTGCCGGGATCGATCCACTCTCGATCGCCGACATCCGGCATCTGGTCATTGAACTCAAGAATCGCGGCATCGGCGTGCTGATCACCGATCACAATGTGCGCGAAACACTCGATATCGTGGACCGCGCCTGCATCATCTATGGTGGGCAGGTGCTGTTTGCCGGCAGCCCGCAGGACCTGGTCGCCGACGAGAATGTCCGCCGCCTCTATCTGGGCGAGGGTTTCACTCTCTGAAGCCGCCCGGCATGAAACAGCTTACGATCCGATCCGAACGCAATTTGGCGAGGGCTCCCGCGCCTCGCCCGTTCATCAGGCCCGGTCGCAGCCGGACCCGGGCGAGGTTCTAGATGGCGCTCTCCCCGAGGCTGGACCTCCGCCAGACCCAGTCTCTGGTGATGACCCCGCAGCTGCAGCAGGCGATCAAGCTGCTGGCGCTGTCCAACCTCGAGATCGAAAGCTTCATCGACCAGGCGATTGCCGACAATCCCCTGCTGGAACTGGGCGAAACGGATCGCCCCGACCCGTCGGAGGCGGCGGAGAACACGCCGGACCGGGGCGAGCTGGCGCCTGCGGACCAGCTCATCGCGCAGGGTCAGGGCGAAGCCGACGCGCCGCTGGATATCGATCCATCCGCGCTCGACCGGGACCGTGATACGGGCGACTGGTCAGCCGCTCCGGCCTCGGGCGCTTCCTTCGATGAGTTGCCCGACATTGGCGAGCGCGGCGAGCCGGAGCCGACGCTGGCGCAGCACCTCGAAGCGCAGCTGGGTGCCGCCGCGCGCGATCCGGCAATCCGCTTCATCGCCATGCACATTGTCGGGCGGCTGGATGAGGCGGGCTATCTCACCGCCACGACGCGCGAAATCGCAGGGGAGATCGGCTGCACCGTCGAGCAGTGCGAACAGGCGCTGGCCATCGTCCAGTCGCTCGAGCCGACCGGCGTGGGTGCGCGCAGCCTTTCCGAATGCCTCATGCTGCAGGCGAAAGAGGCCGACCGCTACGATCCGTGCATGGCGCGGCTGATCGACAATCTCGACCTCGTTGCGCGCGGCGCATTCCCGCAGCTCAGGCGCATGTGCCAGGTGGACGAGGAAGATTTCCTCGACATGCTGGCGGAACTGCGCAGCTACGATCCCAAGCCCGGGCTGAAATTCGGTTCCGACACCGCCGCTGCCGTGGTGCCCGACATATTGATCACGCCCGGCGGAGAGAATGGCTGGCGGATCGCGCTGAACCAGGACACGCTGCCCCGGCTCGTCGTGAACCGCGAATACTACCTCGAAATGCGCGAAGGCTGCGACGACAGGAATGCGCGCAGCTGGCTCAGTGAGAAGCTGGCCGATGCCAATGCGCTGGTGAAGGCACTCGACCAGCGGCAGAAGACAGTGCTCAAGGTCACGCAGGAAATCGTTCGCCACCAGGCCGAATTCTTCCGCCGCGGCGTTTCCGGGCTCAAGCCGCTGACGCTGCGGATGGTGGCCGAAGCGATTGAGATGCACGAATCCACTGTCAGCCGCGTGACCAGCAACAAATATCTCCACTGCCAGCGTGGGACTTTCGAACTGAAATATTTCTTCAGCTCGGGAGTGGGTTCGACCGAGGGTGAGGACGGCGCCTCCGCCGAAGCGGTCAAGGCCCAGATCCGGGCGCTGGTCGATGCCGAAGACCCGAAGAAGATCCTCTCCGACGACAAGCTGGTGGAGCTGCTGAAGGCGAAAGGTTTCGATCTCGCGCGGCGCACGGTGGCCAAATACCGCGAAGCTATCGGCATCGGATCGTCGGTCCAGCGCAGGCGGCAGAAGAAGCTCGAAGGTGTAAGATAGGATCGCGGGGGCGATCCGGTATCGCCAGAACCCGAGCCTTAAAAAACTGTTGCTTGAAAGACTCGCAAGGAAATGTTCACCCCCCTTTACGGGAAATTAACCTTTTTCGTTGAGAGACGTTGTGGTTAATTCAAGCCAAAGCTCCTTCCTTGCCACGAGGGGAACGGGCGCACCGGGGACCAACAGGGGGCCAGCTAATGCGCGTATTGCTCATTGAAGACGAGCCGACAACGGCGAAAGCCATCGAGCTCATGCTGACGACGGAAGGCTTTAACGTCTACTCGACCGACCTCGGCGAAGAGGGCCTCGATCTCGGCAAGCTGTATGATTACGACATCATCCTGCTCGACCTGAACCTGCCCGACATGCACGGCTACGACGTCCTCAAGAAGCTGCGCGTCGCCAAGGTGCAGACCCCGGTCCTGATTCTCTCCGGCATTTCGGAAATGGATTCCAAGATTCGCAGCTTCGGCTTCGGCGCCGACGATTACGTCACCAAGCCGTTCCACCGGGACGAGCTGATTGCCCGCATCCACGCCGTGGTGCGCCGTTCGAAGGGCCACAGCCAGTCGATCATCCGCACCGGCAAGCTGGCCGTGAACCTCGATGCCAAGACGGTGGAAGTCGACGGCGCCCGCGTCCACCTGACCGGCAAGGAATATGCGATGCTGGAGCTCCTCTCGCTCCGCAAGGGTACTACGCTGACCAAGGAAATGTTCCTCAACCACCTCTACGGCGGCATGGACGAGCCCGAACTCAAGATCATCGACGTGTTCATCTGCAAGCTGCGCAAGAAGCTCAGCCATGCCTGCGGCGGCGAGAACTATATCGAGACCGTGTGGGGCCGCGGCTATGTGCTGCGCGATCCGGACGAGGTGGAAGAAGCCGCCTGACCTCCTGAAATTCAGTCCTTACAGCGAGAATCGCCTCGTGGGCCCCCGCCCGCGGGGCGGTTTTTTTTGGCACACGCCCTACCCCCGGCCCGGCGGGTTACGGGGCTGAGGTCACTTCGCCTGGACCGTTTCGTACAGTTTCAGCCGGAGCATCTGATCGAAATCCCTGACCTGGCCGGCAATCGCGTCGATTTCGGCGACGAGGCTCTCCTCGTTGCAGGATCGCGCGAGTGAGCTCGCCGTTTCCAGTGACGCGCAGTCGGCGACGAGTGCCTTCCGGACAGCCCCGATCAGCGCGATGTCCAGCAGGGGCCCTTCCGCAATGGTCTTCGTGTCGCGCGACGCGTCATCGAGGATGCCCTTAATCCAGATGTTCTGCATACCTTCCGATTCGCCGCACAATTCTTCCATCCGCGCTGCCTGGTCGGCAAACGCCCTTCCCAGTCCGGCGATAACCGCCGCGAGCGAAGAACCTGCGGAACGCGCGATCTGCGGCAGGCGTTCGGCGGCCTGCCTCCGGCCGGCGACCAGGTCTTCGATGCAAACCGAAAACAACTCTCCCGAAGTGGTTGCAGTGGACATATGCCAGCCTTCCTTATGACGGGCCGGGTTCGCCGGGTCCGGATGCCGGATCGATGACATAGTCGATCGGTTTGAATGTCCCGCCGCAGGAATCGTAAGCCGAACAGGCGGTGAGTCCGATGACGAGATCGGCCAGGGCCAGCAGCTCGATATGGTCGCCGGGTCTGGTCGAAGGCGGCAGTACCCGGATCGAACCGTCCTCGGCCACTGGCACGTTCATGAAGATGTTGAAAGCGACCGGAAACGCATCAGGCTGCACTCCGTAAGGGGCGAGCGCCTCGGCCAGGTTACCGAAACAGCCGCGATGGACCGGCTTGTCCTTGTAGAAATGGCGGAAGGTCGCCTCGCTGCAGGGCGTCAGCAGGAAGTCGTGAGCGCCCGCGGTGTCGGCGACGATCTCGAGCATGGGGTTGGAGCGGTTCGACCACAGGCGGTTCCCGGTGCCGAGCCGGATCGTCTCCTCGTAATCGAAGGTCCGGCCGTTCGA
>CAYRCH010000057.1:1740-8244 GCA_964422665.1 uncultured Sphingomonadaceae bacterium | reverse complement strand
CGCTTGAGCATCGGGTTGGGCGATCCGGCCAGCTCGACATCGCGGGCGATGATGCGCTCGCGCATACGCTCGTACCTTCCTTCTTCCCGCAGCCGTTCGAACTGGTCGTGCAGGTTGAACACGATCGCCGGATGCGAGAAGCGCCGCGCGGGGCGCGATGCCCCCGGATGCAGCCCGACGGCAAAGAACCCCTCGCCCCCGAAGCTCAATGAGAAATGCGGGTCCGAGGGGTCGGCGCTGACGGCCGAATCATAATCCTGCCCGCGCCAGGCGTCCTTGTCGGCCAGCGATTGCAGGCGGTCCCACATGCACTGCTCGAATTCCGCCTCGGTGATCGATTGCGGGCCTTCGAACACCACGGCCAGGCTGCGCAGCCCCTCGGGCTCGCGCTGGTACTCATAGGCCCAGTCGAGCAGCGCATCATGGATCTTGAGATCGTTCCAGGCGCTGCGGATGTCGCGGCCGGTAATCACCTTGAGCGTGCCGCGCGCCAGTGCCGACTTGGCCCCGACACAGGGGAAATCGGGCGCGCCGACGAAATCACGGAAGCGGGCTTCGAGATCGACGGCCCGATTGGCTTTTAAAATGTCCTGCATGGCCCAACAACGCGGGAGAGGGCACCCGGTTTCACCCGATTAACAAAGATCAGCGCGAATTATGCGCCGTCCGTCGTGCTCAGCGGAACCGGTCGGCCAGCTCGACCGGCAGGAGCAGGTAGGCCGGATCGAATTCGGCCATCCGCACCAGCCGCCCCCAGTCCTCGATCCGGACTTCGCCGCCGGTCATCGAAACCCCTTCCGCCTTCAGCTTACGGAAAGTGCGGTTGAGATGCACCGCGGTAAGGCCGAGCATGTCCGCCAGATGCGCCTGCGTGGCCGGAAGCGGATAGGCGGTGCGCATGCCGAGTTCGGCCAGCTCCATCCGCACGCCCATCTCGCACAGCAGATGCGCCAGCCGCGGCTGCGCCCGCCGGCGACCGACATTGGCCACCGCCTTGGCCAGGATCGAGCCGTCGGCAACGGTGTCGCGCCAGAAGGCCATGCCGATATCGGGATATTGCGCGATCGCCTGCCTCAGTTCGGCATGGGCGATCCGCGCGATCGTGGTGGGCGCCAGCGTCTGCAGCCCCCATCCCGTATAGTCGACAGGGACGGAATGCAGATCGCACATGTCGCCGGGCACATAGATGGCGACGATCTGCCGCTGCCCGTCGCGCATCTGGTCGAACCGGGCGGCCAGCCCCTTCACCACCAGGCAGGCGTGGTCGCGATGTTCGCCGGGGCCGACGATGTCACGATTGGCTTCGATCCGCTCGGGAGCAGCGCGCAGGGCGGCGATCGCGTCGCGCTCGTCCTCGCCCAGCCGCGACCGGCTCAGCAGCCGGCGGAGGAACACTGTGTAGGCTTCGGCATCCACGAGGGTTCAATCCAGCCGGGCGCGGACCGGTTCCCTCAGCGTTCGACGCGCCAGATCTCGCCCCGCGGGCCTTCGCGGCGCAGCGTGCACAATCTGCGCTCGCTCTCCCACAATTCGGCGCTGCGGCCGAAGCGTTCGCCCTGCGCTATGGCAAGAGCGGAGCCCGCATCATGCGCGTCGAATTCGATCTCCTTGGCACAGCCAAGCCCGTCATCGCTGAATTTCAGCCGGTAAGTCGCCATCGCCCGATCCCGAAAACCCTATGCCGAAATCCGGGGCAATTCTTCGACCGTTTTTACCTCGGCGGGCGCTTTTCCGTCGGCCTTGAACAGGCCGACCACGCGGTTCGCACTATCGAGCACGGGCAACCGGCGCACCCCGGAGCGGAGCGCAAGTTCCTTCGCCTGCTCCAGCGTGTCGCTGTCGCGGCAGCAGATCGCCGGCGAGTTCATCGCATCGGCCACGCGCGAAAACACCCCGTCGCGCCCTTCGGCCACGCAGCGCACCACGATGTCGCGGTCGGTGACCACACCCGCGATCTGGCCGTTGGCGCATCCTTCGTGGCACACGATCATGAAGCGGAGCCGCTCGTCGCGCATCCGCCGGGCCGCGGCCTCCAGCGTGGCCAGCGGAGAAATTATCGCGGGATTGCCCTCCATTGCTTCTGAAACCAGCATATGTTCGCCTCTTGCAACCCGAACGCCAGATGAATGCGACCGGTTCCGGCGAAGCGAACTAACCTGGATCAGTGACGATGCGGATTTGCGGCGAGTTGTGCCCTCGGCCTGACAGGCTGTGAGCGCCGGCCGCTCAAACCTCGTCGAGCCCGCTTTCCCGGCGCAGCAGCAGGACGGTGCCCCAGGCCATCGCCAGCAGCACCAGCGCAAAGGGCAGGCCGGTCACGATCGCCGCGGTCTGCAGCGCGTCGAGGCCCCCGGCGAAAAGCAGCCCGGCGGCCAGCGCGCCGATCATCATCGACCAGATCACGCGGGGGGCGAAGCCGGCCTCATGATCCCCGCCCGAGGCGATCATCGCCACCACCAGCGCGCCGCTATCTGCGCTGGTGACGAAGAAAGTCGCCACGATCACCACCGCCAGCGCGGAAAAGAATGCCGGCGCGGGGAAATGGTCGAGGAAAGCGAACAGGGCGTCGGGCAGGCTGGTCGCCACCGCCTGCTGCAAGCCGCCTTCGCCGAACAGCTCGATATGGAGCGCGCTGTCGCCGAAGACCGTCATCCAGGCGAAGGTGAACAGGCTGGGCACCAGCAGCGTACCCAGGATGAACTCGCGCACGGTGCGGCCATAGGAAATGCGGGCGATGAAGATCCCCACGAAAGGCGACCAGCTGATCCACCAGGCATAGAAGAAGATCGTCCAGTCGAGCTGCCACTCGCCGCTGGTGTAGCTTTCGGTCCAGGTCGAGAGATAGATGAAGCGCTGGAAGTAATAGCCGATATTCTGGATGAAGGAATCGAGCAGGAACACGGTCGGCCCGGCCACGAACACGAACAGCACCAGCCCGATCGCCAGCACCATGTTGATCTGCGACAGGCGCTTGATCCCCTTCGCCAGTCCAAGCCCGACCGACAATGTCGCGAGGCCCGTGACCAGCACGATGATCACCAGCTTGGCAGTATAGGTGTCGCCGGTGCCGAACAGCTTGGAAAGGCCGGCATTGATCTGCGACGCGCCCAGCCCGAGCGACGTCGCCACCCCGCACACGGTCGCGACGATGGCGAGGATATCGACGAGGTCGACGACGATTCGCGGCAGCCTGGGCCATACCTGGTGCAGGAATGCCCCGATGCTGAGCGTCTTGCCGCGATTGAAGGCGACGAATGCCAGCCCAAGCGCGATGATCGCGTAGATCGCCCAGACATGAAGGCCCCAGTGGAGGAAAGTGAGACCCATCGCGTGCTGGGCATTGCCCGCCACATCCATCGGTGCCTGCGCATCGGGGGTGGAGAAATGGGTCAGCGGCGGGGTGGAGAAATGCATCAAAGGTTCGGCGACGCCGTAGAACAGCAGCCCGATGCCCATGCCGGCGCTGAACAGCATGGCGAACCAGGCCGGGCGCGTGAATTCGGGCTTCGCGCCCTTCCCGCCCAGCCGGATGTCGCCCAGCCGGCTCATCGCCATGTAGAGGCAGCCGACCAGCATGAGATTGGCGGTGAGGACCAGCAGCCAGCCGAAATTGATCGTCGCCGCGCGCTGGATGCCGCCGAACACCGTCTCGGCCTGATCGAGGTTGAACAGGGCGAAACCGAGCAGCGCGGCGATCAGCGCAATCGCCCCGTAGAATACCCGGGCATTGAATCCAGCATCCATACTGGGAAGGCGGCTGGCCATCACAAGTCTCCCTCAGGCGCGGCGGCCCTGTCTGTTAGGGCCGTGCCTTGCGGAACAGCATGATGGCCCAGCTCAGATGACCCTTTGCCGCACCTTCGACCCAGTGGCCGAGCCCTTCGCTCATCCGCTCGACAAAGCCGTCATCGAGGCCGAGCTCTTCGCGGCGCCCCAGCATCACCTCGCGCACGCGGGCATAATGCCGGCCGAGCTGCTGCGTCAGTTCCTCCACTTCGACTTCCTCGAAGCCGCGCTTCCCCAACGCGTCGCGATAGTAGCCGATCGAGGCGAGATCGGGCAGGTGGATCCGGTCGTAGATCGGCTGCAGCAGGCTCGTATCCGCGACATCGTCGGCCTGCATCGGGTCGGTGAAGGCCAGCAGCCCGCCGGGCTTCAGCACCCGCGCCGCCTCGTCCAGCACCTTGCCCCGGTCGGGCGCGTGCAGGATCGCATCCTGGCTCCAGGCGACATCGAAGCTCTCATCGTCGAACGGCATCGCATCGTAGGACCCGTCGACCACCGTGATCCGCTCCCCCAGCCCGGCCGCGGCGGTCAGTGCGCGATTGCGCTCGTTCTCGACTGCCGAGAGGTTAAGGCAGGTGACATGGGCGCCGTGTTCCCCGGCCAGCACGCGCGCCGCGCCGCCATAGCCGGCGCCGAGATCGATCACCCGCTTGCCGGCCAGCGGGCCGAGCTTTTCGATGATCCGGTCGACCGTGAGCCGGCTGGCGGTGCGGATATCGTCGGTGGCATCGTAGAGCCCGATATGGATGTCTTCGCCGCCCCACACATTGGCGTAGAAATCGTCCGCCTCGGCGCTGTCGTAATAGTCGCGCGCGACGGCGATGCCCGCTTCGTTCTGTCTCGCCTCAGTCCTCATAGTTCTTCTCCGCGAGATGGACGAAGAAGTCCGGATTCTTCTCTTCGCCTTCTTCCTGGAAGTCTCCGTAGGAATGGATCTTCTGGAAGCCGGCCTGGTTCAGCAGCGAACGCAGGTACTTCTTTCGCAGCGGGAACATGTTGAGGTTGTGCGTCGATCCGTCGGGGAAGCGGTATTCGAACCGCGCCAGCCCCTCGTCCACATGGACCGGCTGGGCGCTGACCCTGTCGCCGCAATAATAGAACTTGTGCTTCGAGGAGAAACCTTCGTCGAGGATCGCATCGTAATTGCGCTGGTCGATGATCAGGATGCCGTCATGCTTCAGCGCGGCGTAGAATTCGGCCAGCGCGCGGCGCCGGTCGGCCTCCTCGAACAGATGGGTGAAACTGTTGCCGAGGCAGATGATCGCGTCGAACTTGCCGTGCACGTCCTTGTTGAGCCAGCGCCAGTCGGCATGGACGGTCTTGAGCACGACCCCGTGCTTCACCCCGTTCTCGAACGCCTTGGCCAGCATTTCCGCCGATCCGTCGGCGGAATAGACGTCGAAACCGGCTTTCAGCAGCTGGACCGAATGGAAGCCGGTGCCGGTCGCGACGTCGAGCACCGTGTGCTTGCCGCGCGCCTTCAGCACGTCGATGAAGAAGCGCCCCTCGCTTTCGGCGCGCTGTTCCCAGTCGATCAGCTCGTCCCATTTCTCGACGAAGCCGCGGATATATTCCGACGTATATTTGTCCGTCTCGCGGACCTCGGTGGGATTGCTCCCGTAATTCTGTTCCTTCTCTGGTGCAAAAGCCAACGTTCCGGTTCTCCCTGTTTGTTTCAGACGCGCGCGAATAGGCCCCGCGCAAGAATGCGCGAACTCGCGGGAATTTGGCTGGAGGCTGCCCTGTATCAGAACCGGGCCACTTTGGCCAATCGGGCGGGGAAAGCGCTGTCCTACATGCGGCAAATCTGCCTATGATGGGGCTACGGGGTCCGGCTCCCGGCGGGCGCAGGATCGCGATTCGCGATGGTCACACACGGTCCGCACGAAATGCTTGCAAGCCTTTGTAAATACGCGATTTTCCTTCCAAAGGTCACAGTGAGTGTCCGCGCGACGTAGTGTCGTGTTTGCGCGCCCGGCTGGACAATCCGCGTCCCGCCCGCTTTAGGCGCCGGCCATGAGCGCGCACAAGCCAGGCGATCCGACCACTCTCAACCGCCTCTATGGCCGCAGCCAGGGCAAGCCGCTGCGCAAGCAGCAGGCGGAGCTGGTGGAAACGCTGCTGCCGCGCATCTCCGTGCCCGCGGAAGGGCCGGTGACGGCGGAGCGGCTGTTCGGCCATGACTGCCCGCTCCATTTCGAGATCGGCTTCGGCGGCGGCGAGCACCTGGCCTACCGCGCCGACCTGCTGCCCGACCATGGCTTCATTGGCGCCGAACCCTTCGTCAACGGGGTCGCGCAGGCGCTGGTCCATATCCGCGACGGGGTGCTGGCCAATGTCCGCCTGCATCACGGCGATGCGCTGGAAGTGCTCTCCCGCGTGCCCGACGGCGCGCTGAGCTTCCTCTATTTGCTCCATCCCGACCCCTGGCCCAAGGCGCGCCATGCCAAGCGGCGGATGATGAATGACGGCCCGGTGGAGATGTTCGCGGCCAAGCTGAAGCCAGGCGGAGAGCTGCGCTTCGGCACCGACCATCCGGTCTATCTGCGCCACGCGCTGATGGTAATGCGGCGTCACACCGACAAATTCGAATGGCTCGCCGAAGGGCCGCAGAGCTGGCAGCAGCGGCCGGGCGGCTGGTGCGAGACGCGCTACGAGGCCAAGGCCCGCAAGCTCGGCCACGAGGTCTGGTATTTCCGCTACCGCCGGAAATAGGGC